>DATHBT010000179.1:0-11376 GCA_035295985.1 Pyrinomonadaceae bacterium | reverse complement strand
GACGAACGTCCAGCCGGGGGCGGCCTTGAACTTCGCGCCCCACGCCTTCAGGCGCTCCGGCGTGTCGTTGGCGGGATCGACCGAGACGGAGATGAGGTGAACGTCGCGGCCCGCGCGCTCGCCGAGATCACGCTGCACGCGCGCGAACGTCGCGCCGAGCGGCGGGCAGATGGTCGTGCAGGTGGTGAAGATGAAGTTGACGGCGACGGTCTTGCCCCGGACGAGGTCTGAGTAGAAGTTAAGTTCCCGGCCGTCCTGATCCAAAACCGGCACGTCCGGTATCCGCATCGCCTGAAGGGGCGCGCTCTCAGCGGTCGCGTTCTTCGTCGGGTCTGACGGGGCAGCTTTCGTGCCGCCGCGCGCGAGGTTCATGCCGCAGTGCGGGCACTTGCCGGGGAGTTTCGACTTGACGCGCGGGTGCATCGGGCAGGCGTACTGATCAGCAGGGTGTTCGGCCCGCGCCGGCTGCTGCTGCCCGTCGTCCCGTGTCACCTGCGCGAGGACGCGCTCGGCCGGGGAGAAGGCGAAGAGGAGTGCGAGACTCGCGGCTAATACTTTTTCCATCGTTCCTTACTCCGGGCGCGGCAGCGTTGTTCGCGCGACCGCCGCCGACTACTTCGTTGACGATTCGGCCTTGTGCTCCGCGACGACGACGGACGTGTAGGGCAGGTCGGCGTAGGTGACGCCGCGCGAAGGGACGCGCAGCATCACGTTGTAGAGGCCCGCGCGCGGGAAGATTTGCGAGACCTCGTAGAAGCCGTCGCCCAGTTCGCGCGCGTACTGCCGCTGCTGCCAGATACCGGGCGGCTCGAAGACGAGCACGCCCACGTCCTTCAGCCCCACGAGTCCCGCGCCCGTCGCCGGGTCGGTGATCTTGAATTTGAGCGTCACCGCTTCCGCCGGCGCGAAGCGCGCGCCCTTGAACGTGGCTTCGGCAGCCAGGCCGGCGCGCTCGCGCGCCGTCGGGCCGTCGGCCGACTCCGCGACTTCGAGGCGGAAGCACTTCAACATGCGCGGCTGATCGAGCAGCACCGGCACGTCGTAACTCCCCGCGCCCGTGAGCCTGAAGGTCGCCGAGTAAACGCCCGGCTCCGCCTCGTTGAGGCTGCGGTCGACGATGAGGATGGCGAGCGGCCGGCGCTTGTAGTTGGTGAACGTGCCCATCGGGGCCATCATGCCCTCGACGTAGTAGTAGATCATCTGATCGGGCGTGTTGGCGATCATCACGGAGCGCCCTTCGGGCGTGGCGGCGATCATGTCGGACGGGCCGAGCTCTTCGGGCGCATCGGCCGGAGTCTTCCGCCCCGCCTGCACGTCTACCGCTCCGAACTTGCCCTTCGCGATCTCGTTCAGATCGACGAGAGAGAACTTCTCCACCGCGGTCGCGCGGAAGTAGGCGTAGCCGCGCGTGAAGACGACCTGATCGGGGCCCTTGGCGACCTCGAAGCTGCCCGCGACGCGGTCGCTCGCCGCGTCGATGACCGAGACGCGGCTCTCAACTTGGTTGACGGCGAAGCCGTATCGGCCCGACGGATCGAAGCGCAGGGCGACGACGCCGCGCGAGAGCGCGATCTGCTTGACGACCTGCTGGCTGCGCGGATCGATGACGCTCACCGTGCCGTCATTGATCGAGGCCACGTAGAGCTGCTGGCTCGCCGAGCTGTACGCGGCGGGCGCGGGCGTCTTGCCGACGCGAATATCGGCGACGCGTTCGAGCGTCGCGGCGTTGACGGCCGTGACCGTGTCGGAGGCGCTGTTGGTGACATAGGCGAAGCGGCCGTCTGCGGTGAAGGCGAAGGTGTGGAGGCCCGCGCCGACCGTGACCGTGCGCGCGAGTTTGTTCGTCGCCGCGTCGATGACGGCGACCGCGGGCGAGCCGTCGAGGCCGATCCAGACGTGGCGGCCGTCGGGCTGGAGGGCGACGCGCACGGGGCGCGAGCCGGCCGGCATCGGGATCGTGGTCAGCAGTTTCTTCCTCGCCGCGTCCACGACGGCGACCGCCGAGGCGTCGGGCATCGAGACGTAGACGAACTCTTTCTTGTGGGAGAGCGCCCAGTCCGCGCCGCGCGCGGGCAGCACGACTATGGCCTCGATCTTCGTCCGGCTGAAGGAGATTTGCGGGTTGAGGAAGGTGATCGTCTTGTCGTGATTGAGCGTCAGCATCGAGTAGCTGTTCAGATCGACATCGGGGCGCGCGCTCAAGAGCCCGCCGAGGAAGGTGCGCACCTTGTCGCGGCACTCGACCTCGTCGGTCTCGCGCGCGGCTGCGCGCGAGCTGACCCAGGCGGCCGGGTGCAGCCCCTTGATCGGCTGGCCCGCGTTCGCGTCCGTGATGCGGAGGCGGACGACGGCGTCCGCGCCCGCGACGAGGCCGCGCCCGCCTTCCGGCGTGGCGGCCTCGACCGTGTAGTCGATCCTCACGCCGTCCTTCTCAAAGCGGTCGGAGACAGAGGCGGGCGCGGCTTTGGTTTCGCGCGCTTCGGCTCCCGGCCGAGTCGCCTTCGCGCTGGCCGGACTCACTTGCGCCCGTGCGCCCGCCGGGCAGGCGGCCGCGAGCGCGACGGCCACGACGGCTGCGAAAATTCTGTTGGCTCTGATCATCCCTTTAACCTCACAAGGCGCGCCGCACGGGGCGGTCGCGGCATTAGTGCGTAACACGCGCATCAGACGCCCAGAACTTTAGGCCAGAGGGGGGTGCCGGAGCATCGGACGGGGCGATAAAAGTGATGGGACGCGGCGACCAATCTGAAGGAGGCGCGCGAGGCACGGCAGCCCCGCCGGGGGCACACAATTGTGCCGCCGGGGCCACTAAAAGCCATGGCAGGTAAATCGTGACAGGTTACAGAAAAGAATTTTTCTTCCCCTTTCACCCGTCACGATCTACCTGCCACGGCTTTAAACGACTGCGCGGGGCGGAGCGGTTATGGCCGCTCCGCCCCGCGCAGTTTCGGACGTGCGGCGGGCCGCTCTATCCAAAGCTCCCGCCGGCCGGTCCGCCCTTCGGTTACGGGACGACGCGGAAGATGCCCCACATGCCGCCGGCGAAGCTAAAGCTCTCCTGCGACCTGTAGAGGTAATCTCCTGTCACACGGAACGCGCCGCCCGCGTTCGTCAGGATGTTCAAGTGGCGCGACGGGCCGATGCCGCCGTAGACGCCCGTGTCGAAGGTGAAGGGGTTGAACCCCAGTACCGTCGAGTTGGCCGTCCAGGGGTGGTACTGCCAGTTGTGTCCCATGATGCCGAAGGCGTGCTGGCGGGTCTTGCCCATCGGGTGGAGGACGCGGAAGCGCACGTCCATGCCGGCCTGCGCTGTGAAGACGGGCGTAGCCGGATCGCCGCACGGCCCGTTGCAGCCGGGCAGCGGTTCTAGCGAGCTCATCACGTTCGTCCAGACGACCCCGTTCATCGTGCCCAAGTCCGTTTCGGGCCGCTTGTTCACGCGCGCCCAGAACGGCTCGGTGCGGTAGTTGAAGCCGTTGTGGCCGCTGTCCTCCGCGTCCTCGGCCCCGCCGATGTCCTTCAGCGCCACGCCGTTCTGCGTCAGGCTCAGGTCGTCCTGGTGGACGACGACGAACTCGCGGAACAGGAAGGAGCCGGCCGAGTTCTGAACGTCGGCCGTCGTCTTGCTGTTCGCGACCGGGTACGTCCACTTCGCGCCCTGCGGCTCGATGATGAGCGTCCCGACGCCGCCGTGTGAGCTGCGCTTGATGACGTCGCCCATGTCGCGCAGGCCGATGGAGCCGAACTCGATGGGGGCCTTCAGGAGCGCGCCCGTCGAAGCGACCTTGCGGTCGCCGGCGTACCACACGTAGGTGATCGAGCCGCCCGGGCCGACCGTCGAGTCCTGGTTGAAGCCGACCTTCGCGCCGTCGCTGGTGAACGGGTTGAAGGAGACGAGTTGCGGGTGGAGGCTCACCCGGTTCGAGGTCTTGAAGTCGTTGAAGTTGAAGCCGGGGACGATCATCCCCAGCCCGTTCCAACTGTCGTGCTCGGGCACGACCGCCGGCAGCTTGTTGTAGAGCGTGACGTTGATGCAGTCGCCGGCGTTGGCGCGAAGAACAAGCGGCTCGGGCTTCTTCGTCCCGGCCCGCAGCGCGGCCACGTCGGCCTGCTCGGTGAAGATGACGGCGCTCGGGTCTTCGATGCCGAACCGCTCGTTGTAGACGAGCTTGCCGCCCGGCAACAGGTCGCGCGCGGCCCACGCGTTGACGATGTAGGCCCGCGGCGCGGCGCCGACCGGGCAGACGCCGGAGAATCCCTTCTTGCCGAGTTGGCCCGTCGGGTTGTTCGGCAGGGCGGCGAGGCCGAGCTTGGAGTCGAAGCCTTGGTAGGTGCGCATGATGCCCCACGCGCCGTCCCAGAAGTTGTCAGCGGAGACGGACGAGTAGAGGTAGTCCACCTGCTTGCCGGCCAGAGTCGGCAGCGCCTGAATCTCCATCTCGAAGTGTTCGGAGATGCCGAGCTGCTGGGCGTTGTTATAGCCGGAGTTGGGCGACGACGGCTCCTTCAGCCACTTCAGGCCGTGGATGTTGAACATGTGCTGCTCTTCCTGAGCGCCCTGGATGAGGCGGACGACGATGCGGTCGTTCTCATAGGCTCTCAGGAGCGGGGTGGAGGGGTCGCCGTGCGTCTGCGAGTCGAACACGTAGGCCATGTCGCCCGCGTTGCCAGACTTCTGCACCCACTTGCCCGCGCCGTTGTCCCGCCCGATGCGGAGCGGTACCGGCTCCGTCCGGTAGTTGAACATCTGCGCGCCGGGGTCGGCCGTCGAGATGGCTTCCGGCTGCGGGACGTCGGTCGGCTCAATGATCTTCGGCAGGTCGGCCTCCTTCTTGCCCGGAGGGTTCACCGGCCTGTTGTCGGCCGTGTAGACGATGCCGAAGTCGGCGACCGCCAGGTTGAACTCGCGCATGGCGAGCGAGGTGTCGGTCGGGATGATGTTGGCGGCAAACGAGGTCGGGCCGCCGTCGGCGCGCCCGCCGAGCGGGCTGCCGTCGAGCGCCTGCCACGTCGAGCCTTTCGGCTCGACGACGAGCGCGCCGTAGAAGCCGTGCTGCTGGTGCGAGGAGGGGCCGAAGTGATCGTGTGTGAAGACGGTGCGGATGGTGCGGTCCTGGCCGCTGCGGTTGAGGAGCGGGTCGGCCCACCACCTTTGGATGGTTGACTGCGCGCCGATCCAGTCGCCGTTCGGGCCCGCGCCGAAGTCGGGGTGCGCCTTCGCTTCGAGCAGGGCCGGGCTGGTCGGGTTGTGAGTCTGCTGGTAGTGGTTGTTGGCCTCGATGCGCTCGCGGACTTCCGAGGCGCCGAAGGTTCCGTCCTCGTAGTTGTAGCCGTTGCCGGAGCCGTCGGACGAGGTCACGTCGAACTTCACGAGGTGGATGTGCTGGCCGAGGGTGTCGGTCGGCGTGAAGACCTGGAAGTCATCGAGGTTGAGGTTATTCGGGATCAGGTTGGTCGCGCGGAACTCGACGCAGTCGCCCGAGTTGGCGCGGAAGAAGAACGGCTCGGCCTTGCGCGTGCCGTTCAGCGTCGCGTTCACGTCCTGATCGAGGACCATGATACGCGCCTGCGGGTCGTGCCAGCCGTACTTGTTGACCGGCATGTCGAACTGGATGTAGGCCGCCTTGTACTTCCTGACCGCCCCCGGCGAGTTCGGGCAGGGGTCGGCGTAGGGCGCGCCCTGCCTGGGCGTGCCGCCGCGGACGAGGAAGAGGCCCTGCGCGCCGGAGGCCGTGAAGGACGGGTAGGCGCGCACGTCGAGGCCATACGCGGTGGTGGCCGCCTGCGCTCCGGGGAAGAGGCCGCCGTGGAAGTTCATCGCGGTCTTCTCGGCCGGGGTGCCGTCCTGCGGGATCATTTCGACCTTCGCGGCCGTCAGCTTGCGGGCGAAGATGAACATGTTCGCGTCGTTGTTAACCTCCGCGCGGACGCGCGCGGCGATGGGGTCTTCGAGGAAGTGCGGCTCGACCGCGGCGATGCCGTCAACGAACTCGGCCTCGGTGATGATGTGGCGGGGGAGCCCGCCGTTCAGCTCCGTGCCGTCCGTGTGCTTCGCCATGTCGAGCGGCGGCTGCGGCGTGCGGTGGCCCGGCTTGCCCGCGACGTAGAAGGGGTAGCCCTTGAACTGCTCCGAGGGCATCGGGGGCATTGGCATGTTCGGCAGCGGGACGACGGCCGGGTTCGGCGTGCCGCCCTGAATCTCGTAGTCCGGCAGGTTGCGATCCGCCGTGCCCGCCTCGAACACGTCATGCGAGCGCCACAGCTCCCACATCCCCTGCGCGAAGTGCGGGTAGAGGTGGCAGTGGAAGATCGAGTCGCCGGGGCCGAGGTTGCGGTTGCCCGTGCCCCCGTAGTTGATCTCGTAGGTGTAGCCCGATCCGGGCGAGACGGTCTGCGAGTCGAGGTAGGTGGAGTTCTGATCGCGCGGGCTTAAGAGCCACTGGTGCGCGTGCAGGTGGAAGACGTGCGTCTCCTTCGGCCCGGCGTGCAGGTTGCGGAAGCGGACGGGGTCGTTCAGGTACGAGTGGTGGACGTTCGACGGGTCGTCCGGGTAGAGGGCCTCGACCGCCGCGCCCGTCGCCGGGTCTTTGCGGACGATCATCGCGGGATCGCCGTTCGGCAGGGATTCGAGGAAGAACTCTTCGAGCTTGCACTCGCCGCAGTCCTTCGCCGGCCCGACGCGCTTGCGGTTGGCGAACACTATCGCTCCCATGCCGCCCGATCCGTAGTTGATGGCGAAGCCGTCGCGCACGCCCGTCATCATCTCGGCGTTGAGTTCGGGGAACGCCTGCACGGTCTTGGTCTCGTCGTGGAAGATGACCGTGAACTCGCGGAAGGGCTTGCCGCAGGTCGAGGAGGGCGGGGCGTTCGTGCAGTCCTCGGTGAAGCCCGTGACGAGCGCGTTGAGATCGCTGTGGACGATCTCCGTGCCGTCGAGGATGTTGAGGATGGGCGTGTTGGCGCGCGGGTGGCCCGCCGGGTACTTGGCCTCGTAGTTGATCTTCGGCGTGCCCACGGTCGCCCCGGCGATGGCCGGGTTGCGGCCCACGGTGGCGAGTTCGAGATCGTTGGCCTTGACCTGCGAGCGGTACCACTTCGCGCCCGTCGGCTGGACGTTGACCGAGCCGAAGAGGCCGAGCACGAGGGCGCCGCCGTCGCCCTCGCCGCCGTTCATCGCGGCGGTCGAGTAGAGCAGGAACTGGCCCTGCTTGCGGGCGTGCCACTTGTAGGTGCGGGTCTCGCCCGGCGCGGCGTGCGTGCTGAAGTTCTGGCCGACGTTCTGGCCGGTGTTCGAGATGCTGTCGATGAGTTCGAGGCCGTCGACGTGCATCGAGGCGTCGCGCGTCGCGGGCGAGTCGCTGTTGGGCGGCGACTGGTGGAGTAGGTTAGTGAATTCGACTTCGAGGCAGTCGCCCTCGTTGGCGCGCAGGACGAGCGGGCGCGGGCGCTTGTCGGCGCGGAGCCGGACGTTGCCGGGGATGAGGCCGGCCGCCCCGTTGATCGGCGCCACATCGCGCCTCAGGGCGTAGAGCGTGCCGGCGGGGTTGAACGCGCCGAGGCGGTTGTAATAGTAGACCTGCTCGAAGGCGACGACCTTGGCCGTGATCGTCCGCGCGCACTGCGCGGTCTGCACGGCGGCCGACGTGAGCAGGAGCGGCCGCGGAGCGAGCGAAGGTTGCCCGGCCGCGGGCGCGACGGTCAACGGGATGTTGGTGTCGAGCGGTTTACCTTCCGGCAGGGCGGGGGGGTTCGCCTCCGCCGTCGCAGGGGTCTCCGCTTCCGGCAAGGCGACCTCGGACTTGAGGGGGGCGGCGCTGTCGCCCACGTCGGTTGCCTTCCCGTCGGTGGGAACGCCCGTCTCGCTCGCCTCCAAGTCGGCTGCGTCGATGTCGGGCAGGCGGGGCGCGTGCGGCGCGGCGCACCCGGCGGCGGCCGTTGCGGAACCGCCCGGCGTCGCCGCGGAGGCCGCGACGCACAGGGTAGCCACCAGCGCAAACGCCAGGCTGATTAGCTTGAGGTGTCGTGTGATCATGATGATTCCTCGCTGTCTTCGGTTGCGGGCCGGGGGCGGGGAACTCAACGCCCCGCCCCCGCGGCCCTCTTGCCGTGGTTACCTCTTCACGGTGATGCCGACGGTCGTCGTGTAGGCCGAGAAGCCGAAGCCGTTCTTAGCCCTCATGCGGTAGTAGTAAGTCCCCTTCGGGACTCCGTCGGTGGTCGTCAGCGTGTTGGCCGCGACCGTCCTGACGAGTACGAAGCCGGTCGTGGCCGACGTGGAGCGCCAGACCTCGAAGCCGGACTCATTGTTCGAGTTGTCCGTCCAGACGAGCTGGACGAGGCCGGCCGAGGGGTTCGACACGCTCAGCGCGCTCGGCGCGGCGGGCGGCGCGAGCGTGTAGGTCTCCGTCCTGACGGCCGAGACGTTGCCCGCCCGGTCGACGGTGACGAAGCGGAGCACGGTCGTCGCCGAGATGTTGATCAGCCCGGTGTAGAGCGTCCCCGTAGTGGCGGTCGGGTTGGGGCCGTTTAGGGTGTAGCGGATCGTGGCCCCGGACTCGGTCGAGATCGCGACGTTGAAAGGCCCGGTGAACGAACTCCCGCCTTGGGGCGTGATGTTCGAGGCAGCCGCCGTCGTGTCCACGGTGATGGAGATGAGCGGCGTCGGGTTGCTGACGTTGCCCGCCACGTCGCTTGAGACGACGTAGGCGGTGTGGAGACCCGCGGTGAGCGGCTGGTTCGAGACGAGCACGTACTGCCCGTCAGGGCCGGCCGCGCCGCTGCCCCACTGCAACCCGTCGAAGTAGAGATCGAGCTGCACGCCGGGTTCGGCCGTGCCGCGGACGGCGGGCGTCGTGTCGTTGGTGATGCCGTCGCCCTGTGTGCCCGTGTCGCTCGACGGATCGAGGAACGCCGAAGAGGGCGTCACCGCGATGGTGTCGATGGTGACGGCCAGCGGCGGCGTGGCCGCGCCCGGGGCGCCGCCGACGGGGTAAGTCTTGACGGCGAGGCTGTAGTCGCCGTCAAGCAGAACGGCCGGAAGGATCATGTAGGCCCCGCCCGAGCTGGCCCGCGTCCGCCCGGCGAGGGTGGACGTACTGAACGGCCCGCCCGTCGCGTAAAGCTCAACGATGTTGAGCGGCGCGGCGCTGCCGACGAAGACGGGGCGCGGGTTGCGCGTCACGTTGTCGGTCGCGGAGACGCCCGTGTCGTGTTCGGCGATCAGGTCGGGGGCGTTCAGCGGGTTGGGCGGCGGCGCCGGTGTAGCGGCCACGTAGGTCTCCGAGACGAATTGCGAGCGCAGGCCGCCGGGGACGGAGGCGAAGAAGCGCAGGCGCGTCGTGCCGGCCGGGATCGAGATGGGGGCGGCGAAGCGCGTGCTGAGCGTCGTCGGCTGGCTGCCGTCGAGCGTGTAAAAGACTTCGGCCAGCGGGTCGGAGGGGACGAGATAAACGTTCGGCCCCTCGGCATAGACGCCGCTACGCTCGCTCGCGGTGACGGTGACGGTCGGCTCCGGCGGCGCGGTGCAGGAGGGGGTCGCAGGGCCGCCCACCACGTCCGCGCCGAGCTCGAAGATGGTCAACTCGTTCAGGGCCGCGGGGTCGCGGCCGAGCCAGTAGCCGCGCGACTCGGCTTCCATGGCGCGGCGGACGTCCGCCGCGCCGAGGTTCGTGTAGGTGGCCGTCCAGTTGACCGAGCCGGGCGCGTCGTAGGCGAGCGTGCCGTCATCGGCTCCCACGCTGTTGGCGCGCAGGGTGCGCCGGCCCCCGTTGAAGTCGAAGCGGTCGCCGCCGTTGACGAGCCGCTGCTCGACCTGCCCAATCGGGAGCGGGTTGCCGGCCGCGTCTTGCGCCGTGCCGTGGACGATGACAGTTCCACCGCCCATGTCGATCGGGCGCTCGGCCGTGACGTTGGCGACGGTCGTCTGCTCGGCGATGACCGAGGTCTGGAAAGTGACGGGATCGGTGAAGGTGTAGGTGGCGCGCACCACGTCGCCGGGGCGGATGTCGGGCGTCTGCCCGACCCAGCACGCAGCGCCGGGGTGGTTGACCTCGAAGACGCCGGCGATGTCGGGCGTCACGTTGAGCGCCGCGCCGACGGTCACGCCGTTGCGCAGCACGTTGATCGTCATCGAGTTGGCGTGGAAGCCTTCGAGCGAGACGAAGTCGCGTTCGGGGAAGACGACGATGCTCTGCACTTCGGGCAGGCCGTCCTCGTCGATGATCACTTGGGGCGGGTCGAAGAGCTGGTCGTAGGCCGGAGCGGGCGGGACGGGGCCGGGCGAGCCGCCGGGTGAGCCGTCCTCGGAAGGCGCGACGCAGGGGGACTGCGGGCCATTGGCAACGTCGCCGACCTCAAAAATTGTAAGCTCAGTGAGGGCCGCCGGGTCTGAGCCGAGCCAGTAGCCGCGCGACTCGGACTGCAAGGCGAGCGTCACGTCCGCGGCCGAGAGGCCCGTGTAGGTGGCCGTCCAGTTGGCCGAGCCGGGCGCGTCCCACGTGATGAGGCCGTCCTGCGTGGGGAGTCCGCCGGCCGTCGAGACGAAGTCGGCGCGCAGCGTGCGGCGTCCGCTCAGCGCGAACGGGGTGGCGCTGCTGGCGACCATCCGCTGCTCGATCTGATCTTCGGGGAGCCGGTTGCCGGCCGCGTCGAGCGCCGTGCCGTGGATGACGATAGTGCCGCCTCCCATGTCCACGGCCGGCCCGGCCGTGACGTTGGCCGTCCTTGTCTGATCGACGACGCCGTTCTGCGTGGTGCGGACTATGTCGCCGGGGCGGATGTTGGGCGTGACGTTCTCCCAGCAGAGGCCGCCGGGGTGGTTGACTTCGAGGAAGCCGACTTTGTCGGGGACCCCCGCGGCCGAGCTGACCACGACGCCATTGCGGACGACCTCGATACGGACGGTGCCGTCGGCCGGGTCGTAGCCCTCGACGGTGACGAAGTCGCGCTCGGGGAAGACGATGATCGAGTGCGGCGCGGCGGGCGGCTCGTTGACGGCCTGCGCCGACGCCGCGGGGACGGGCGCGCGCAGGAGGATCGCGCCCGCGAAGAGCAGCGCGTACGCCGCGACTGTTGCCGGCAGCACGCGCGGCACTCGCGCGGTCTGTTTAAGAATCGCTTTATTCATGAATAATATGACTCCTTCCGCCGCGGGCCGCCGAGGCGCGCGGCCCGCGGCGGGAACTGTGAGGGCTTCCCCCGCTCTGAGGCGGGCGGCCCTTCGTACTTGCGCGTCTTGCGGCGCGCGCCCGCCAGCGAGAAACACCCGCCCCCGGCTTCCGACTCAGAGGAACCGGTGGTTAGTAATCTTGATGGCGAGGCCGCAACGCCCGCCGGGGCGCGACTCGGAGCGCAGTACCAGCCCGTCGATTGCGACGC
>DATHBT010000178.1:0-6416 GCA_035295985.1 Pyrinomonadaceae bacterium | reverse complement strand
CGCGCCCTCTCGTGGTCGCCACGCGGCCGGCAGCGCCGCGGCGTCGGCGCAGCGCCCACGCGCGCTGCCGGCGGCGTCGCGCGGCGGCCAGGGCGCGCTGGCGGCGCAGTTGGGCGCGCTGGCGGCGCCGCCACGCGCGCGAGCGTCGGCGGTAGTTGCGCTGGCCGGAGCGGGAGGCGGCGGCGCGCCGTCCGTAGGCCGCCAGCGACTCGCCGAAGGGCAGCGAGGCCGCGACCGTGACGAGGATCAGCAGGGATAAGACCGAAGCCCTCAGGAGCATTTCCGAATGTCCTCTAGATGACCGTCTCGCGCACCACCTCTTCGACCGTGGTGATGCCGTTCTTAATCTTGATGAGGCCCGATTGCCTGAGCGTGATCATGCCCGTCTCGACGGCCCGCTTGCGCAGCTCCAGGGCCGACGCGCCGATCAGGATCAGCTCGCGTATGTCGTCCGTAATCTCCATCACCTCGTAGAGGCCGACGCGCCCCTTGTAGCCCGTGCCGTTGCACTTCTGGCACCCGCGCCCCTTGTAAATCTTGACCTCCTTCGCTTCCTGCGGCGTGAACCCGATCTCGACCAGGGCTTCGGGCGGCGTCGGCTGCACGTCCTTGCACTCGGAGCAGACGCGGCGGATCAGACGCTGCGCCTGGATGAGGTTCACGGAGGTGGCGACGAGGAACGGCTCGATGCCCATGTTCATCAGGCGGGAGATGGTAGAGGGCGCGTCGTTGGTGTGGAGGGTGGAGAGGACGAGGTGGCCGGTCAAGGCGGCCTTGATGGCGATCTCGGCCGTCTCGAAGTCGCGTATCTCGCCGACGAGGACGATGTTCGGGTCCTGGCGGAGGAACGAGCGCAGGGCGGCGGCGAAGTTCAGCCCGATCTGCTCCTTCATCTGCACCTGGTTGACGCCGACGAGGTTGAACTCGACCGGGTCTTCCGCGGTCATGATGTTCGTCTCCGGCGTGTTCAGGGATTGCAGGGCGGAGTAGAGCGTGTTCGTTTTACCAGAGCCGGTCGGGCCGGTGACGAGCACCATGCCGTAGGGCTTGGCGATGTTGCGCTGGAACTTGACCAGACTTTCAGGCTCGAAGCCGAGCTTCGTCATGTCGAGCATCAGCTTCTCTTTGTCCAGGAGTCGCATCACGACCTTCTCGCCGAAGAGGGTCGGCAGGGTCGAGACGCGGAAGTCCAGCTCGCGGGAGCGGCCGTCGGCCTTCAGCTTGATCTTGATGCGGCCGTCCTGCGGCAGGCGCTTCTCCGAGATGTCGAGCTTCGACATGATCTTGATGCGGGAGATCAGCGCGTCGCGCAGGCGCATCGGCGGGTGCATCACGTCGTAGAGCACGCCGTCGATGCGGAAGCGGATGCGGAGGTCTTTCTCGTAAGGCTCGATGTGGATGTCGGAGGCGCCGCGCTGGAGGGCGTCCACGAGCAGGACGTTGACGAGCCGGACAACGGGCGCGTCCTCGCTCATCCGCGTCAGCGACGTGACGTCGATCTCGTCGTTTTCCTCGACGACTTCGAGGTCTCCGGCCGCCTCCTCGTCGAAGGCGAGGTGGTTGAGCGAGACGGTCTCGCCCGCGCTGAAGCCGTTGCCGTTGCCGTTAGCGCCTGCGGCGCCCGCGCCGGCCACGTCCGCGGCGGCCGCCAGCTCGATCTCCTTCGACTGCCCGTAGTACTGCTCGATGGCCTCCTGCACGCCCGCCTCGGAGACGACGACCGGCTCGATGTTCAGCCCCGTCATGAACTTGATGTCGTCCATGGCGAAGACGTTCGTGGGATCGACCATCGCGAGCGTCAGGGTCGCCCCGACGCGCGAGAGCGGGAGCACGGAGTATTTTTCGGCCACCTCGCGCGGGATGAGGCGGATGACGGGCGTGTCCACGTCGAACAGGTCGAGGTTGACGGAGGGGACGCCGTACTGGCGCGAGAGCACCGCCGTCACCATCTCGTCGGATACGAGGCCCAGCTTGACGAGGTTGTAGCCGAGTCGGCCGCCGTGCTCGCGCTGGTAGTCGAGCGCCTCGCGCAACTGCTGCGGCGTCAGGAGGTTCTCGCGGACGAGTATTTCGCCAAGTTTTGCCGACATGCTGCGACCTGCTGCGTTTGAGAACTAGTGTGGAGCGGAGGCGCTGATCGAATAGGGAGGGCAAGTAGTCGCGGCCCCGTAGGGCCGGTCTGGCTAGAGAATTGTGGGCGTTTAGCCACTGCCACCGATGACAAACATCGTTGGCTAGAGCATGTTACTTTTTACGCCGTCCTGCTGTCAAGGTGAATGTTCGGGAGGATTTTCGGTCAAAAGGGAAGCCGCGCCCCTTTGTGGAGACGCGGCTTCGACTGCGGCTAAGTTGTTATGCCGTTTAGGGCCGGCGGCGCTGGTTGCCGCGCTGCGGCTGCGTCGGCTGCGGCTTGTTCGCCAGTTCCTTGATCGTGCCCTTCAACTCCTCGACCATCATCGCGGCCTCCTGCTTGCGCGTGTCGGTGTCCGGGGACTTGGCGACGAACTGTTCGAGCGACTTGATCGCTTCGGGCAGCATCTCGGGGTCTTCGGCGCCCTTGGCGGCGAGCGAGATGCCCAGGCCGCGCATCGCCTCGACGTTGTTGGGGTTGGCCGCCAGAATCTCGCGGAACTTGGCGACCGACTCGTCGACCTTCCCGGCGTTGAAGAGGGCCTCGCCGAGCAGCGCCTGCGCCTTGTTCTTCTTCGCCGCGTCGGTCTCCATCTCGACGTACTCGCCGATGGCCTTCGCCGCCGCGTCGTTATCGACGGGCGTGAGCGTCAGGAAGGCGAGACGGTAGGCCTCGTAGCGGTCGGCCAGGTAGCCCAGCTCCTCGTTCGACTTTCCGGCAGGGGCGGCCGCTCCGGCAGCGCCGCCCGACTTCGCTTTGTTGGCGCGGAAGTTGGCGACGGCCTTCTCGGCGGCCTCGACCGCCGCTTTGAGATCACTACGCGCGGCCTCCTTGCCGGCCTCGTCCTTCGCCTTGACGGCGGCGTTGTACTTGGGCGTGGCGCGGTTGGTCAGGGCGACCGACTTGTTGCGCGGGAAGACCGACTGTTCGGGGTCAGCCGCGATGCCCTCGTTGTACTTGGCGACGGCTAGATCGTAATTCTTCGCCATGAAGGCGTCGTTGCCGGCCTTGAGGATGTCGGGCAGCTTGACGTTCAGCTCCGCGGCCCTGGCGTTCTCCTTCTCGATGCGCTCGCGCTCGGCCGCCATCGCCGCGGCCTGCTTCTTGGCCTCTTCGGTGTCGGCCGGGGGCGCGCCGGCAGTAGAGGCGGCGAGTTTATTCAGCTCTTCGAGCTTGAGCACGCGGCCGTCGCCCGGCGTGAGTGAGAAATCGTAGGTGTTGCGCTGGGCGACGCGCACGCCCGTCTGGAAGTTGGGCGTCGCGCCGGGGGCGCTGACGAGGATCGTGTAGGTGCCGATTAAGGGCAGGCCGACCCTGACGTACTTGCCACTCTTGTCGGTCTTCACGCTGCCCAGCTTCTGGGTCACGTCGGTGCGGAAAATCTCGACGGTCGCGCCCTGGACGGGGACTTCCGTGCCGTCAGCCTGCTTGAGCGTCACCTTGCCCTCGATGGTCTGCACCTGCGCGGAGGCGGCGACGGCCGAGGCGGCGACGAGCAGTGCGGCCGCGACGAACCTTTTCAAATTTCGGAAGCGATTCATGTGGGCAGTCTCCTCAGATTGACGAATTTCTGATTGCAGGGAGTGTATGTGTTCCGGGGTCGGCGATCAAGCCTACGACCTTGACTGAGATGCGTTTGCGGCGCGGCCGGTTGTCGTCTTCCGGGCGTCGGGCGGCCGTTTCAGGCGCGATTCAGGCGTAAGGGATGGGATCGGCGGCGCAGGCCTCGCGGAAGGCGCGCAGGCGCAGGGCGCACGAGTCGCAGCGCCCGCACGCCGCGTCTTCCCGCCGGTAGCAAGACCAGGTCAGCCCGAGCGGCGCGCCGAGTTCGAGTCCGCGGCGGACGATCTCGGATTTCCGCAGCGCGATGACCGGCGTCCTGATCCGGACGCGCGTCTCGGGCCGCGTGCCGGCCTCGATCACGCGCCCGAAAGCCTCGTAGAATTCCGGCCGGCAGTCGGGGTAGCCCGAAGAATCCTCCGCGACCGCGCCGATGTAGATGCTCGACGCGCCGATCACCTCAGCCCAGCTCGTCGCGATGCAGAGCAGGTGCGCGTTGCGGAAGGGGACGTAGGTCGTCGGGATGGCGCACGAGTCGAGATCGGCCTCGGCCACGGGTATGGACGGGTCGGTCAGCGAAGACCCGCCGATGAGCGCGAGGTATTCGACCGACGCGACGAGCCGGCGCGCGACGCCGAAGTGGTCGGCCAACTCCTCGAAAGCCCTCCGCTCGCGCCGCTCGGTCGTCTGCCCGTAGGAGACGTGCAGGAATGCTAATTCGTCATTCTCCTCATTCGCAATCGCGGCGGTTACGCACGAGTCCATGCCGCCCGAAACGAGGCAGACGGCGAGCAGCCCGCCTTTGTAAACGTCGGCGGCATTTTCGTCGTCCGGTAGCTCGAAAGCCCTCTCGTCAGTCCCACCCATGTTGATTAACGGCTCACACGCCGCGCGCCTCCGCGCCCCAGATCAGTTTGTGCAGTTGGACTTGGAGGCGAACGTCTAAGCCGCTCTCTGTGATCCAGCCGGCGAGCGCGGCCAGATCGGTCACGCCCCAGACGGGCGAGACGAGGACTGCGTGCGCTCGGCGCATCAGGTCGTAGCGTTCGATCACATTGACCGTGTAATCCCAATCGGCGCGATCCGTGACGACGAACTTGATCTCGTCGCGGTCGGCCCGGAGGCGTTCGAGGTTCGGCCAGTGGTTGCGTTCCGACTCGCCGGAGGCGGGGCACTTCACGTCGAGGATCAGCTTGGCCCGCTCGTCCACGCCCTCGGTCGAGACGTAGCCTCCCGTCTCGATGAGCACCTCGTAGCCCTCGTCGCACAGCCGGCGGATGAGGTCGAACGCTTCGGCTTGAGCCAGCGGCTCGCCGCCCGTCACCTCTACGAGCCGGCAGCCGTAAGAGCGCACCCGTTCGAGCACCTCCTCCGTGGTCATCCGCTCGCCGCCGGTGAAGGTGTACTCGCTGTCGCACCACGTGCAGCGCATCGGGCACCCCGTCAGGCGCACGAAGGCGCAGGGGCGGCCGGCGTGCGTGGACTCGCCCTGGATCGAGTAGAAGATTTCGGTTACGCGGAGCACGGGATGAGTGATGAGTGATGAGTGATGAGCGCGCTCGCAAACGAACGCGCCGCATCACGTTTCACCCGAACACTTCGCGGCTCATATTCTATGCCGCCGGCCGCGCCGAAAGCCAACGCGCGCGCCGGCAGACCTGTCGTGACGCGCGGTCAGGATCACTCATCACTCATCACTCATCACTCATCACTTTTTCTGTCCGTCATCCTTAGCCCCCTGTGATAGCATCCAACCGATTCGATGAGCCGAACGGCCGCCCCCAACGTCGAGCCGGTATTGCGCGCGGGCGCGTTGCGTCTGCTGGCGCGCGCGGCCGACGCGCGCTCGCTCGACGCCGAGACGGTCGCCCCGCGCCTGCGCGCCGTCACGGAGAAGTACCTGCTGCGCGACGAGCCTAGTGCTTCGGCCGAGAAGATTGACAAGTTCTTAGACGCCCTGCGCGCGGACGACCTGTGTCTCGTCGTCGCCTGCGAGCGCGGCGACGAGCGCGCGTGGGACGAGCTGATGAGCGGGTTCCGCGCAACCGTGCTCTCGGCCGCGCGCTCGGCCAGCCCGAACGAGGACGCGGCCGAGGAGCTGGCGCAGTCGGTCTGGGCCGAACTCTACGGCTTGCGCGAGCGCGCGGGCGGCGGGCGGGCGGGCAAGCTCGCCTACTATTCTGGCTGCGGAAGCCTCGGCGGTTGGCTGCGCGCCGTCGTCGGCCAGCTCGCCGTCGATCGCCACCGCAAGTCCGCGCGGCTGGTGCAGACGGACGAGGACGCTGACTTCGACCGCCTCGCGCAGGCGCACGAGGCCGCGGGCGCAAGCGTCGGCGACGGCTTCCAGCCGCACGCCGCGCCCGACCCGGAACAGTCGCTCGCTCGCGCGGAGGCCGTCCGCGCGCTGCACGGCGCGCTCGCCGGCGTCCTCGGCGCGCTCCCCGACGAGGACAGGCTGTTAGTTAAGCTCTACTACTTCGACGGCCTCAGGCTGCGCGAGGCCGGCGCGGTGCTCGGCGTTCACGAGGCGACGGCGAGCCGCCGCCTGACGCGCATCCACACGGAGGTGCGCGAGCGGGTCGCGTCCGCGCTCGCGAAAGAGTACGGCTGGACGCCGCAGGAGATCGCGCGCTCGCTAGCCGAGACAGCGCGCGACCTCGACGCGGACATCGGCCGCCTGCTCACGCCGGAGGCCGTGACGGCCGAGCGGCGCGAGGAGTTGTAT
>DATHBT010000177.1:0-2286 GCA_035295985.1 Pyrinomonadaceae bacterium | reverse complement strand
CCGGCCGCGCCTTACGGGGCCGGGACGCCGGGCCTTACGGGCAGCTCAGCGCGGGGTTGAACGGCGTGAACATCCCCGCCGGGTTGTGCTTCCACAGCCACACGTGCAGGTTGTACTGCGGCGGGTTCAGGAAGAACGCCGGCCCATCGAACGGCCGCCCGAAGAGCGTCGGGCGCTGTGCGGAGGGCGTGAACACGCGAACGTACTCGACGCCCACGAGCTTGAGCTTGCCCGACTCGTTCGGCAGGTAGAGGAGCGCCTCCGGCTGGCTCGCGTCTATGTCGGGGTCGGCGGCCAGCGAGAAGTTCACGTAGTGGTAGCCCATCGCGCCCGCCGGGGAAGCCACGCACGGGCTGGCCTGTACGTAGCCATCCTCCAGGGCCTTCTCGACGTTGTGGTACTTGGCCGTCGCCGCCCGCGCCATCGCCAACTGCTCGCGGCACTCCGGCGAACAGTCCTCCTGCGCCACGACCGCGGCGCTCGAAGAGCTGACGGTAAACCCCGCGGGGGTGAAAGCGACAACACCCAGCGTGAGGACGACCGCCGAAGCGACTCGGCCCGCGAGACTCCTGATCATCGAATTGAACATTTCGGAAACCTCCGTTGAAGAAATTTTCTGGCCCGCGCGGGAGGGTTCGAAGGCTCCCGCGATTTCCGGCGTCCGCTCCGGCCCGCCGTCTGAAACTCCCGCCGCAAAGGCGCGGTCATCTCTGGAACGCCTGCACCCTCGTGTTGTGGAAGACGGCTATCCGCCAGCGGCCACCCTCTTTCACGAAGACGAGCGCGGGCGCCACCTGTGGAGACGCGGGGAAGTCGGCCTCCTTGCCGACCACGTCCGCGCCCGCGTGGACGACCGCCACGCCGCCGCCGAGGAAGCGGACGGAGCGCACCACGAAGCGGTGCTTCGTGTCCCTGTAGATGGTGTTGAATATCTGCTCGTGGCTGCGTGCGATCTCGGCCCGCCCCTTCACGTACAGACCGTTCCAGACTGTGAAGTCGGCGTCCTCGGTGAACGGCTCCGCCCAGCCCCTCGCGTCGCCGGCCGTCCACGCTTCGGACAGGCCGGCGATGATCGCGCGGATGGCCCGTTCGTCTTCCGCGCGCGCATGGGCGCTCTGGGCCGAAGCGTTCCCGCACAGAATCGTGAGCAGGCAGAAGGAGACGGCGGCGAGCGGCAGAACCCGCGCGCCTCTCCGCCCTCTCCTGATGTGGCCGCTGTGAAGCATGTTTTTTCTCCTATCAAAAATGCCCGCCGCTTCTGGGCGGGTGATTTATCTGACGGCCTCTTCGCCGTCCCGACCCTTTACGCGAGCGTTCCGTCCGAAATCCGGCACGCAGCGGAAAAATTTTCCGCCCGCCCGAGCCGGGTTGACGCCGCGCCGCGCAAAAGGTGCTAAAATCCACGCGCTTTCGGCCGCCCTTACGCTCCGCCGCCACGCCCGGAGAGTTCCGCGTATGACCGCCCCGACGCCCCAGACACAGGAGATGACACTGCTGCTCGCCGCATGGAGCGACGGCGACCGCGAGGCGCTGGACAAGCTGCTCCCGCTCGTCGAGCGCGAGCTGCACCGCCTCGCCCGCCGCTACATGAGCCGCGAGCGGCCCGACCACACGCTCCAGGCGACGGCCCTCGTCAACGAGGCCTACGTGCGGCTGATCGATCAGACGCGAGTCCGCTGGCAGAACCGCGCGCACTTCTTCGCCATCGCCGCGCAGACGATGCGCCGCATACTGATCGACCACGCGCGCAAGCAGACCTACGCCAAGCGGGGCGGCGGCGCGCTCAAGGTCGCGCTCGACGACGCGCCCGCGCTGACTGACGAGCGCGCGGCGGAACTCGTGGCGCTGGACGAGGCGCTGGCCGGGCTGGCGAAGCTGGACGAGCGGAAGGCGCGCGTGGTCGAGCTGCGCTACTTCGGGGGCCTGGGGGTCGAGGAGGTGGCGGAGGTCCTGGGCGTCTCCGTTGACACGGTGACGCGCGATTGGCGGCGCGCGCGCGCGTGGCTGCGGCGGGAGTTGGAGAGGGGTTAGGGCGCGATGGACGGCGGGCGCTGGCAGAGAGTTGATCGCATCTTCGCCGCGGCGCTTGAGCGCGCGCCCGACGAGCGCGCAGCCTTCCTCGACGCCGCCTGCGCGGGCGACGAGTCGCTGCGCCGCGAGGTCGAATCGCTCATCGAGCACGACCGCACGGGGGACTTCCTCGAAGAGCCGGCCGTCGCGGAGGCCGCGCGCGTGATCTCCGCGGGCACGACGCCGTCGCCCGCGCCCGGCGACTCAATCGGCCAC
>DATHBT010000176.1:0-16935 GCA_035295985.1 Pyrinomonadaceae bacterium | reverse complement strand
GCGTGCGCGTTCGGCTCAACGGCGCGGGCCGCTTCTTCGTAGTCAACCACAACACCGACAACACGCTGATGACGCTCCGCTACCGGCTGCGCGACGTGAAGGTCGCGGTAGCGGAAGCGCCGTTCAAAGTCGGCACGCATGATTTCAACGCCGGATCATGGGTCATTCGCAGCGAAGGCAATCCCGGCGATCTGAGAAACCGCTTACAGGCGGCGGTCGAAGAGTTGGGCCTCACCGCCCACGCCTTCGAGCAAGCGCCGCAGGTTCGCACGCACGACATCACCGCGCCGCGCATCGCCATCCTGCACACGTGGCAGAACACGCAGAACGAGGGCTGGTATCGCATCGAGTTCGACCGCCTCGGCATCCCCTACAGCTACATCTCCGAGCACACCATCCGCGACACGCCGAATTTGCGCGGGCGCTTCGACGTGATCGTCTTCCCGCCCGTCGGCGGCACGGCGCAATCAATCGTCAACGGCATCCCGCGCCGCGGCGACCCCGTCCCGTGGAAGGCTTCCCCCGTCACGCCCAACATGGCGAACTCCCCCGACACGACCGACGACATGCGCGGCGGCATGGGCCTCACAGGGATCGCCAACCTGCAACGCTTCGTCTCCGAGGGCGGCCTCTTCGTCGCCGTCCAGAACACCGTCAACGTCCCCATCGCCTACGGCCTGACGACCGGCGTCTCGGTCGAGGACGCGCGCCAACTCCAGGCCCGCGGCTCGATTTTTAATGCCTACTTCGCAGACCGCCGCAGCCCCATCAGTTACGGCTACGACGAGACGCTGCCGATCTACTTCAACCAGGCCCCGCTCTTCCAGGTGCAGGCCGCGCCGGGCGCGGGCGGCGGGGGCGGCGGCGGAGCGCCGGGCGCGGGCGGCACAGGCCCACGCCCTTCCGGCCGCGGCTCGACGGACGACCCGGACATCGTGCAGGCAATGCCGCAGGTCGGCCCGCCGCCGCAGCGCCCGCCCGCGCGTCCGGGCGAGGAGCAGTTGACGGACGAGCAGCGCCAACAACTCGGCCCGTTCTTCGTGCCCTTGCAGGAACGCCCGCGCGTCATCCTGCGTTTCGCGCGCGATGAGCGGAACCTTCTGATCAGCGGCATGCTCGCGGGCGGCGCGGAGCTGGCGAACCGGCCGGCGATAGTTGACGTGCCCGTAGGGCGCGGCCACGTCCTGCTCTTAGCCACGAACCCGATGTGGCGGCACCAGACGCAGGGCGAGTTCTTCCTGCTCTTCAACGCCGCGCTCAACTTCGACCACTTGGGCGTCGGCCGCGAACCCGCGCCCGCGCAGCAGCGCACGACGGCCGACGATGACGATCAGTGAGGTGAAGAATTAACCACAGAGGACACAGAGGGTCACAGAGAATCCTCTGTGACCCTCTGTGGTTAAATTTTGCCTTGCGCCGGATGGGAGATGACGCGAACTAGTAGCAACACGCCGGAGCGGCCCGCGAGCGCCACGCCCTACCTGATGGTGTTGGGCGCGGCGCTGCTGTGGAGCACGGGCGGGCTGTTCATCAAGTGGAATGATCTGTCGGCCTTCGAGCTGTCGTGCGGGCGCTCGCTCTTCGCCGCCGCGACCGTCATGCTGCTGACGCGGCGCGAGGGCTTCGGCATCAACCTCGTGACGGGCGTCGCGGCCGTCCTCTACGCCGTCCTGCTGCTGCTCTTCGTCGTCGCCACGAAGCTGACGACCGCGGCCAACGCGATCTTTTTGCAGTACACCGCGCCCGTTTACATACTGCTGCTCGAACCCGTCCTCTTCAAGGAGAAGTACCGCGCGCAGGATTTCGTGACGGTCGCCGTCTGCCTGGGCGGCATGTCGCTCTTCTTCGTCGGGCAGCTCAGGCCCGACGACGTGAAGGGGAATCTGGCGGCGCTCGGATCGGGCCTCTGTTTCGCGTTCTTCTTCCTGCTCCTGCGCCACCGGCGGGCGCGCGAGGTGAACCGCGCCTCGGCGGTCATCTACGGGAGCTGGCTGCTCGCGCTCGTCACCGCGGTCGCCCTCTTCGCCCTCCCCGAACAGACGCGCGGCGGGGCGGAGCTGACCGCCCGAAATTTTGTCGTGATGGCCTACCTCGGCGTCTTCCAGATCGGCCTGGCTTACACGCTGCTGACGGCGGGCGTGGCGCGCGGCGTGAAGTCTCTGGACGCGGGGATCATCGGCTACGTCGAGCCTGTCCTGAATCCCGTGTGGGTCTTCCTCGTCCTCAGCGAGCGGCCCTCGCAGTATGCCCTGCTCGGCGGCGGGATCATCATCGCGGCCGTCGCCGCGCACACGCTCTGGGAGGCGCGGCGACGGCGCGCGGAGCGTGCGGCGGCTTAGCGGTTGACGCACGACCGCGACAGTTTCCTGGCGAGCATCTCGAAAGTCTCTCAACTGCTCCGCGCGGGCTGCGGCGCGTCGGCCGCGCTCGCTGCGTGCGCGCGCTTCTTAAGGAAGGCGGGGCGGCGCGCGTAGAGGACGACGAGCGAGAGGCCGAGGAGGACGAAGTTGAAGGGCAGCCGGACGGTCTCGCCGTGCGCGGCGTGCGTGTAGATCGCGCCGAGCATGACGGCGGCGAAGAGCGCCGCGCCGTAGGAGGCGAGACGCGGCACGAGGAGGAGCGCGCACGCGGCCAGCTCCGCCGCGCCGACCGCGACGCGGAACCAGCCGGGGTAGCCCCAGCGGCGGAAGTCCCTCACCCAGAAGCCGTCGGCCGGCAGCTTCGTCACGCCGGAGCGCAGGCAGACGAGCGCCAGAAACAGAGTCACCGCCCAGAGCAGAATTTTTGCCGCGACGCGCGCTTTAGTCATCTCCCGCCTCCTTTGAGGACGCGCTCTGTTTAGCCTCGCCTGCCGCGCGTCAACTGATCTTTTTGGCCCGCCCCATCTCGCGGCCGAACTCGTAATAGACGAAGTGGGTCACGCGCCCCCGCGCGTCCCTCAGGAACTCGCCGCGGCCGTCGAACTCTCGCGTGCGCAACTCACGCTCCGAATCCGTGCGGCGAGCGAACAGTTCGTTCCTCTGGCCGGCGGCTTCGCCGTAGAGTCGGTCGCCCTCGCGCGTGATGACGACTTCTAGATCGGGGCGCGCCTCGAAGCGGTAGCGGCCGAGGTAGTCGTCGAAGATGCCGCGCCGAACTTTGTCCGCGAATGACATGTCGCGCGAGGGCCGCTTGCTCTCGAACTCGCCCCTGAGCCTCGCCGCGCCGAGACCTTTGAGACGTTGGCGCGCCGTGTGCAGCCGCTTGGCAACGGTCGTCTGCGGCACACGTAGGAACTGCGCGATCTCTCTGTGCGAGCGGTTGTCGAAGTAAAAGAGCGTAGTCACGACGCGCTCGGCCGGCGGCAGCCGGCGGACGGCCTCGGCCACAGACCTCTTCAACTCCTCCGCCTCGACGACGCTCTGCAAGGCCGCCCCGCGCGAGACGGGTTCGGGCGCGTCGGCATCAAGAGTTGCTGTGCGGACTCGTTTGCCGCGCGTGAGGCGGTTGCACTCAGTCCGCACGATGCGGCCGAGCCAGCCGGGGAAGGCGTCAGGCTCGCGCAGTTGCGCGAGCTTGCGCCACGCGGTAACGAAAGCCTCCTGCGCGGCGTCCTCGGCGAGATGAAAATCTCCGAGCGCGGCGTAGGCGCGCGCGACGGCCATGTCCTGGAAGAGGCGCACCAACGCCTCGAACGCCTCGTGCCTCTCGGCCAGAGTCGCACCTTTGTCCGCTGCCTTCCGAACGAGCGCGCCCGCCCTGCTCATCAAATATGACAGCGACCTCCCGTGAGATAAGAGCCGACTTGCGAGGCGGACTATACCTCGCGCTCCACCTTTTTTCGCGCGTCGCGATAATTTTTCCCGCGCGCCCCGGCCGCTGCTACAATCCGCGCATGACGACGAAAAAGTTCTCGCCCGCGCTCGCCTTCGCGCTGCTTCTGTTCGTATTCTCGCTAACCGCTTCCGCAGCCACGCCGCGCACGATGCGGCTCGACTACTTCCACACGGGCGACGCCGCGCGCGAGTTCTTCAGCGTCGATAAGGTGTACGTCGAACCCCTGCCGTGGCCCGGAAACCCTGCGCGCGCCGTGGACGACTCGAACCTCGGCAAGTACCTTTTCGAGGTGAGGGACGCGGCGACCAACCGCACGCTCTATTCGCGCGGCTTCGCCTCGATCTACGGCGAGTGGGAGACGACCGACGAGGCCAAACAGATTTTCAGGACCTTCCACGAATCCCTGCGCTTCCCGGAGCCGGCCGTGCCCGCGAAGATCGTCTTATCGAAGCGCGACGCGCAGAACAGTTTTAAGGAAATCTGGACGACGAACGTCGATCCGAAAGACATCTTCATCGACCGCTCGCGCCGGCGCGCGCCCGGCCGCGTCGTCCCCATCCAGCAGAGCGGCGATCCGGCAACAAAAGTTGACTTCCTGATCCTGGGCGACGGCTACAAGGCCGCCGAGATGCCGAAGTTCGTCCGCGACGCGCGCCGTTTCACGGAGACGCTGTTCCGCGTCTCGCCGTTCCGCGAGCGGCGGCGCGACTTCAACGTCTGGGCGCTCGCCCCCCCCGCCCTTGAGTCCGGCGTCTCGCGCCCCTCGAACGGCGTCCACCGCGATTCGCCCCTGGGCACTTCTTACGACGCCTTCGGCTCGGAGCGTTATGTTTTGACGTACGACAACCGCGCCTTCCGCCGCGCGGCGCAGCACGCCCCTTACGAGTTCGTCGAGATACTGGTCAACAACGAGACCTACGGCGGCGGCGGCATACACAACCTCTACGGCACGGTCGCCGTGGGGAGCGGCTGGGCCGACTACGTCTTCGTACACGAGTTCGGCCACCACTTCGCCGCGCTCGCGGACGAGTACTACACCTCCTCTGTGGCCTACGCGCCCGCGCCCGCCGACCGCGTCGAGCCTTGGGAGCCGAACGTGACGGCGCTGCTCGACCCGGCGCGCCTCAAGTGGAAGGATTTGGTGCTGCCCGACACGCCGCTGCCTACGCCGTGGGGCAAGGAGGCGTTCGAGAAGTATTCGATGGAGATTCAGGGGAGGCGGAGACGGATTCGCGCCGAAAGACGGCCCGAGCGCGAGATGGACGCGCTCTTCCGCGAGGAGTTGGGGCACGAGGCGCGCATGTTCGCCGCCGAGAAATACCGCGACCGCGTCGGCGCGTTCGAGGGTGCGAACTACGAGGCGCGCGGCTACTACCGCCCCGAACTCGACTGCATCATGTTCACCCGCACCGACCGCTTCTGCCGCGTCTGCCGCCGCGCAATCGAGCGCGTCGTCGATCTCTACGCGCGCAGGTAACGCCCGAATTAACCGAATGGGAAGATAACTGCTTTCATGCTTTTTCCAGCCCCGCGTATTTCTCGATGAGCTTCTTCTGGCCGAAGCCGGGGAAGCTGACGGTCAGCTTAGCGGCGTCGCCCGTGCCCTCGCGCCGCAGGACGAGGCCGCGGCCGTACTTCGGGTGGCGGACGTGCGTGCCGGGCACGAAGCCGCCGCCGGAGGAGGATTGGCCTGCGGACTTCGGCGAGGGCGGGCCGTCGGCGCGCCGCTTGACCGCGGGCTGCTGCGGCTGAGGCGTCGGGCGCGAGCCGAGTTGCTGGCCGCGCTGGCGAAAGAACTCGGCGATGGAGTCCACGCTGTTGTAGGTCTTTCCGTCGTAGCCGCGACTCTCGCGCGGCTCGCCGCGAAGCGCCCGCGCCGCCGCGAGGCTTTCCGTGCGCGAGGAGCCTCGCGCGAAGGAGAGCCAGGAGGGGCCGCGCGAAACGTCTTCGAGGAGTTCGAGCGGCATCTCGTTTAAGAACTGCGACGGCTCTGACACGAGTTCTTCGCCATAGACGCGCCGCTTCATCGCGTGCGTAACATAGAGGAATTGCTCGGCGCGCGTGACGGCGACGTAGCAGAGGCGGCGCTCCTCTTCGAGTTCCGCCGGGTCGGCCGCGGCGCGCGAATGGGGAAAGAGTCCGTCCTCCAAGCCGACGATGAAGACGACGGGGAATTCTAATCCCTTGGCCGAGTGCATCGTCATCAGCGTGACGGGCGCGTCGCGCTGGTACTGGTCGGCGTCCGAGGTGAGCGCGGCCGAGTCGATGAAGTCGCGCAGGCCGCCGCCCTCCTCCTTGTCGTAATCGACCGCCGCGTTGACCAACTCCTGCAAGTTTTCAAGACGCCCCTCGGCCTCTTCGGAGTTTTCAGCCTTCAAATAATCGGCGTAGCCCGAATCGAGGATCGCGGCCTTGACGATCTCGGAGGCTGGTGCTTTCTGCGCGACCGTGATGAGGTCGGTCACGATCTTCTGGAAGTTGCGGAGCGAGTTGAGCGCGCGCGGGCTGAAGCCGACGGTCTGCTGCGCGGGGTCGTTGATGATCGAGATGGCCTCCCAGTGGGAGACGCCGAAGTCCTTCGCGCGCCGATCAAGCTCGTCCAGCGTCTGCTTGCCGAGCCCTCGCGGCGGCGTGTTGATGACGCGCATCATCGCAATCGAGTCGTGCGGGTTCAGCGCGAGTTTTAAATACGAGATGATGTCGCGCACCTCTGCGCGCTCGTAGAAGGAGAAGCCGCCGACGATGTTGTATGGGATCATCGCGCGGCGCATCGCCTCCTCGAAGACGCGCGACTGCGCGTTCGTGCGGTAGAGGACGGCGGCGCGGACGTTCGGGTCTTCGGCGCGGTGCTCGGCGATCTTTGCGGCGACGAAGCGCGCCTCCGAGTCGGCGTCGAGCGCCTGGTAGTAGCGCACGCGCGCGCCCGCGGGGTTGGCCGTCCAGAGCGTCTTCTCGCGGCGCTCGGTGTTGCGCTTGATGACGGCGTCGGCCACGTCGAGGATCGTCTGCGTCGAGCGGTAGTTCTGTTCGAGCTTGATGACCTTCGCGTCCGGGTACTGTTCCTCGAAGCCCAGGATGTTCGAGATGTCAGCGCCACGCCAGCGGTAGATCGATTGGCTCTCGTCACCCACCACACAGATGTTCTGCTGTTTTTCGGTCAGGAACCTGATCAGCGCGAACTGCAAGGAGTTCGTGTCCTGGTACTCGTCGACGAGGATGTAGCGGAACTTGTCGTTGTAGCGGTGGCGCACCTCCTGATCCTTGCGGAGCAGGCGGACGGTCTTGATGAGCAGGTCGTCGAAGTCGAGGGCGTTGTTGGAGACGAGCCGATCCTCGTAGAGCTTGAAGACGCGTGCGATGGCGGCGCGCTTCTCGTCAGTGTGTTCGACGCGGGCGGCGTAAGACTCGTGGTCGAGGCCGCTGTTCTTGGCGTGGCTGATGGCGGACTGGACTGAGCGCGGGCCGAGGCGTTCGCTGTCGTAGCCGAGGTCTTTGATGGCCGCCTTGACGACGCGCGTCGAGTCGTCCTGATCGTAGATGGTGAAGGAGCGCGTGTAGCCCTCCTGCAGGCGCTCGATGTTTGCGCGGAGTATGCGGACGCACAGGGAGTGGAAGGTGGAGATGAGGGGCGCGCTCTGCAATCGCTCACCCGCGAGCAGGCGCTCGACCCGCTCGCGCATCTCGCCCGCGGCCTTGTTCGTGAAGGTGACGGCGAGGATGTTGTAGGGCGCAACGTCGCGCTCGCTGATGAGGTAGGCGATGCGGTGGACGATGACGCGCGTCTTGCCCGACCCCGCGCCGGCCAGGATCAGCAGCGGCCCATCGACCGTCGTGACCGCCTCGCGCTGCCGCTCGTTTAATGTTGAGAGTAAATCCATCTTTCAAAGTGATGAGTGATGAGTGATGAGTGATGAGTGATGAGTGATGAAGTTTTTTAACTCATCACTCATCACTCATCACTTGATTAACTTCTGGACGGCCTTGAACTGTTCGTGGCGGGCGTCGCGGAGCAGCTCGAAGAGGGCTGTCTCGACGGAGGAGGGGATGGCCCCGCTGCGCCGCATCTTGGCGAGGCCGGCGTCGCGGTTGTGCGCGGCGCGCGAGGTTATGCAGTCGGTCAGGAGGTGCACCTGGAAGCCGCGTGCGAGCAGGTCGTGGGTGGTCTGGTTGACGCAGATGTGGGCCTCGATGCCGCAGATGACGATCTGGCGCGCGCCCGTCCGTTCGAGGCGTGAGACGAACTCCTGCGCGCCGCAGGAGCTGAAGGCCGTCTTCTCGATTGGCTCGGAGCCGGGGGCGAGCGCGGCGCTAATTTCGGCGGCCGTGCGGCCGAGTCCTTTGGGGTACTGCTCGGTGACGACGACGGGGAGGTTGAGAAGTTGCGCGCCGGTGACTGCTACGGTGATGCGCGCGGCCACGTCCGAGAAGTCGGGGATGGCGGAGCGGAAGCTCTCCTGCATGTCGATGACGACGAGCGCGGCGCGCGCCGCGTCGAGCGTGTTCTCGTGGGGCATCTTTGTGGTCGTCCGCGTGAAAATTTCGGGAGGGGCCATTTAAGCACACGCGGGGGCGGGGCGAAAGCGTGAAGGCGGAAGGGCGAAAAACGCGCGCTCCAAGCAGAGCGACGACGCCTCTCCTCCTTCCGCCTTCTGACTCGCTACTTGGCGTTGACGCGCAGCGTGAAGTCTTCGGCGCGCTGGCAGGGTGTTAGTGTAACGGCGTTCTTCGCGGCCTCGGCCTCGCGGCGCAGCTCCGCGCGCGAGGCGGCCTCCCAGGCGGCGCGACGCTGGCGCGCGGGCGGTCGCAGCTCCGCCTCCGCGACCGGGCGCGCGACGAAGTGGTAGCGGCCGGGGGCGAGGTTGCGGAAGGCGAAAGAGCCGTCGGGCAGCGCGAGCGTCTCCGCGTAGCGCAGCACATCGTCGGCGCGCTCGGCTTCGGCTGGGACGAGGTGGACGCGCCACGTGCCGGAGGGGCGTTCCGTGTCGTCGTCGGCCGAGGCCAGCCGGCCGCGCAAGCCGGCCGCCCCCTGCGCGACGACGGCCACGACGCCCGCGAGCCGTTCGCCCGCGCCGACGCTGATGCCGTTGCGCGCGATGTCGGCCGCGGCGGCGGCTCGCGCCGCGTTTGCCGGGGCGGCCTGCCCGCCCGCGGGGACGCCCGCGCCGGCCGCCTGCGTGATCGAGCGCGCGTAGAGGCTGTCGTCCGTGAGGCGCAGGCCCAGACGGTAGCGGCCGGGCGTGAGGTTGCGGAGCGTGAACTCGCCGCGCTCGTCGGGCACCCGCTCGGGCGTGCCCGACGAGCCGAAGGGCGACTCGCCCGCCGCCGCGTCGCGCGTGGCACCGACCAGCATCTCGTACAACGCGGGCGGGCGCGCGTCTTTACACTCCGGGCGTGCGGCGTCGGCCGCGGCCAGCGGCTCGACGGCGACGCGGCCCGCGACGGTGGCGAGCGGCGCGAGCGAGAGGCGCAGGCCCGTCACGTCAGCGCCGCGCACCGTCACGCGCTGCACCGCCGAGGCCGTGCCCGATCCCTTGTCGGAGTCGCCGCCGCTCGTCGCGACGATTTCGTACTCGCCGTCGGCGATGCCCTCCATGTCGAAAGAGCGCGTGTCGCCCGCGCCCACGACGTAGGCGAAGCCCTCGGTCTCGGTCGTGTTGAGCCGCCGCAGCGAGACGCCCGCGCCGGCCGCGCCGAAGTCGCCCGTGCCGAACGCGCCCGCGACCGTGCCGGAGACGGTGTGGCCGCGCTCTCCGCGGAGGCGTATGTCTATGTCGGCCGCCTCCTGGCCGGCCTGCACCTGCACCTCGACCGCGCCGTCGCGCGTGGCCGAGGGGTAGTAGGTCGCGGCGTCGCCGTCGTAGGCCGAGGGGCGGCTGCCGAAGCTCATCGAGCTGCGCCCGCCCGCGCGCACGATGTAAGAGCCGGACTGTAGGCCGTAGATGCGGAAGACGCCGCGGTCGTCGGCGCGGCGCTGGGGCGAGCCGAAGTAGCCGAAGTCGTCGGGCGACGGCGGGCGGCCCGCCGCGTCGCGCACGCGCACGACGGAGATGGTCGCGCCGACGGCCGGCTCGCCCTCGGCGTCCGTGACGCGGCCCGTGAGGACGCCGCCCTTGACGAGGCGAAAGCTGGCCGCGTCGCCGGGCCGGAACAGGTTGCGCTCGCCGGGGGCGGCGTTCGGATCGATCTCCGGCACGAAGCCGGGCGCATAGACCGAGACGCGATATACGCCCGGATCGAGGTTCGAGAGGACGTAGCGGCCGGTGGTCGCGCCCGAGTTGTCGTTCGTGACGTTGGACGACGAGCCGAGCCGCACGGCGGAGACGACGGCGTTGGCGACGGGCTGGTTGTCCTCGCCGAGGACGCGCACCGTGATCGTGCCGCTGCCGCGCGCGTCCGCTGCTGCCTCGGCGCGAGCAGTGTCGGCGCGCGCGGGCTGCTGCGCGCGCGCGGCGGGCGCGAGGGCGAGCGAGAGTGCGAAGAGGGCCGGCGCGAAGGCGCGCGCCCGGGGCTTCGTCGGAAAGCGCGGCGAGGGTTTCATTGCTTCGTCTCCGTGGTCTTGCTGAGATCGTAAACGACGGTCACGCTGGCCTCGCCGCCTTCGGTCATCTGCACCGTCTGCTTGACCGCGGGGTACTGCTGCGCCCCCGGCGCGCCCGGCGCGAAGGCGCGCACGGTCAGCTCGTACTCGCCGCTCATCAGCCCTTCGAGCACGAACCGCCCGCGCGCGTCAACGGTCGCGCCGCCGCCGAAGTTGGCGGCCGACGCGCCCGCCCCGGCGCGCGCGGCCGACACCGACAGGCGCACGCCTTCGGGGAGCGCGGCCGGCTGGCCGTTGCTCACCAGGCTGATCTGCCCGCGCAAGGTCGCCGTGCCGTAGCCGATGACGAGGCGCACGCCCGTCACCTGCTCGCCGGGGCCGACCTCGATGCCGTCGCGCGGGACTTCGACCCCGTTGCGCTCGACCCTGAGCAGCGTGAAGCCCTTGGGCTGCGGGAAGCCGCCCACCACGAGCCGCATCTTGCCCGGCGCGATGCCGGCGATGCGGAAGCTGCCGTCCGGGTTGATCTTGTTGTCGCCCATGACGGCCGCGCCGAGTTGATCGGGCTTGGCCGGCGTCAGATTCGCGTATATCGAGAGCGTGGAGAGTCGCTGGATCACGGCCCGGTCGTTCGTCCCCTCGACGACGGCCGTGCCGGAGATGGAGCCGCCGCGCTTCATCCTGATCGTGAGGTTGCTTATGTCGCCGTCCGTGATCTCGAACTGCGCCGGCTCGCTGTAGTCGTTATGCGCCGGCGACGCGTCGCCCCCGAACTTGACGATGAATGCTGCGTAGCGGCCGGGGAAGAGGTTCTTGAGGACGAACTCGCCGTTCTGGTTCGACTTCGAGCCGTCCCACCCCCAGCCGCCGATGGACTTCTGATCAGGGCGCAGGGAGCTGTGCGCCACGCCCACGCCCGCGACGGGCCTGCCGGCCTCGTCAACGATCCGGCCCGTCGCCTGGAAACTCTTCGGCGCGTCGGCGAGCGAGATGTCCACGCCCGTCGCCTCCATGCCCGAGCTGACTTCGACGACGCGGGCCTGCGCCGCGTCGGTCGTCGAGGGGTGGAAGGTGCGCGCGTAGCGCGGCGAGGCCATGCCGACGACGATGACGCCACCCCCCGTGTCCTGCCCCACGCTGACGAGGTAGCGGCCCGGGGCCAGCCCGTAGATGCGATAGACGCCGCGGTCGTCCGTCTCCCACTCGAAGGGGTTGACGGCGGAGGCGGCCGGGCCGCGTTCGTTGCGGCGGTCGGCGTAGGTCACGCCGATGCGCTCGCCGACCGCCGGCTTGCCGTCGCCCGTGGTGACGCGCCCCGTGATGACGCCGCCGCGCGTGAGCACGAAGTCGGCGCCCTCGACCGTCTCGCCCGCGGCGACGTTGATGAGCCTGCCGTTGTCGAGGAAGGAGCCGCGCAGGTCGGGCGCGGTGTGCGCGGGCGTGAGCGTGAGCAGCCGGTAGCGGCCCGCGGGCACGTTCGTCATGCGGAAGCGCCCATCACCGTCGGTCTCCGCGCGCGAGACGGGCCGGTTGCGGTTCGGCTGGTACTCGGCCGGCATGAGCGCGACGCCGACTCTCGGCGCGGCCTTGCCGTCGTCGGTCGTGACGCGGCCCGTGATCGCGCCGGGCTGCGGGGCGGAGGAGGGCGACTGTGCCTGTGTCGGGGCGTTCGGGGCGAGCAGCAGCAGGAAGAGTGCGGCCGTTAGTGCGAGCGCGCCGCGGCATCGGTCGAGCATGACGTTTGTTGTAACTCCTTAAGGCGGGTGGGGCGCGGGGCACCGGAGCGAGGAAGTGCTGCGGGGCGGCGCGCGTTTCGGTCGGGCGAAAAGCGGCGATAGCCTACACGCCCCGCCCGACTGCACGCAAGCGGCGGCCGGAAGTTCCGAAACTAAACGGGGCCGCGCCGGCGCGAGGCCGCCGCGCGGTTTGCGCCGCCCGCCCGCCGTCCCTATAATCGCCGGCCGCCGCACAAGTCTTTACGGACAGTCCGCCGGCGCGAAAAGTCTGAAACTTACACGCGGGGCGGGTCGTCCTAAGACGTGTAGTTTCCGCAATAGTAAGCCCCGCGTCTCCCGCGCGCGTCAGGCCCCTCAGTCGAACGACACACAAACAGAATTCGGAGAATTTTTATGAAGAAAAGGCTGCTGCTCGCGCTCGTCTCCGCCCTCGCGGCGGGCGCCGCGCAACCCACGATGGCACAGAACAACAACGCCGAAGCTATCCCTACGCCGCCCGTCGCCAGGCGCATCGCCAAGGCGCAGACCTTCCACGGCGAGGACATGACCGACCAGTACTTCTGGCTCCGCGAGAAGGGGAGCAAGGAAGTCACCGAATACTTGGAGGCCGAGAACGCCTACGCCGACGCGGTGACGAAGAACCTCGCCCCGCTCGCCGACAAGCTCTACAAGGAAATACTCTCGCGCATCAAGCAGACCGACACGAACGTCCCCTCCCGCGACAACGGCTACTACTATTACACCCGCACGGTCGAGGGTAAGCAGTACCCGATCTTCGCGCGCAAGAAGGGGAGCCTCGACGCGCCCGAAGAGATCACGCTCGACGTGAACGCGATGGCCGAGGGCCACAAGTTCTACTCCGTCGGCAACTACTCGGTCTCGCACGACGGGAACCTGCTCGCCTACTCGGTGGACACGACGGGCTTCCGCGAGTACACGCTCCACATCAAAGACCTCCGCACGGGGAAGAACCTCGCGGACGAGCTGGGCGTCGTCGATTACGCCTTCTTCGCGCCCGACAACAAGACGCTCTTCTACGGCCGGCACGACAAGGCCAAGCGCCCCTACCAGGTCTGGCGGCACACGCTGGGGGAGCCGACCGACAAGGACGTTCTCGTTTACGAGGAGAAGGACGAGCTCTACCGCGCCGGCGCGGGCCTCTCGCGCGACAAGCAGTTCATCACCATCTCGGCCGGCAGCTCCAACAACAACGAGGTGCGCTACATCCCGGCCGACAAGCCCGCGTCTGAATCCAAGCTGATCCTGCCGCGCTCGGGGATGCACGAGTACTACGTCACCTCGCACGGCAAGAACTTCCTCATCCGCACGAACGACAAGGGCCGCGGCTTCCGCCTCGTCTCCGCGCCGATCAGTGATCCGCGCCCGGAGAACTGGAAGGAGATCATCCCCGCGCGCAAGGGCGTCACGCTCGAAGGGCTGACCGTCTTCAAAGACTTCTACGTCGTCTCCGAGCGCGACCAGGGCGTGCAGAAGCACCGCGTCGTGGACTTCAAGACGAACAAGGAGCACTTCCTCGAACACCCCGAGCCGGTCTATTCGGCGGGCCTCAACTTCGCCGAGTTCGACTCCGGCGTGATGCGCTACGGCTACCAGTCGTTCATCACCCCGTTCACGGTCTATGACTACGACATGCGGACGCGCAAGAAGACCCTGCTCAAGCAGACCGAGGTGCTGGGCGGCTACGACCCGTCGAAGTACAAGTCCGAGCGCATCCTCGCGACCGCGGCGGACGGCGTCAAAGTCCCCGTCTCGCTCTACTACCGCGCAGACCTTCGCAAGCCCGGCACGCCGCAACTGCTCTGGCTCTACGCCTACGGCTCCTACGGCGCGCCCTCGAACGTCGGCTTCAGCTCGACTCGTCTGTCGATGATCGACCGCGGCTTCGTTTACGCCATCGCGCACATCCGCGGCGGCGGAGACCTCGGCCGCGAGTGGCACGACGAGGGCAAGATGATGAAGAAGAAGAACACCTTCACCGACTTCATCGCCGCCGCCGAGCACTTAATACGTGAGAAGTACACGACGAAGGATCAGCTCGTCATCTCCGGCGGGAGCGCCGGCGGGCTGCTCATGGGCGCGGTCGTCAACATGCGGCCCGACCTCTTCAAGGTCGTCCTCTCCTACGTCCCGTTCGTCGATGTCATCAACACGATGTACGACGCATCCTTGCCGCTCACCGCGCAGGAGTGGCTGGAGTGGGGCAACCCGAACAACAAGGACGAGTACGCCTACATGAAGTCCTACAGCCCTTACGACAACATCGCGGCCAAGGAGTACCCGACGATGCTGGTGCGCACGTCCCTGAACGACTCGCAGGTGATGTACTGGGAGCCGGCCAAGTACGTGGCGAAGCTGCGCGCGATGAAGACGGACAAGAACCCGCTGGTCTTCAAGACCAACATGGGCGCGGGCCACGGCGGCGCTTCGGGGCGCTACGACGCGCTCAAGGACACGGCGTGGGATTACGCCTTCGTCCTCTCGCAGTTCGGCATCAACAACTGAAAAGAGGGGGTTAGGGGTTAGGGAAAAGCAGAACGCAGTATTTCTTCCCCATCCCCTAACCCCTCCTCCGAAAAAGAGTGTGGCCCACGGCGCGAGCCGTGGGCTATATTCTTGCGCGCCGCTCTCCGAAAAGCTTTCCGCATAAGGAATCCGCCATGAGAAGACAAATCCTCCGGGCCGCGCTCGCCTGCTCGCTCGCCCTCGCACAACTCTCCACCGTCGGCGCGCAGACGACGCCCTTCCTATCCGACGAAGAGATCAGGATGCTTTCGAACGAAATCTCCGGCGACCGCTCCTTCGAGCATATCCGCTGGCTCTCGCACTGGCACAGGGATTCCGGCATGGAGGGCTACTTCAAGGCCGCCGACTACGTCGTGCAGGCCGCGAAGGAGGCGGGACTCGAAGACGTTAAGTTCGTCGAGCAGCCGCTGCCCGGCCCGAACTACACGGCGCGCGCGGGCGAGTTGTGGATGGTCGAACCCGTCGAGGTGAAGCTCGCGGACATCGGCGAGCACGCGGTCTATCTCGCCGACTACAGCCACGACGCAGACCTCACGGCCGAGCTGGTCTTCGTCGGCGACGGCTCGCAGGCAGCCCTTAAAGATTTGGATGTTAAAGGCAAGATCGTCCTGACGAGCAGCGGCCCCGGCGCGGCGGCCAACAACGCAGTCTGGGCGAAGGGCGCGGCCGGCGTCGTCGCCTACGCCCCTTCGGAGGGCAAAAGCCTGCTGGACTTCCCCGACCAGATCGCCTGGTCGCGCGTGCCCATGCCGCCCGAAGGCAAACAGGGCACGTTCGCCTTCATGCTCCCGCCGCGCAAAGGCGAAATGCTGCGCCGCGTACTCGAAACGAAGGGCATGCAGGACATCTTCGCCACGGGCAAGCGCGCGCCCGGTGGCCGGGTCGTCCTGAAGGCGAAGGTTGACACGGAGATCGGACAAGCGCCCGGCCGCACGGGCTTCGTCGAGGGCTGGATTCGCGGCTCATCGATCAAGGATCAGCAGATCGTTTTGACCGCGCACTTGCAGGAGGAGCAGGGTTCGGCCAACGACGACGGATCGGGCTGCGGCAACCTGCTGGAGTTGGCGCGCACCTTCACCAAACTGATCCGCGAGGGCAAGATGCAACGCCCGCGGCGCGACATACGCTTCTGGTGGACTGACGAAATCTACTCCGAGTACCGCTACTTCTCGGACTTCCCCGACGAGCCTAAGAAATTCTTAGCCAACGTCCACCAGGACATGACCGGCGCGAATCAGGCGCTGGGCAGCCGCGTCCAGCACCTCATCTTCGCGCCGCACTCGCGCACCAGTTACCTCGACGCGGTCTTCGAGTCAATCGGAACCTACCTCATCAACACCAACAACGGCTTCCTCGCCGCCAGCCGTCAGGGCGGACTCCCGCGCCCCTTCACCCGCCCGCTCTACTCGACGCGCGGCTCGCGACAGGGCTACAACGCGCGCTTCGTCCCCTACTTCGACTCCTCCGACCACATGTGCTTCGTCGAAGGCATCATCGGCGTCCCCGCGGTCGCCGCCATCAACTGGGACGACAACTACATACACTCCTCGGACGACGACCTCTGGCAGATCGATCAGACACAGCTCCGCCGGAACGCCTTCCTCGTCGGCTCAATCGCCTACTACCTCTCGAAGGCGACCCCCGGCGACGTTAGCGTGCTAGCCGCGGAGACTTTCGCCCAAGGGCAGCGCCGCCTCGCCAACGATCTCCGCGTCGCGCTCGACATCCTGAGGGCGGGGAAAGAGTCGCCCGATGCGGCCTGGAAGAGCGCGAGCGCCGTCATCGAGTCGGGCGGCGCGCGGGAGCAGCGCGCACTCAACTCGATCCGCGTCTTCGTCGCCGGCGACGCCGGGGCCGCGCAGGCCCTCGACACGCTCGCCACGCGCGCGCGCCTGCGGCAGGACGATCTAACTGGCGACCTGCGCGCCTTCTACCGGCAGGTGCACGGCCGCGCGCCCGCCTCCGCTGCGCTGACGCCGGAAGAGTCGGCCGCCGCGCGCAAAGTCCCGCAGAACATCGCGTCGCTCGGCGACTACTTCGAGCGGCGCTCGCAGGTGCGCACGCCCGCGGGGCTGCACGGCCTGATGCGCGATGAGGTCTTCAACTTCGTCAACGGCGAGCGCAGCTACTACGCCATCTACAAGGCCGTCCACGCAGAGGCCGCCGCCGCCGGCTCCTGGTACTACGGCATGGTCACGCTCAAGGACGTCTCCGATCTGCTCGACGCGGCCGTCGCCGCGAAGGCCCTAACGCTGAAGCAATAGCCGGGCGGCGGAGTTTGACCCGCGACGGGGTGTAATT
>DATHBT010000175.1:0-29816 GCA_035295985.1 Pyrinomonadaceae bacterium | reverse complement strand
CTCAGATCGCCGTTCGCGCTCGAAGCCTCGGCCGAACGCGAGATGCCCTGCAAGTTGACTTCGCCGCTCACCGTCTCGACGCGCGCGACCGACACGTCCGACACGCTCACGCGCGCGAGCACGGTCTTCACGACGACGGTGCTCCCGCGCGGCACGTCCAGCGAGACGCTTCCCGAAAAGGAGCAGCCCGCCACGCCGCGCTCGTCCGCGGCCGAGACCTCGACGCTCTTCGCCGGCCCCGCGGACGGCATGTTCGCGGGCCGCCGCAGCTCGATCCGCGCCGCGCCCGCCGCGCTCGCGCGCAACTGACGCCCTTCCACGCCGCGCACGAGCACGTCGCCGCGCTCGACGCACAGCCTCACCGTGGCGTCCGGCGCGACCTCAAGGCTCTGCTGCGCGCCCTGGACGACGGTCGGCCCTTCGGCCGCCGAGGTGGCGCAGGCGAGGGAGACGAGCAGCGCGACGGCCGCGATGGTTTTTAGTCCGGCAAGTTTCATCACTGATGATTCCGCGCGCACGCCCGGCACGATCCTGTCTCAGCGGTCGGCCGACGCGAGTTCCGACTTGCCGGCGACGGCCGACAGCAGGTCGAGCTTGTCCTGGTAGGCCGCGCGCAGAAACTCCTGGGCGTCAAGGTCTTTCGGGTTGCTCTTGACGGCCGCGCGCGTCGAGGCGATGGCCTCGTCCACGACCGCGACGTTACGCTCGTACTCGGCGCGCAGCGTCGGCGAGAGCGTCTGCAACTTCTGGCGCTCGATGGAGGTCTTGAGCGCGGCGATTTCCCTCGCATACTGCCGCTCGACGGGCAGCAGCTCGGGTTGCGGAATCTTCGGGCGGGGCGTCGCCGCGGCGACCTCTGCGCCGCCGCGATCCGTGTCCACGATCTTCGGTCTGAACTTGCCCGCCTCGCCCGCGCCCTTCGGCCTGATCTTCGCCATTTCCGAACCGGCATTCTTCGGCCTAATCTTCGCCAACTCTTCCGCGTTCGCTGCGCCGCCCGGCTCGCTCTGTGGGCCTGCTTCAACAATCGCGGGTGATGGGGCGGGCTTAGCGTCCGGAGTTTCCTTGCCCGACTGCCCTGCCGGCTTGTTGCTCGTTGCGATCTCTCGCGGCCCGTCATTGCCGGTCTGCGGGCCGGGGCGGAGGGCGAAGAAGGTCGCGGCCAGAACGACGGCGGCGAGCGCGAGGCTCGCGAACACGGCGATCTGCCGCGGCGCGAACGAGGCGGCCAGAGACGACCAGAACGAACGAACGTGCCCGCCGGACGATCCGCGCACGACGAACCCTTGGGCCGCCTGCGCCGTTTGCATCTCGGCGATGGCCGACGTGATGTTCGCGCGCAGCCGCTCGGTCGGGACGCTTAGCGATTCATCGACCGCGAAGGCTTGCGAGAAGAGTGTGAACTCCTGCGCGGCCCCGGCCAACGCCGCGGCGCACGAAGCGCACGAGGCCAGGTGCGTCTCGGCCTCACGTTTCCGTTCGGCCGAGAGTTCGCCGTCGGTTAAGGCTTGCAGCAGTCCCTCGTCCAGGCAGTTCATCCGCGTCCTCCGATCTTGCCGTACATCCTGACAAACTCTTTGCGCCCGCGCGCGATCAGGCTCCCGACGTAGCTCTCGTTGACCGAGACGGCCGCCGCGATCTCCCGGTAGGAAAGCCCCTGCTGTTTGAGCAGCAGGCAGCTTCGCATCGGCTCGTCAATCTTTTCAAGCGCGCGCCGCGCCTCTTCAATCCGTGTCCGCCGCTCGAAATCCGCCTCGACCGACTCGCTCGCGCCCGCGAAACCTACCGTCTCCTTCGCGAACTCGTCCTCGCGTACCGACGCGCGCGAGCGCCCGCGCAGCGTGTTGTACGAGAGGTTCAGAGCGACACGGAGCAGCCACGGCTTGAGCAGTTCGCCCTGCGGGGCGGTCTCGCGGTTGCTGTGGAGCCGCAGGAACGTCTCCTGCGTCACGTCCTCGGCCAGCCCCGCGTCTCGCAGCAGCGAGTAGGCCGCGCCGTACACCGCGCGGTGGTGGCGCGTGAACGCCTCGTCGAAATCGAGGGTCGGGGCGGTGGCCGCGGCGGCGCGCGCCGGGGTCTGCGCTGTCTCTGTCATCGCGCTCGCCGCTCCGTTCATCTCCCTCGCTCTCACCCGTAAAACACCGCCCGGCGCGGGTTTGTGGCAAAAAATTAGCCCTCGGAGGCCGCCGGAAACGCCGGCGAAAAAAATTTCGCCTTTGGAATTGTATAACCCGCGCCGTTTTGTGTATTGTGTTAGTAGGCGGTGCGGACGCCCCTGCAACAGTCCCGCCTGCCCGGTGTCTTCCAGCTATTACGACACCCTCTCCACCGAGTTTCCAACTGAAAGGCCGGAAGCATTCTTGACCCGTCCCCCGGCGGAGACGCCCGACACATACGTCCCCTCGGCTGCCGCTGCGCCCGCGCGCACCACGGACGCGCTCGCCGCGAGTCCTTTCATGCGCGCTTGCCGGCGCGAGAGCGTGCCCTACACGCCCGTCTGGCTGATGCGGCAGGCCGGACGCTACATGCGCGAGTACCGCGAGGTGCGCGCCCGCCACGGCTTTCTGGAACTCTGCAAGACTCCCGATCTCGCCGCCGAAGTCACCGTCACCGCCGCCGAGCGGCTGAACGTTGACGCCGCCATCATCTTCGCGGACATCCTGCTCATCATCGAGCCGATGGGGCTGGAGCTGGAGTTCTCCAAAGGCGAAGGCCCCGTCATCCACAACCCCGTCCGCGCAGGCTCGGACGTTGATCGCCTCCGCGAAGTCGAGTCGATGGACTCGCTCGACTACGTCATGCAGGCCATCCGCACGACGCGGCGCTCACTGCGCTCAGACCTCCCGCTCATCGGCTTCTGCGGCGCGCCCTTCACGCTCGCTTCTTACGTCTGCGAGGGCGGCGCGTCGAAAAACTTCGTCCACACGAAGCGGCTGATGTACGAGGACGCGGGCGCTTGGCACGCGATGATGTCGCTCATCTCCCGCGCCCTCTCGCGCTACCTCAACGCCCAGATCGAGGCCGGCGCGCAGGCCGTCCAACTATTCGACTCCTGGGTCGGCTGCCTCTCGCCCGCCGACTACCGCGAGTTCGTCCTCCCGCACACCCGCTCGGTCATCCAGAACGTCACGCCCAATGTTCCCGTCATACACTTCGGCACGGGCACGGCCGCGCTGCTCGAACTCATGCGCGAGGCCGGCGGCGACGTGATCGGGCTGGATTGGCGCGTCTCCCTGGACGAAGGCTGGGCGCGCGTAGGATTCGACCGCGCCGTGATGGGCAACCTCGACCCCGTGGCGCTCTTCGCCGGCCCCGCACACGTCCGCCGCGAGGCGGAAAAGATTCTCGCGCAGGCCGCCAATCGGCCCGGCCACATCTTCAACCTCGGCCACGGCATTCTCCCCGAGACGCCGGTCGATACCGTCATCGCCCTCGTCGAAGCGGTTCACGAGTTGAGCCGACGCGAATCAACCCCCTGAGTCCGCAAACCAGAACGAACACGGAGAGACGACATGTTCCCCAAGCTGACGCGCTCCGCCCCCTCCAAACTCCTCCTGATCGCAATCCTTCTCGCAGCCGCGACGAACGCCAGCGCCAATGGCATCACGGACGACTGCAAGCCGAAGATCGACAAGAACACGGTCGTCGTCAACCTCGGCATCCCCGGCTACAACGGCGGCCGGCAGGTGGCGCTCGCCTTCCCCGTCAACTCGAAAGAGGCGGTCGCGGGCGGAACGCCTTCCGCGCACCACGCGGCGGCGGGTGCGACGACAGAGCCGAGCGTGCGCTACAGCGTCAACGTCGTCGAGAAGCGCAAGGACGGCGCGATGCTCGAAGTGGTCGTCGTGACCAAGCCGGCGGCCGGCCCCGAGCGCACCCTGACGCGCAACGTCTTCGTCCGCCACAACGAGGTCGTCGAGCAGATGTACCTCGGCGGCATATCCTTGCGCGCCTCCTTCAAGCTGCTGCCCTTTAGCTGCAAGAAGTAGCGGACGCCGCGCCGGCCGCTTCCGCCGCCGCGCTCGCCCGTTAGCGCCTTATCTTCTTCGCGCCTTTGCGCCTTTGCGCGAGGCTTCTTTTCCGTGCGGGAAGAAGCCTCACGCCAGGGCGCAAAGGCGCTAAGTATTTCCGCGTGCGGCCTGTTGCATTTAGCGCGGCCGGCCGGTAAGTTCATCCGCGTGACCGACCGGCCCGAAGACTCGAATCAAACTTACGACGCGCTGCTCGTCGTCTCCTTCGGCGGCCCCGAAGGGGTGGACGACGTGATGCCGTTCCTCGAAAACGTGACGCGCGGCCGGGGCATCCACCGCGAGCGTCTGCTCGGCGTCGCCCACCACTACGAGTTGTTCGGCGGCGTCTCCCCGATCAATGAGCAGAACCGGCGACTCATCGCCGCGCTCCGCCGCGAACTCGACGAGCACGGCCCAAGGCTGCCGATCTACTGGGGCAACCGCAACTGGCACCCGCTGCTCGCCGACGCGCTCCGGCAAATGCGCGACGACGGCGTCCGCCGCGCCCTCGCCTTCGTCACCTCTGCCTACAGCTCTTATTCGGGCTGCCGCCAGTACCGCGAAAACATCGAGCACGCCCGCGCGGAAGTGGGCGAGGGTGCGCCCGCCGTTGACAAGCTGCGCGCCTTCTACAACCACCCCGGCTTCGTCGAGCCGAACGCGGAGAACCTGTCGGCCGCGCTCGCGCAAATCCCCGCCGAGCGTCGCGCCTCGGCGCGCGTCGCCTTCACCGCGCACAGCATCCCCGAAGCGATGGCCGCCGGCTGCGACTACGAGGCGCAACTGCTCGAAACCTGCCGGCTCGTCGCCGAGCGCGCGGGCGCAAAGCTGTGGCGGCTCGTCTTCCAGAGCCGCAGCGGCTCGCCGCACCAGCCCTGGCTCGAACCGGACATCTGCGATCACCTCCGCGAGCTGAAAGCGGCCGGCGCGACCGACGCAGTCGTCCACCCCGTCGGCTTCATCTCCGATCACATGGAGGTGCTTTACGATCTCGACACGGAGGCCCGGCAGGTTGCCGCCGAGATCGGACTCAACATGATCCGCGCCGCGACGGTAGGCACGCACCCGGCCTTCGTCACGATGATCCGCGAGCTGATCACGGAGCGCATCGACGGCCGTCCGGCCCACCGCGCGCTCGGCGCGCGCGGCCCGAGTCACGACGTTTGCCCCGCCGACTGCTGCCTGCCGGGCGCGATGCGGCCTGCGGTCGTCGCGGCGGCGCAGGACGGCCGCCCCGCCGGGCCAACTTTCACAGATGAGCGCGGAGCAACAAGCTAACGCGCGCAAAGTTATTGCGGTGGTCGGCGGCGGCGTCAGCGGCCTCGCCGCCGCTTACGAGCTGACGCGCCGCGCGTCTCCCGAAAAGCCCGCGCCCGAAGTCGTCCTGCTCGAAGCGTCCTCACGCACCGGCGGCACAGTCCGCACCGAGCGCCGCGACGGCTTCCTACTCGAAGCCGGCCCCGACTCCTTCATCTCCGACAAGCCGGCAGGTCTTGAACTCGCCAAAGAGATCGGCCTCGAACCGAACCTCATCACGACGAACGACGAGCACCGCCGCGCTTTCGTAGTCCGCGGCGGGCGGCTGCGCCCCGTGCCCGAAGGCTTCCAGCTGCTCGCGCCCTCGCGCCTGTGGCCTTTCGTCACGACAGACATTTTCAGTTGGCCCGCGAAGCTGCGGATCGCCCTGGAGATGTTCGTGCCGCGCCGCCGTGGTGATGAGACGGACGACGAAAGCCTCGCAGCGTTCGTCCGCCGTCGCTTCGGGCGCGAGGCCCTTGAGCGTATGGCGCAGCCGATGGTCGGCGGCATCTACACGGCCGACCCGGAACTGCTCAGCCTCCGCGCGACGATGCCCCGCTTCACCGACATGGAGCGCGAGCACGGCAGCGTCATCCGCGCCCTGCTCAAAGCGCGCCGCCGCGCCGAAGCGAATGAGCGGAACGGCGAGCGCGGCACGAGCGGCGCTCGCTACGGCCTCTTCGTCTCTCTGGACGCGGGGCTGCAACTGCTGACCGAACGTCTGGCCGAACAGTTGCCGCCCGGCACTGTTCGCACGAACGCGCGCGCCGAGTCTCTGAAATTTGACGAAGCCTCGCGCCGCTGGTGTCTGCGCCTCGGCGGCGGCGAAACGCTAGCGGCCGACGCCGTCTGCCTCGCGCTGCCCGCTTACGCCTCGGCCGACCTGCTGCGCGCGACCGATTCCGTGCTCGCCGCCGAACTCGAAGCGATCCGTTACGCCTCGACCGCCACCGTCAACCTCGCCTTCAGCCGCTCAGACATCCCGCACCCGCTCGACGGCTTCGGCTTCGTCGTCCCGCACGTCGAGCGCCGCCGCGTGATCGCCTGCTCCTTCAGCAGCGTCAAATTTGCCGGCCGCGCCCCCGCCGGCCGCGCGCTGCTGCGCGCCTTCGTCGGCGGCGCGCTCCAACCCGAAATGTTCCAGCTCGACGACGGCGCGATGACGGCCGCCGCGCTCGAAGACCTGCGCGAGCTGCTCGGCGTCGTCGCCCCGCCCCTCTTCGCGCAGGTCTCCCGCTGGCCGCGCTCGATGGCCCAGTACACGGTCGGTCACATCGCGCGCATGCGTCGTGTCCGCGCGCGCCTCGAACAGTTCCCTTCCCTGCGCCTCGCCGGCAACGCCTACACCGGCGCCGGACTGCCCGACTGCATCCGCGAAGGGCGGACGGCCGCGCAGCAACTCTTAAAAGCTGTTAGCTATTAGCTCTTAGCAAGACTGAGAACAGAAGGCGGGAGAAAGCTGAAATCTAAAGGCTATATCCCTTCCGGCTGAAAGCTAACAGCTAATAGCTAACAGCTTCTTTAAAGATGAATCACGTGCGAGGTGCGCCAGACCTGCGCGGGGATGGTGCCGGGCGCGGCCGTGGTGAGGAGGATGACGTAGTGCGCGTCGGCGGCCGACGCAGGGTTGGCGAACGCGGATAGCGGATCGGGATCGTCGCCTTCGCCCTGTGCGTTAGGCGCGACGAGCGCGAGGCGGCGCAAGGATGCGTAGAGGTGCTCGCGGCCGGCGGCGTATGCCCCGTCGTCCGGGCCGAGTGTGAGGCGGACTTCCGCCTGTTCTTCGATGAAGTGCGCGACGAGCGAGGCGGCGCGCGTCACGCCCCGCTCGAAGCGCGCGGCCAGCTCGGTCGCGTCGCCGGCCGCGCGGCCGCGCACGCGCGTGTCGAGCACGACGTGGACGCGCCGCTCGTCCTCGGAGGCGAACTCGCGGACGAAGAGTCGGCGCGAGCGGGCCGTCGCCTTCCAGTCGATGTGGCGCACGTCGTCCTGCGGCTGGTACTCGCGCAGAGAGTGCAGGTCGTGGCCCGACCCGCGGCGCGTGCTCGTGAGCCGGCCCGCGTTCATCGGCAGCAGGTGCAGCTCGTCGCCGACGGGTTCGAGGCGCGGGTAGATGACCAGATCGACGTTGCGCGCGCGCAGCCGGCGGCGCAGGCGGAAGAAGCCGAACGGGAAGCGGGTCGACAGCTCGAAGCCCGTCACGAGCACGTGGCCGCGTTGCGGGAAGGTCTGCTCGACGCGCTGCTCGGCCCGCGCCCGTCGCGGGACGTGGGCGAAGTAGGCCAGCGCGCGCTTGGCGTAGCGGGGGCGCGGGAGCCGTCTGAGCAGACGCCTGCGCGTCTCGTCTTCCGCGGGCAGTTGGTGGCGCGCTTCGACGAGAATTGAGAACGACGGCAGCACCCGCTTCGGGTTGCGTAAGCTGACGAGCACCTGCGCCGGCTCGCCCGCGAAGATGTGGTCGGGGAAGCGCGCGGCGACGGAGAGATCGCGCAGGGAGGCGCGGCCCGCAGACCAGGCGACGAAGAGCGTCGAGAGCAGCAGCGAGAAGACGAGGAAGAGCAGGTTGTTGCCGGTGTTGTAGGCCGCCGCGCCGACGCAGACGAAGATCAGCAGGACGATTGCGCCGCCGGCCGTGACGCCCAGCGGCGCGTCGAAGCCGCGAGACTCGGCCCGCGCCGCCCGCACGAGCGGCGGCACGACGAAGATGAGGAGCAGCGCCACGAACGTGAGCGACACGAGCGCCCCGGCGCGCGCCAACTGCCAGTCCTCCGACTGGCGCGCCATCCACGTCGCGACGGCCGCCGCCACGCCGCCCGCCACCAGCAGCGCACCGAGAACCGTCCTCCACCACTTGCGAAGCATAAGACAGCAATTAGCTGTTAGCCGTTAGCCGTTAGCTATTAGCAAAACCGAAAACCGGGGTGGGAACGAAAGCTGAAGCTGTCTTCTGTCTGGCTAACAGCTAATAGCTAACAGCTAACAGCTTCTTTTCAGATCGGCACGCTGATCGTCTTCATGATCTCGCGCAGTACGGCCTCGGCCTCTTCGCTGCGGCGCAGGGAGGAGGAGAAGCGCGAGTTGACGACGATGCGGTGGGCGAAGACGGGGAGGACTAATCGCTTGATGTCGTCGGGGACGCAGTAGTCGCGCTCCTCGGTGAGCGCGAGGGCCTGCGCGGCGCGGAAGAGCGAGAGCGTGCCGCGGGGCGAGACGCCGAGGTCCAGCATCTCGGTCGCGCGGGTGGCGGCGACGATCCGCAGCAGGTAGTCCAGGAGCGCGTCGTCAACCGTCACGCGCATGACCGCCTGCTGCAAGGCGGCGACCGCCTCGCCCGTCATCACGGGCCGCAGGCGTTCGAGCGGATCGCCTGTGACGCGGTCGCGCAGGATCACCTTCTCCACCTCCGTGTCGGGGTAGCCGACGCGGATGCGGAGCATGAAGCGGTCGAGCTGGGATTCGGGGAGCGGGTAGGTTCCGTGGTGCTCGATGGGGTTCTGCGTGGCGATGACTACGAAGGGCGCGGGAAGTTTGTAGGTCGTGCCCTCGACCGTGACGTGCCCCTCGGCCATCGCTTCCAGGAGCGCGGACTGCGTCTTCGGCGTCGTGCGGTTGATCTCGTCGGCGAGGACGACGTTGGCGAAGATGGGGCCGTGCTTGAACTCGAAGGAGCCTGTGTGCTCGCTGTAAACCGAAAGCCCGATCACGTCCGAGGGCAGCAGGTCGGAAGTGAACTGGATGCGGTGGAAGGTGCAATCCAGCGCGCGGGCGAGGGCCTGCGCGAGCGTCGTCTTGCCGACGCCGGGAACGTCCTCGACGAGCAGGTGGCCGCCCGCGAGCAGCGCGACGAGGGAGAGCTGCACGGCCTCGGACTTCCCCTTGATGACGCTCTCGACCGCCGCGCGCAACTGCGCGAGCTGCGCCGCGGTCTCGCCCGCGCCGGCCGCGGCGCGCGCCGTCCCCTCGTCTGTCGCCTGCAAACGTCTCATCGGTGGACTCTGTTCACGTCCCGCCTCATTCTACCCGCACCGCGCGGCAACGCCCAAACAGCAGGGGTTAGAGGTTAGAGGCCGGAGGTTAGTTCCAGAATGCCGATCAGCTTAACGGTCGGGCATCCACTTTCTAACCTCCGACCTCTAACCTCTACCTTCCCCCCGGTGGCTTCGCGCCGGTGCGTGTTGTAAACTTTCCGTCGCCGTTCAGGGCGATGGGGGCCCGTCGTCCGACGACGATTTTGGAACTCCGAGCGGCCCGCCGGCGTGTGAATGTTTCGGCACGGCCGGTCCCGCGGCGCGCGAAGAATCCCCCGTCATTTTCGAGGATACAGTTTATGAGATCGAACTTTAACAGGCGGCGCGACGAGCGCGGCTTCTCCCTGATCGAGTTGATGATCGTCATCGCGATCATCGGCATCCTCGTCGGGGTCGGCATCCCGGCCTGGCAGTCGAGCGTGCGCTCGGCCAACCAGGCGGCTGCCATCCGCTCGCTCCAGGCCATCGCCGTCGAGCAGCGCACCTACTACAACACGCACAACCGCTCGTCCTACGGCACCTTCGATCAGCTCATCGCCGACGGCGCGCTCAACCGCAACTTCGCGGGCGAGGCCCCGGAGGTCGAGGGCTACATCTTCAAGATGGTCGTGACGCCGAAGGCGGCCGGCCAAGCGCCGTCCTTCAAGGTCAACGCAGACCCCTCGAAGCCCGACGGCTTCAACGCGACGGGACGGCAGTTCTACTACATGGACTCGAACAGCAACGAGATTCACGTCAACGAGTCGCAGCCCGCGGGCCCAGACGACCCGCCGCTCGGCGGCGGCGGCACGAGCGGAGCGCCGAGCAAGTAAACCAGCGTTCGCCGAACGGGGAAGGAGGGCCGCGCCCGTCTCGCTTGACCCTCCTTCCGCCGCTTTGCTAGATTCCTCACGCCGTTAATTTACAGCCACGCCCGCTTAGCTCAGTTGGTAGAGCGCTCGCTTCACACGCGAGAGGTTTCGTTGGTTCGAGTCCAACAGCGGGCATTATTTTTTCTCCCTCGCTCGCCTCACGAGCCATGCCTCTCTTCCATAAAAAAGCAATCCCGAAGCTCACACTCACGGAGCAGAACCGGTTCTGGCATAAAGTTGACATGTCGGGCGGTCAAGATGTGTGCTGGCTTTGGACGGGATACGTCCGCGAGTCGGGCTACGGCGTCTGCTGCTTCCGTGCGGTCGAATACAAGGCCCACAGGATCGCCTTCTTCCTGAGCAACGGGCTACTCAGGACGGACATGTTGGTTCTCCACTCCTGCGACAACAGGCGTTGCTGCAACCCGCAACACCTGCGGCAGGGCACGCCGAGGCAGAACTCGCAAGACTCGGTGAAGAGGGGACGCAACACGCGGCTGCGCGGCGAGCGCAACGGGAAGGCGAAGCTGACGAGGGGGCGGGTTGACTCTATCAGGAAGATGCTGCGCAACGTGGCCGCAGGCAGACTCAAGATGTACCAGTACCAGATCGCGGAGCAACACGGCGTGAGCGCGGCGACTGTCTCCTACCTGAAGAACGGTGGCCGCTGGGACCACGTCCCGCTCGACTGACCTTCTTGCCGCCAGGCCGAAGTAACGCAAATTTCTCGCGCTCACCCGCGCCTGCGGCCCGCCATGTCGAGGCCGACCGCGGCGACGAGGATCGCGCCCTTGACGATCTGCTGCGTGTAGGGCTGGACGTTTTCGAGCGACATGCCGTTGTCGAGGCTCGCCATGATGAGCGCGCCGAGGAGCGCGCCGAAGACCGTGCCGCGCCCGCCCATCAGCGAAGTCCCGCCGATGACGCAGGCCGCGATGGCGTCAAGTTCCAGGAGCACGCCCGCGTCCGGCGCGCCGCTCCCGACCCGCGCCGTGTAGATGATCGACGCGACGCCCGCGAGCGCGCCCATCAGGCAGAAGACGGCGAGGATGTGCTTGCGCAGGGAGATGCCGGACAGGCGCGCGGCGTCAGGGTTTCCGCCGATGGCGTAGAGGTAGCGGCCGAAGGTCGTGTTCCGCGTGAGGAACGCGCCCGTGAGCGCCACGGCGAGCAGGATGAAGACGGGGACGGGGATGCCGGCGAAGCGCCCCGGCGCGAGTTCGTAAGAGTTCATCCAATAGACGAAGGCGACGATTGTTCCCGCCGGCAGCACGACGCGCAAGACGGTCGCCGCCCTGCCCTGCGCCTCAAGCCCGTACCGCCGCCGCGCGCCCGCGCGCCTGTAGGCCGCCCACGCGACGGCCGCGACCCCGACCGCCGCCAGCGCCCAACCGACGGACGGCCCGACGTAATCCTGCCCGATGGCCTTGAAGCCCGGCAGCACAATCGGGATCGTCTCGCCCTTACTCAATCCGAGGATCGCGCCGCGCCAGGCGAGCAGCCCGCCGAGCGTGACGATGAATGCCGGGATGTTCAGGTAGGCGACGAGCGCGCCCTGCGCCGCGCCGATGAGCAGCCCGACGGCTACCCCTGCGGCGAGCGAAGGCGCGAGGCCCCAGCCGAGCCACCCCTGCGTGATGGCCGCCACGCCGCCCGCGAGGCCGACGACCGAGCCGACCGAGAGATCGATCTGCCCCGCGACGATGACCATCAGCATCCCCGTCGCCAGCACGCCCGTCACGGCCGCCTGCCGCATCAGGTTGGAAAAGTTGCGGGGCCCCAGGAACAGCCCCTCGGTCGCCCACTGGAACGCGATCCAGATGACGACGAGCGCGAAGAGCATCGTGTAGGCGCGCAACGCGTCGGTCGGGATTTTCAGCCCGCCGAGGCGCGTCTGCCTGACGACTTCCGCCTCGGCCGCGACTGGCGCAACGTCGGCGGTCGCGGGCGGGCGATCAACGCCCGGCTCATTCGTTGGCTGGCTCATAATCGACTCACGCAGCCGTTCTGTCGTCAGACATCGCGGCCGCAGAACCTACAGACCACGGCCGCCGCCTTGATCGTCTCCGCGCAGTGCCGGCAAATCTTCGTGCCGCCCGCGACGGGGCGGAACAGCTTGCCGAGCACCCAGACGATCAGGACGACCGCGGCGAGCAGAAACAGCACCACCAGAATCTCTGTCAGGCCGAAGTTCATCGCGAGTAAATCAGGTACCGCCTTCCAGCGGGGGCGACAAAAACTCGCCGCTTCGACTCAGTCTCACGCGGCCCGTCGCGCGTGTCCCGTCGCGCAGGCCATGACCGCTTCGGGCGTCGCCTCCGTGCGCGTGAACTCTCCCGTGATTTTGCCTTCGTGCAGGACGATGACGCGGTCGGAGAGGCCCAAAACTTCGGGCAGCTCGGAGGAGACGAGGACGATGGCTAGGCCCTCGGAGGCGAGCCGGTTGACGAGCGCGTAAATCTCCTGCTTCGCGCCCACGTCTATGCCGCGCGTCGGCTCGTCGAGGAAGAGGACTTTCGGGTTAGTCAGCAGCCACTTCGCCAGCACGACCTTCTGCTGGTTGCCGCCCGAAAGCGTGCCCGCCACCGTGAAGACCGAGTTGGCCTTCACCCGCAATTCCTTCATCGAGCGCGCGCCGGCCGCCGCCTCGGCGTCAACGTCCGTGACGAAGCGGCCCGACAGGCGCGCGAGGCCCGCGAGCGTCATGTTGTTGAGGATGGTCTGGTCGAGCACGAGGCCGAAGCGCTTACGATCTTCCGTGACAAAGCCCAGGCCCCGCCGGATCGCCTCGGCCGGGTTGCGGACGCCCGCGCGCCGGCCTTCGATCAGAATCTCGCCCGTCACGCGGCCCGCGTGCGCGCCGAAGATCGCCATCAGCAGATCGCTCCGGCCCGCGCCCATCAGCCCCGCGAAGCCGAGCACCTCGCCGCGCCGCACCGCGAAGCTCACGCCTTTCACCAGGAGCTTCCCCGCGACGTTAGGGTCTTCGACCGTCACATTGCGCGCCTCGAAGGCCACCTCGCCGCGCTCATGAATTGACGCGGGGAAGATGTCGCCCACCTCTCGGCCGACCATCCGCGCGATCACCTGCGCCTCGGTCAGGTTTTTCGTCGCGTCCGTCCCGACCGTGCGGCCGTCCCGGAGCACGGTCACGCGGTCGGAGATGCGGAACACCTCATCGAGCTTGTGCGAGATGTAGATCATGCCGACGCCGCGGGCGCGAAGGCCGTCGAGGATGCGGAAGAGCGTTTCGACCTCGGCGTCCGTGAGCGCCGCGGTCGGCTCGTCGAGGACGAGGATGCGCGCGTCCTGCGAGAGCGCCTTCGCGATCTCGACGAGTTGCTGCTGCCCGATGCCGAGGTTGCGGACGGGCGTGCGCGGATCGACCCGCAGTTGCAGCTCGTCGAGCAACGCCTGAGAGCGCCGGTACAGTTCGTCCCAGCGGACGACGCCGAACCTTCGCGGCTCGCGGCCGAGGAAGATGTTCTCGCCGACGGTCATCTCCTTGACGAGCGATAGCTCCTGGAAGATGACGGCGACGCCGGCCGCCGCCGCATCCTTCACACCCGCGAACCGCTGCTCCGCGCCCTCGACGGCGATCTCGCCGCCGTAGCTGCCGTGCGGATAGACGCCGCCGAGCACCTTCATCAACGTTGACTTCCCCGCCCCGTTCTCGCCGACGAGCGCGTGTATCTCGCCGCGCGTGAGATCGAACGTCACGCCGTCGAGCGCGCGCACGCCCGGGAAAGACTTCGTGATGGCGCGCATTTCGAGGAACATATCGACTGCGGATCGCGGATCGCGGATCGCGGATTTACGGAAGCTGCGGCAGTCGACCCCGAATCAAACTCGCGGGGTTAAAGCCACACCAACCCGCATTCCGAAATCCGCATTCCGCAATCGCCTCACTGTTCTTTGTTCGCCCCCGGCATGGCCGCGCTGTCGGCGCGCGGGCACTTGTCGGCGGGCAGCCCTTCGCAGATGCGTTCGAGCTTGTGGTAGCCGTCTTTGACGACCGTCTGGAGGATGTTGTCCTTGTCCACGGCGACGAGGTCGTGGAGGACCGCGGGCACGTCCTTGCGGCCGTTGTTGACCGCGCCGTTCGTCTCCACCGTCTCGCCGCGCGCCAGCTTGATGGCCGCCTCGACGGCCGAGCGGGCCAGCGGCTCGATGGGCTTATAGACGGTCATCGTCTGCCGACCCTGTAGAATCTCGCGCATCGAGGCGAGGTCTGCGTCCTGGCCCGACACGAAGACTTTCCCGGCGAGGCCCTGGTTGGCGAGCGCCTGGATCGCGCCGCGCGCCGTGCCGTCGTTCGAGGCGACGACGGCGACGATGTCGTTGTTCGCGCGCGTCAGCGCGTTCTCGACGATCTTCAAAGCCTCGTCGGCCAGCCACTCGCGGGCCGGCTGGTTGGCGACGACACGGATGTCGCCGCGATCAATCGCGGGCTTCAGGACGTTCATGTGGCCCTCGTGCAGCAGGCGCGCGTTGTTGTCCGTCGCCGACCCCTGCACGATCACGTAGTTGCCCCTGGGCGCGCGCCTGAGCAGGTAGTCGGCCTGCATCTCGCCGATCTTGACGACCTGCGAGGAGATGTAGAGATCGACATCACTGTTTCGGATCAGGCGGTCGTAGGAGATGACGGGGACGCCCTGCCGATGCGCGGCCTCGACGATGGAGGCGGCGACCTCGCCGTTGTGCGGCGCGACGATGAGCACGTCCACGCCCCGCGTCAGCATGTTCTCGGCCTGGTTGAGCTGCACGCGGTCGTCGCCGTTCGCCACGTCGATGAGCACCTCGACGCCGCGCTCCCGCGCGTGCTTCTCGACCAGCTCCTTGTCGCGCTGCCAACGCTCCTCTTTGAGCGTGTCCATGGAGAAGCCGATCTTGACGGGGTCGTTCGGCCCCTTCGCGCGCCGGGCCGCGCCCGCGCCGCCGTTCGCGTTGCCGCCGCCGGTGTTCGTGCCGCTCACGCACGCCGCCGCTAGCAGCGCGGACACGAGCAGGGACGCCGCCCACACCTTCGAGTGTCGCATCTGTGGAAGCTCCTTCGGATTGTTTGAAGACTTGTTAAGAACAGCCGCGCCGCCGGATTCGCGGACATTTATAACCCATCGCGGCGGGCGGCGGAAGGGCGGGCCGTTTGATCCGGCGGGCGCGCTTTACGAGGCCGCGAAGGAGCCGTCCCCGTCCTTGCGTCTCGCGGGCGAGTTGGAGAATCCTTCCGGCCGGGCGGGGACGTTAACCCTTTTCCGGTGCGCGGCGAATTAACAGGAACGGCCCGGCGCGCGGCGCGTGTGAGCGGCCGGCCGAAAAAAAGGCTCAACGCTTCCCGCCGCCGGCCGGTAGTAAGAAAGCGAGTGGGACGAAGAGGACTCCCCGGATGGCCGCAGAGATCGCACACACATTCCTGAGGAGCGCCGACGAGCACCCCCGGCCGCGCGAAGCGGCGGCGGCCGACCCGCTCACCCCGCTCGTCGCGCGGGCGCGAGCCGGCGACACGACGGCCTTCGACGAGCTGATGCGCGCGACCGAGCGCAAGGTGGTGGCGACGGCCTGGCGTCTCCTCGGCGACCGCGAGGACGTGCGCGACGCGGCGCAGGAAGTTTACCTGCGCGCCTTCAAGTACCTCGCGCGCTTCCGCGAGGGCGAGGACTTGGGGGCCTGGCTCTACCGCATCACCGTCAACGTCTGCCGCGACGCGGCCGAGCGCAGGCGGCGCGCCGGGCACGTCGCCGCCGCTTCGGACGAAGAGCTGGAACGCGCGGCGGCCGGCTTTGAAAACTTCGCCGAGACAGGCGACGCCGAGCAGGAGGCCCTGCGCGCGCAGCAGCGCGAGCTGCTCCGGCGCGGACTCGACGCGCTGCCAGAGCGCGAGCGCGCGGCCATAGTGCTGCGCGACATGGAAGGGCTTTCGACCGAGGAGGTCGCCCGCATCCTGAACACGCGCCCCGTCACCGTGCGCTCGCAGGTGAGTTCGGCGCGCGCGAAGCTGAAGGTTTACTGCGAACGGCTCCAGCGGAGAGGGGGCTTGCGATGATGACGCCGATGAGTTGCGGACGCGCCGAGAAGTTGATGCCGCTCTACGCCGCGGGCGACCTGCCGGCGGGGAGGCTGAGCCGCGCAGTCGCTGCCCACGTGGCGGCGTGCGCCTCGTGCTCCGCGCTGGCGGGAGAGTTCCGCGCGAGCCGCGAGTGGGTGCGCGCAGGCGGCGCGGCGCCGGAGTTCGGCGAGGAGTTTTACGAGGGCCTGCGCGCGGGCGTGCTGGATCAGATCAACCGCGACACGCGCCCGGCCGCGCCGTCGCGCCTCGCGCCTTTCTTCCCCGCGCTGTTCGCCGGCCGACGCCTCGCCTACGCCGCTTCGCTCGCCCTCGCCGCCTGCGCCCTCGCGCTGGCTTTCTACCTCTTCCGCGAAGGCGGTCGGCCGCAGCACGACGGCGTTGCGGGCGGGCCGGGCTCGGGCGAATTAGTCATTCCGCCTCGGCACACACACGCCACGCCGGAGCCTGACACGAAGCCGGGCGAGCAACGACCGCCGCACGCCGCACCGCGCGACGACAAGCAGCCCGCGCTGCCCAAAGTCGAAACGGTCGGCGGCCCGGGGTACAAACGGACGCCGTCGCTGCGCCGCAGCGCACAACCGCAGGACGCCCTGCCCGCGCCTGTGTTGGCGGCGTCGGCGAACGACCGGACGGCGAGAGATGTCGCCGCGGCCACGCAGCGCGCGGAGACGGCCGGCGTCGCGCGCATCGAGATTCAGACGGCCGATCCGAGCATACGCATCATCTGGCTCGCGCCCGACGACGGCGAGGAGGCCCGACCCGGTAGCGTCGATCCCGACAGGTGACGCACGGCCGACGCCGCACGCGCCAACCCGTCTAGTAGCATCCAGATCGCCACGCGCGACCGACACGGTACAGCTAACGGCTAACAGCTATAAGGAGGCAATCATGTTAACGAACAGAATCAGAATCACCGCCGCGGCCTTTGCCCTCGCGCTCTTCGCGTCGGCCGCCGCAACCGTCCCGGCGCAGCAGCCGGCGCAGCAGCAACAGCCGCGTCCCACGCCGACGCCCGCGCCCTTCGTCGATCACAAGAGCTTCCAGAGCATGGTCTTCAACGTGCGCCACCGCGACCCGGAGACGCTGGTGCCGGTGCTGCGCCTGCTCACGAGCGGGCACAACGGCGCGGCCGTCTCGGCCGACCGCAACTTCCGCGTCATTACCGTGCGCGACTTCCCCGAGAACGTCGCCAGCATCGAGGAGGCGATCAAGCGGCTCGACACGCCCGAAGGTGAGCGCCCCGGCATCGACCTGCGGATACACGTCCTGCTCGCCTCCGAGTCGGCGGCCGCGGCCGGCGCCGAGCAGCCGCCCGCGGAGTTGCGTGACGTGCTCGCGCAGTTGCGCTCCACACTTAACTTCAAGAGCTACGAGCTGCTGACCTCGGTCGTCCAGCGCACGTCGGAGAGCCGCGGGCGCTCGTCAGGCTACCTGCAGGGCAACGGCACGGTGGAGGCGACCGGCCCGGGTGGCGAGAAGCAGACATTCAACTACACCTTCAGCGCCGACTCGCTGTCGCTCATGCTGGCGACGAACGGCGCGGCGACCGTGCAGCTCGGCAACTTCGTCTTCGAAATCCAAGGCAGGACTGCCGGCGTCGTGAACGCCCAAGCGCGCATCCGCAGCGACGTGAGCCTGCGCGAGGGCGAGCGCGTCGTCGTCGGCACGGCCGGCATGGGCAACCGCGCACTCATCCTCATCCTTACGGCGCGGGGGGTCAAGTGAAGTAAAAAGGCGAAAGGCGAAAGGCGAAAGTGAGGGAGGCTTGAACGCGTCCCTCACTTTCGCCTTTCGCCTTTTACTGTTGCCTACTGAAGGATCGGGTGGCCGCCGCCGCGCGAGTGGTCGGCGGTCTCGCGGTAGCGGCGCTGATCGTTGTGGTAGAGGACGAGGTGCTCGCCCTCGTAGCGGACGACGTTCGCGACGCGGCCCCAGTCGCGGTCGTGCTCGGCGACGATGAAGGACATGGGGCTGAACGAGGAAACGATGCCGGCGGCGAAGACGTAGCCGCCCTTGTCATAGACGCTCCCGGCATATTGCGCCGCGCGGATCGCCACGTCGGGCGAGTAGGCCCCCGCGGAGTCCTGCTGTCGGTCGGCGCGCGCGATGAAGACGGTGTAGTCCGAGTAGTTCAGCCCCGCGCGGTAGCCGTGGCGGCGCGCGACTTCGAACAGGCTGGTCAGCCCGTCGTCGATGGCCTGCAACATCTCCGCGCGCGCGGGCGAGACCGAGACGACCTGCGCCCCGCGCGGCGTCCTCGTCGCGTGCCGGAAGCGGTCGCCCGTGTAACGCTCGGCCTGCGCCACGGCGCGCCGGTCAACGGCCACGCCGCTCTGCGCCGCGGCAGGCTGTGAACCCGACGCGAGGAGCACGCCGGCCGCGGCCACGCTCAGCCCGAACGCGGCCAGCTTCCCCCTCAGACTTCCCTTCGCCCTCCCCACCTTCGCAAACATCTACACCCTCCCTGTCTTCTGACGGCGGCTAACGCTGCCGCCTAAAACGTAGCGCCCGCTCGAAACGCCGGGGGAATGTCCGAGCGTTAGGAGCGGGCGCTGCGGTGCCCTCTCTTGAAAATTGTCGGCCGGAGGACTCTTCTCGGGGGCTGCGCGACCCTCCGGCGTTGCCGCGCGCCCGTCAGCCCGAAATGTCGCGCGAAGCCTTTAGTTGTCGCCCTTCTTCCGGTTGTCGTTGCGCGGCTCGCGCCGGTCGTCGTCGCGGCGCTCCTCGCTTTTGGGGCGCTTGTCCTCCTTGGGCACCACCTTCTCCTCCTTCGGCGGCGGCCCCTTCTTGTCGTCCCGCTGCGGCACGGGCACGCCGTAGGCCGAGGCCCCGGCCGCCAGCACGCAGGCGACGAGTAAGGAGTTAAATGCTCTGCTTAAAATTTTCATCACCACCACTGCTGCCTCCTCATGTTCGTTCTTCGAGACGCGCATGGGGAGGGCTTGAGGAGAGACGCGCCCGTCTCGCCCTTTTGCTTGGCAAGCCGGGTGCCAGAGACCGTGGGCGGACAACTTAAGGCTTTACAGTCTTTAACTTACCGCCGTCGCCCGCCCCGCGCCCGATATCCGTCGAGGCTCATACGGTATCGTGTAGGGAGCTGTTAGCTATTAGCTGCTGGCTTTCAGCCGGAAGAAATCAGCCAACAGACTCAACCTCCACAACGGGTCGGATTCTTGATTTTGCTAATAGCTAACAGCTAACAGCTAACAGCTTCTTCACTTCCTCACGACCACCCGCGCGTTGCCGGTGTTGCCGCCGGCGTCGAAGACGCGCAGGGCGACGATGTGCTCGCCCGCGCCCGCGAGCGGGAGCGTGAGCGCGAAGGTTTCGCGCGGGCTGTCGGCGATGCCGTCTTCGGGGAAGACCGCGCGCCAGGGGCCGCCGTTTACGCTCACGTCGGCACGCCTGATCATACCCCCCGGGTCCTCGGCCGTAAACGAGAGCGAGACGTTGCCGCCGGCCGTCCGGGCCGGCGCGCCCGCCGCGCGCACGACGGGCGGCGTGTTGTCGATCTCCACGGGCTCGCTCGTCCGCTCGCCCGTGAGCGCCGCGCCCAGGGAGTTGTCCGGCGCGTCGGACGCGACGACGCGGAAGACGTAGCGGCCGTCGCCCAGGGCCGCGCCGTCGACGGTGAAGAAGTTGTCACGCATGTTGTCGCGCAGCAGGTGAAAATCGGTCTCGCCGAGCGCGCGGTAGTAGATGGCGTATTCGAGCGAGTCGCCGTTGCGATCCTCCGCCTGCCACTGGACTGCGATTGCGCCGCGCTGGTACGCGCGCCGGGCCGGCACCTGCGGGACGGGCGCGATGAGCGCGGGATCGAGGCCCGAAGCCTCCAGGTTCGGATCGGTCTGCAACTGCACGGCCGGCAGCAGCGCCACGCCCACGGGCAGCGTCGTCACCTGCACCACCTCCGGCGCGACGTTACGCGGAAGATAAGCGACGCTCACGGCCTCGACGCGCGTGGCCTCCGCCGCAGCCCCAGCGCCCGGCGAGCGCAGCACCGCGCGCCACTGTATGAAGCGCGCCCGCGGGCTGGCGACGGGCGCGCCAGCCGCAGCGCGGTACGGCGCGCTCCACTCGCTCCAGGTCTGGTCGGGCCGCTCCGTGTTCCCCGTCCTCGTCTGCAACTCCACCGCGCCCCGCCCGCGCCACCAGATGCGCCCCCACGACGCGGCGAAGCGCGCGTCCCTCACGGGCGACTCGTACGTCCCCTCGCCCGCCGGCTCGGCCGTCAAGCGGAAGAGCTTGCCCTGGTTGCTCGACGCGGCCAGCACCTCCCGGCCACGCACGACGAGCGACGAAATCTGATCCTCGCTCGACTGCACGAGCAAGGTGTCGCGCCCGTCGTCCGTCACGCGGTAGATGCGCCCCTTGTCGCTCGTGCCGATGAGGACGCCGCCCTGCGGCGCGGGCGCGACCGAGAAGGCCGTCACCGCCTGAGAACTCCAGAGCACGTCCGAGCCGCCGTCGGCGAGGAGGCGGAAGACGGCGCTGCGCGCGTTCGCCAGCTCGTTCCGGCTGCGCGCCGGCTGCTGCGGCTGCCCCGCGGTCTGCACGACCTGTCCGCCGCCGCCGTCGTCCGTGACGGTCATCGTCACCGTCGAGACGCTGCCCTGCGCGCCCGACGCGGCCGAGGCCGAGACCGCGGCTTGCGGCCGCGCGGACGAGGCGGCCTCGCCGAGGGCGAGCACGTAGAGCGAGCCGTCGGGCGCGGCGGCGAGCGCGTGAATCTCGCGCAGCGGCGCGTCGAAGAGCGCGAACGCCTTGCCCTGCGCGTTGACACGGATGACGAGTCCGCCCGGATCGGTTCCCGCTACGAGGTCGCCGCGGGCGTCAACGGCGAGCGACATCACGTGCGTCTCGTTGATGTCAACGAGCAGCGACTCTTCGGCCTTAGCGCCCGCCGCGCGCACCCGGTAAATCTTCCCCGCGTCGCCCGTGCCGACGGCGAGCGCGCCGTCGTTCATTACGGCGAGCGACCAGATGTACTTGTCCGGCGGATCGAAGAAGACCTCTGCCTGCGCGGGCGCGGCAGAGCCGGCCGGGATGCGATAGACCTTGCCGTCGGGCGACGTACCTGCGTAGAGCGCGCCGTCGCGGCCGATGGCGAGCGCGGTCACGTCCAGCTCCGCCGCGTCGTAGAGCAGCGCGCCCCGCCCGTCCGGCGTGACGCGGAAGATGCGCCCGTCGTGGCCCGTGCCGAGATAGACGTTGCCCGCCGCGTCGGCCGCGGTTGACCAGACGTAAGCCTGCTGCGTGTCGTAGAGCTGCGCGAAGCGCGGCGCGAGCATGAGCGCGCCCGTGTCCGTCACGGAGACGCCGCGCGCCTCGCCCTTTAACAGCTCCTCGCGCGAGTTCAACTCCCAGATGACGGGGCCGCCCGCGCGCGCGAGCTGCGCGGTGAAGACGACGGAGGCGACGAGCAGGAAAGTTTTGATTGTCGGGCCGAGGGGTTTGTTGTGGGTCATCTAGAAAGTTTTGGCGTGTGCTCCGGGCGGCGCTCGCGCGTGATGTTCACCGGCGTTCGCCGCGCATGTCTTTGCGGGATCATTATGGCCGCTGTGATGATAGCGCGAAAGGTGAGGTTGCCGAAAACCGCGCACGCCTCACGTGCCGACGTAGCGCGCGTAGAGCGTGCGCGCAGTGGCGGGATCGTCCGTGCCGCGGACGATGGCGCGCGCGTCCTTGAAAACTGTCAACTCGTGCGCGCCGACGCGCAGGCGCAGCAGGTACTCGTTCGCCCTGACCTCGCCGGCCGCGCGCAGCCGCTCGGCGAGCGACTTGAGATCGATCTCCGCCGCGCGGCCGGGCGAGATTTGCACGGCGTCGCGCCCGCAGAGCACGGACGTGAGTTCCGCCTGTTCGGCGTCCAGCGTCTCGTAGCGGCCGTGCGCGCAGGTCGGGCAGTCGGGCGCGGGCGGGCCGAGCCTGATCCGCCGCCACTCGTTCTCCCACACGTCGAACTGCATCAGCGAGCCGTGCAGCGCGGCGACGTTGCCGGTCAGAAGTTTCAACGCCTCGCTCGCCTGCACGGCGGCGACGACCGAGATGACGGGCATGATGACGCCGGCCGTGTCGCACGTCGGCGCGGAGGCCGCGGGCGGCGTCTCCTCGAAGACGCAGCGCAGGCAGGGCGTCTGGCGCGGGCGGACGGTCATCGTCACGCCGTAAGAGCCGACGGCCGCGCCATAGACCCACGGCAGGTCGTGTTTGACGCAGGCGTCGTTGACGAGGTAGCGCGTCGCGAAGTTGTCGGTCGCGTCCAAGACGACGTCGCAGCCTCCGACGAGTCTTTCGACGTTGCCCGCGTTCACGTCGGCGATCTCGGCCTCGACCGAGACGTCCGAGTTGATCTCGGCGACGCGGCGCGCGGCGGCCACGGCCTTCGGCAGCCGCTCTCTCGCGTCGCGCTCGGAGAACAGGGTCTGCCGCTGCAGGTTCGACTCCTCGACGAAGTCGCGATCCACGACGCGCAGGCGGCCGACCCCCGCGCGCGCCAGCGCCTCGACCTGCGCCGACCCCAGCGCGCCGCAGCCGACGACGAGCACGCGCGCCGCGCTGATGCGCCGCTGCCCTGCCGCGCCGACGGGCGCGAACAGAATCTGCCGGCTGTAACGCTCAGTCATCTCGTTAAAGCGTAGCGCTGCGTCACCCCGTCAAAGCGAGAGGGCGGAGCGCATCAGCCCCGCCCTCCCGGATTCTAACCCGTCCGCCGCCCGGCGCGACACCGCGCGCCGCCTGGCTCAGGCAACGCTCTTTATCACCTCTTCGACTTTTTGTTTGAACTCGCGGAAGTCCGCGCGCAGGTTCATCACGTCGCTGCGCGTCATGCTGACCACGCCTTCGATCCGGTCGATCCGCACGTCGAAATCGGCGAGCGTCTTCTTCTGCTCGTCGAACCGCCTGTCCACCTCCTGGCGCAAGCTGTCAATGCGTTCGAGGATGGTTTCCAGAGTTGGCTTCGTGTCGGCGTTGCTGCTCATAAAACACCTCCAGAGTGGTGAGGGATTGTTACTACCGCAAGGATTATACGCTCGCGAGACGATGCCGGGCCATGTCAACCTGACGTGCGCTGCGAATCACTCGCGCACATCATCGGCCACACTCTGAGTTGACAGGCGATTCTCGGCGGCGCGGCGCATCACGTCGAGCGGCGCGGGGCGGCCCGTCCACAGCTCGAACTGCGCGGCGGCCTGCGCGACGAGCATTGGGAGGCCGCCGACGACTACGGGGCAGCCGGCGGCGCGCGCCTCGCGCATGAAGCGCGTCTCGGCCGGGTTATAGACGAGATCGTAGGCGGCGCGCGCGCCGCGCAACTGTTCGGCGGTCGCGGCCGTTTGCGATTCGCGCCCACCGCGCGTGCCGAGCGGTGTGGTATTGACGACGAGGTCGAAGTCGCCGAAGCGCGCGCCGGAAAGTTGTCGAAGGGAAGCCCCGAATTTCCGGGCGGCGGCGCGGGCGCGCTCTTCGTCGCGGGCGAAGACCGTCGAGCGTGCGCCGGCAAGGCGCAAGGCCCGGAGCACCGCGCGGGCCGCGCCGCCCGCGCCGAGGACGGCGGCGCTCGCTTCGCGGAGTTCGACGAGGCCGGCGAGCGGTGCGAGTGCGGCGTCGGCGTCGGTGTTGTAACCGCGCAGCTCGTTGTCGTCTTCGATCAGGATCGTGTTGACCGCGCCGATTTCGCGGGCGGACTCGTCCACGGAGTCGAGCGCGTCGATGATCCCGGACTTGTGCGGGGCGGTCACGCTCAGGCCGCGCAGACGCCAGTCGAGTTCGCGCGTGCGCGGATCAATCATGCGTCGCATGAAGGCGCGAAGATCGCGCACCTCGAAGGGGATGTAAACGGCGTCGAGGCCGAGGGCGGCGAAGGCGGCGTTGTGTATCTGGGGCGAGAGCGAGTGCGCGACGGGCGAGCCGACGAGGCCGCAGATTTGCGTAGCCGCGCCGAGGCGGTCGAAGCGGTAGAGGCCGCGCAGGTCTTCGGCGCTCGCCTGGCCGGGGGCGGTCGCGGAGGCTTCGTCCGCGGCGGCGTAGGCGAGGAACGCGCCGCGCGCCGGGCCGAGGACGCGCGTCAGGAGGCCCGCGTCACTCATCGCGAGGGCGACGAGGGCGCGGCCGTCGCGGCGTGCGCGTTCGAGCAGGCGGAGCACGGGCAGGCAGTCTATCGCGTCGTGGGCCGCGACCGCGATCTTGAGGACGCGCGCGCCGGTGGCGGCCATGCGCTCGTAGAGCGGTTCGAGTTCGGGAAGCGGGCCGGCGAAGGCGTGGTGCGAGCAGATGACGGGGCAACCGTCACGCAGCTCGCGCAGCCGTTCGGAGTGCGCGCGGTCTTCCAGGAGATCGAGTTCGAGATCGACGAAGTCTGGCGGCCGCGTTTGTCGCTCGCGCAGGTCGCGCGCGAGGGCCGACCAGAAGTCGAGGCGCGCGGCCGTCGTCAGTTCACGCCGCCCACCCTGCTCGGCGGGGCGGAGGGTGAGGACGAGCGGGAGCGGGCGATCACGGAGCAGCGTGTGTAGGTAGTCGCGCGCGGCTCGGAGTTCGCGGTCGTCTTCGAGGTAGTCGAGGCGCAGCTCGACGAGGTCTGCGAGCCGCGCCGCCCGCGCGACGGCGGCGGGCAGGTCGCCCGCGCGCTCGGCCGCGGCCGGTACGCAGAGCCGCGCGTCACTGCTCGCGGTCTTGCTCAAGGAGTCTCGTCGTGCCTTCGGTGACGCTGCCGGGCTTGTAGCCGGCGGGCGGCTGGTGCGGCGGCAGCGCGCCCGTGTCGCGCGCGGGCGGGACGGCCGCAGGTGTGGAGGGCGCGCGGAAGACGTTGGCGCGTGCATTCTCGTGCTGCTTGAGGCGCAGGTACTCGGCCACGCCGCGGCCCATGATGCCGAAGGCCGGGATGAACAGCCAGAACCACCAGCCCGCCCCCAGCCGCGTGTAAGCGAGGGCGAAGGCGACGAAGAGGAAGGCCAGCCCCATGAAGAGGGGGATGACCGCGTTCTCGATGCTCGGCGCGCCAGACCTTTTTCCGCGGCGCGGGCCGAACGGGACCGGGGCCGGCGGGATGTCCCTGCCGCCAGGCTCCGACGGCAGGTGGCCCGTCAACGCCTGCGGCACGAGCGAGACGTTCGCGCCGCAGCCGCGACAAAAACTCGCGCCGTCTGCGTTCTGCGTTCCGCAACTCGGACAGTACATTCCGTCTCTCCTCTCGAAGGCCCCCGCGGGCGTGAGCGCGCGTGGCTTTCAAACCTGCCGCCGCGTCAGTACTCGTTTCGCACATTGCCCGCGCGGCTGTCGAGGTGGCGCGTCGTCGCCTCCGTGACGCTGAAGGGGCTTTCGACGATCTCGGCCGTGTCGGGCGCGGCGAGCGTGCGCGCCGGCTGCGGCGGGGCGAAGAGCGGGCGCGCCGCCGCCGCGCCAAGTTCGCCTGAGCGGGCGCGGGCCATCAGCAGACGGTGCTCGCGCCGCGAGCGCAGCAGTTGGCCCAGGCCCTCGCCGAAGCCGGCGAGCGAGGGGATGATGAACCAGACCCACAGGAAGAACGCGCCCCGCATGTAGAGCAGCCCGCCGAGGAAGATGACGAGGAAGGCGAGGCCGACGAAGATGTTCTCCATCCCCTTCTCCAGCAGCTTCCCCTCTTCGTCCTTCTTCTTGGACTTCTTCGCCGGCTTGTCACCAGCCTTCGCCGCGTCGGCGGCCAGCAGCCCCGTCAACGCCTGCGGGACGAGGTGTATGTCCGCGCCGCACCCGCGGCAGTACTTCGCGTCGTCGAGGTTGTCCGCGGCACATCTCGGGCAGAACATCAGACACCTCCTCCCGGCGTGCCGCGCCCGGACTCGCGCTCCGCGCGCCGCAGACGCCACTTGAGGCGCGTGTAGGCGATGCGGAAGCCCTGCCGCTCGGCGTTGCGCTGCGAAGCGCTTCCGGGCAGCGCGCACATCATCGCCAGATCGCAGCCGCGCTCGGCCGCGTAGCGCAGGCGCGCGTCGAGTAATGCGAGCTGCGCGCCCTGCCTTCGCCCTTCCGGGATCGTGCTCGCCCCGGCCAGCAGCGCGACGCCGTCGCTCACGAACAGCCCGCCGGTAGCAATCGCCCGCCCGTCCAGCTCCGCCAGGAACGAGAGCGCGCCCTCGCGCCGCGCGCTGATCTCGGACAGCTCCAGCATGAACTCGGCCAGCTCCTCGAACTCGCCCCAGCCGGCGGCGGCCGTTTGCGCCCACAACGATTGCTCTCCCTCGACCGCGAGCCGCACGCTAATCCGCCCGTCCGGCGCGCTCACCCCCGCGCCGCCCGCGAGCGGCCGGAACATCACGCTCGTGAACTCGAACGGCTCGTAGCCGCGCTCGTTCAGCAGCGCGACCGCCTTCGCGTCCGCGAGCGGGCTGACCTCGTGGAAGACCGGCGCGCCGCGCTCTGTGAAAAACTCTTCGAGGGCCTCCGCGTCCGCGGGCGTGACGGTGTCGAAGAGGCCGAGGCCGAACGTCTGCGTCAGCGGCGACTCGACGCCGTCGAACATCGCGTAAGTGCCCGCGCGCTCCGCCCAGCACGCCCCGCTCTCCGGGAACAGCTTCGCACGCGCCTCGACGAACTCCGCGTTCGCCCGCCCCTCGGCCCGTTCGAGACGGCGTGCGAGTTCGAGATCGGAGAAGACTTGCTGTCGCTCTGCGGTGACGCTCATCTGTTCGACATCGCGGCCAGACTCTATTACGGCCGCGCCGCGGGGAGAGTTCTCTGCCGCAGGGCTTCGTAGAGGACGATGCCGGCGGCGACGGAGACGTTGAGCGAGGTGATGCGTCCGCGCAGGGGGATGCGCACCAGGGCGTCGCAGCGTTCGCGCACCAATCGTCTGAGTCCCGCGCCCTCGCCGCCGAGCAGGAGCGCACAGGGCTGCGTCCAGTCCCAGTCCGTGTACTCGATGTTGGCGTCGGCGTCCGTGCCGACCGTCCAGACGCCGCGCTCTTTGAAGTCCTCGACCAGTCGCGCGACGTTCTGCGCCCGCGCGACGGGCAGGTATTCGAGCGCGCCGGCCGCCGCCTTCGCCACCGTCTCGGTCAGACCGGCCGCGCGCCTTTCGGGGATGAAGAGGCCGTCCACGCCCGCGCACTCGGCCGTGCGTATGATCGCGCCGAGGTTGCGCGGGTCTTCCACGCCGTCGAGCACGACGGCGAGCGGGGGGTCGTTTGACCGCGCGCGCGCGGCGAGTTTTTCCAGCAGCTCGTCCGCGTCGGCGTAGGCGACCGCGGAGACCGTGGCGATAACGCCCTGGTGGGTCGCGCCCGCCGCCATCCTTTGCAGCTCGGCGCGCGGCGCGCGGCGCACGGGCACGCCGGCCGCGCGCGCGAGTTCAAAGAGTTCGTGCAGGCGCGACTCGTGCGCGCCCTCGGCGACGGTCACGCGCTCGACGCGGCGGTTGCCCGCGCGCAGTGCTTCGAGGACGGGCAACAGGCCGTAGAGGTGCGCGTCGCGCTCGCGGTCGGCCTCGTAGTCGTCGCGTCGCGCCGCGCCGCCCCACACGCGCTCGATCACGCTCCCGATGCCTGGCCGGCCCGGCGGGCGTCGTTCGCCCCCGCGCCGCTCCTCCCGCCGCGCGTCGCCGTGGCGTTGCTCGCGGCGCGCGTCTCCTTGCCGCGGCTCGTGGCGCACGTCGTCGCGCTGCGGATCGCGTCGGGCGTCGCGGCGCGAGTCGTCGCGCCTGTCTTCGGGTCGGTTGCCGCGGGGTGGTTTCATAACAAAGAAGCTGTTAGCTGTTAGCTATTAGCTGTTGGCCGGAAGAAGACGGCTTTCGGCTACGGCCCGGCTTTAGTGACAGGCTCCGGTTTTTTTGTTTTGCTAACAGCTAATCGCTAATCGCTAATCGCTCTGTGTAGCGGCGGAGCAGCCGGCCGTAGCGCGTGAACTGCTGTTCGTTCGAGACGAGGGTGGCCGCGCCAGCGCGCAAGACGCCGGGGCGCGCGCGGCGCAGGCCCGCGGAGACCTCGCGCTCGGCAGGCGGCCAGGCGAACTTGAGCAGGTGGCGCAGACGCGCGTAGGAGTCGTCGAAGCTCGCGCGCGACGCGCGCTCGCGTAGGAGCGCCGTGAGCCGCGCGAAATTCTCCGCGGCGAGCAGACCTTTCCCCGCGCCGAGGCACGAGAAGTCGAAGCCCTCGGAGCCGACGCGCCAGTTGACGGGGCGACCCGCGAAGTAGAGATCGACGACCGACTCGTCGCTCGACAGCTCGCGCGAGTCGGCCGTCTCGCCGCGCCCGCGCTTCTTCGCGGCCCCCGTCTCGATCCGCCGCTCGGAGATTCGGCCCGCGACGATCAACTCGATCTCCGCCCAGCGCGCTCGCTCCCCGTCGCCGCCGGCCGCGCGGGCGGTCAGCCCCTCGTCGTCGAACGCGATATGGCGGACGCGCTTCGGAGGGTGACTCTCGACAGCAAGCGCCTCGTCCGCGACCGTCTCGACCCACAACCCTGACGCGCAGAGCTTCTGTTCGAGCAGCGCGGCCTCCTCCGCGTCGGCCGTGCGCGCGAGCGGCAGCGGCACGCGCGCCGACGCGAAGCCCCGCAAGTCTCCCGGCTCGATGTGCACGAGCGACGCCGCCTCCGCGAAGGCGTCGTCGCCCAAACCGGCCGCAAGCGCACCGGCCGCGCCTTCGGCCGCCGCGTCTTGGTCGTCGCCCGCCCCGAACGCGCCCACGAGCACGAGGTTGAGGCCGCGCTCCCAATCTTCGGGCGGGCGCAGCGCGGGGCGTCGCAGGTCTTCGCCGTCGGCGGGCGCGGGCAGGCGCGCGCCGCAGTAGAGGCAGCTCATCCGCGTCGGCGGGTTGCGCCGCTCGCACGCCTCACACGCCGTCATCTGCCCCGGCGCGAACGCGCGCGGCGAAGCGGCCTCGCCCTCGCGGCCGGCGGCGTTCAGAAACTCTTCCTCGCCAAATCTCAATCTCTAACCTCTGGGCTGCGTGCGTGAGCCGCAGATCCTCAGGTCACCCACAGGAATCGTCTGCGGCTGACTCTCCACTCGCCTTCTGTCTTCCTTAGCGTGTAGCCGTCCGCGCGCGCGTAGAAGCCTTGGCGCTCAAGGACGTAAATGAGAACCTCCGTCTTCTCCCGGTTGAGGCCAGCGCGGGAGAGCAGGAGCGTCCCAAAGCCTTGCGAGTAACGGGCCGCGAACGCATCCGGGAACAGTTTCCACCCTTCTTCCTCGCTCGCGAGCACATATTCGATCTTGAGATCGAACCGCCTGTCGAGCCGATACGAATCGACGCCCCTCGCCTTGAAGCTCTCGTAAGTTTCCGTCAGGGACATCCCCGAAAGTTGGTGAGGCTCCCTGATGCCCGTCGTGCGGTGATTGATCACCACCAACTTCGCCGCTGGCCTCCGTTCCTTGACTAGGGCGGTTATCAAAGCCGAGTAGGCCGCGTACTCTTCGGCGTCCGGGCGTTCATCTTCGGCGGCTGCGGTTCGTCCGAGTCCTGAGCCGGCCGCGGACAGGCCGATGATCATGAACGACAGGATCAGCCTCTTCGTCAGTCTCATAACAAAAACTCCCACCGCACCGCGTTTTGGATTATAGCGCGAGCTTGTCGCCATCGCCTCA
>DATHBT010000174.1:0-24727 GCA_035295985.1 Pyrinomonadaceae bacterium | reverse complement strand
CATCATCTCCTACGTCCGCGCGCTGCAACTGAGCCAGAACGCGCCGGCCGCGGGCGCGCCCGCCGCGGCGGGCCAGCAGCAACAACAGCCGCAAGCGCCGAGCGCGCAGCACGCGGGCGGAGGTGTGAACCGCTGATGGTCGAGATTGACGAGAGACACTACACCGTCCCCGCCCCGGTCGGCCGCGTCGGGAACATGGCGCTCGTCGTCGGTGCGGTCGCGCTCCTCGCCGGGGTGGCAATCGCGGCCGTCAGTTCGGGCGGGACGCTCGCCGGCTTCGGCGAGGCGTTCTGGCGGCCGTACCTCGTCGCCTACGTGCTCTGGGCGGGCGTCGCCGTCGGCTCGATGGCGATCATGATGCTGCACCACCTGTCGGGGGGCGCCTGGGGCGTGGTGCTGCGCAGGCTGTTCGAGGCCGCGACGCGGACGCTCCCTCTCGTCGCCGTCCTCTTCCTGCCCATCGCCGTCGCGGCCGTCACGCGCACGCTCTACCCCTGGACGATGCCCGAGCACATGGGGGCGCACGCCATCGCGCACAAGACCGGCTACTACCTCAACATCCCGTTCTTCCTCGCCCGCACGGTCTTCTACTTCGCCGTCTGGTTCGCGCTCGCCTACTTCCTGAACAAGTGGTCGATCCGGCAGGACTTCGAGGACGACCCGCGCGTCCGCCGACGCCTGCGCGAGCGGATGCAGTCGGTGAGCGGCCCCGGCATCGTGCTATTCGGCCTGACCGTCACCTTCGCGGGTGTGGACTGGGTGATGTCGCTCGAACCCGAGTGGTTCTCGACGATCTACGGGTTGCTTATCATGGCCGGCTGGGGGCTGACCTCGCTCGCCTTCATGATCCTGACCGCCGTCTGGCTGCGCGGGCACGAGCCGCTCGCACACGTCTATCAGCCGCGCCACTTCCACGATCACGGAAAACTCCTGCTGGCCTTCGTCATGATCTGGGCCTACTTCTCGTTCTCCCAATACCTGATCATCTGGGCGGGCAACCTGCCCGAGGAGATTCCCTGGTACTTGCGGCGCACGCAACACGGCTGGGGCTACGTCGCCGTGGCGCTCGTCGTGCTCCATTTCGCCCTGCCCTTCGTCCTGCTGCTCTCGCGCGATCTCAAGCGGACGGCGCGGCTGCTCTCGATGGTCGCGCTGCTCGTGCTCTTCATGCGCGTCGTCGATCTCTTCTGGACTATCGCGCCGTCGATCAAGGCGGCCGAGCACCACGGCGCGGCCGGCGCGGCGCACCACGGCCCCGCCGCCGTCGTCGGCTACGCGCTCAGCTTCATCCTGCCCGTCGGCGTCGGCGGCATCTGGGTCTGGTACTTCGCGCGCGAACTCAGAAAGCGCCCGCTCCTGCCCCTCGGCGACGAGGGCCTCGACGCCGCGCTCGAACAGACGAGCGGGCATCACTGAAAGGAAGCTGTTAGCTATTAGCTGTTAGCTCTCAGCAAAACCGAAAACCGGGGTGGAAACGAAAGCTGAAGCTGTCTTCTGTCTGGCTAACAGCTAATAGCTAACAGCTAACAGCTTCTGAGGTTGAGCAATGAGTCGGAAGGGGAACGGCAACGGGCACGGCGGCGGGTACGGCGAGGGGGCGCGCTTCGGCAGGAGCGACCGGCTGCACACGACCGAGACGCCGGACGTGTCGCACATCACGAACCCGGACGTGATGCACGAGGAGTCGGACGTCTCCGTGCGCGGCGTCGGGACGTTCGTCGGTGCGTTGGCCTTCGGGATGATCGTCATCTGCGTGCTGATGGTCGGGATGTACAAGGCGTTCGAATGGCAGGTGCGCCGCGAGGAGTCGCGCGAGCAGCGATCCCCCATGGCGCGCAACGAGGAGGAGCGGCTGCCGCCCGCGCCGCGCCTGCAATCCGCGCCCGGCTTCCGCTCGCTCGACGATCCCAAGTTGAACTTCGAGCTGCAACACCCGCAGGCCGAGTGGGAGGCGCTTCTGCAGAAGTGGGAGTTCGAGCTGAATAACGCCGGCGCGCCCGACCCGAACACACAGACGCGCCGCATCCCCATCGAGGACGCCAAGAACATGCTCCTCGGCCATGGGCTGCCCACGCGCCAGCAACAGCAGCCGGGCGCGCAACCACAGGCCGGCATCGACATCCCCTCGCATTCGAGCGCGGGCCGGCAGCCGGAGAAGCGGGATCGTTAAGGCAGAAAGCGGAAGGCAGAAAGCGGAAGGCAGTCACCAATCAAGTGAGAGTTAGTAAGAAGATGATTTACTTTTGTCAGGCGGTGGCGGGAGAGGCTGCGCGGCGGCTCGTCACAGTCTGTGTCTTGTCTGCCTTCTGCCTTCTGCCTTCTGCCTTCTGCTTTGCCCAGTACGCCCAGCCGCCGCGCCGCGGCGAGTCGAGCGCGCAGCCGCCGGAGGCTCTGAAGAACATCGGCATCGAGCAGCGGCAGGGGAACAGCCTGCCACTCGACGCGCGCTTCCGCGACGAGGCCGGCAACGAAGTCCGGCTCGGCGACTATTTCGGCAGGCAGCGCCCGGTGGTCATCGCGCCCGTCTATTACGACTGCCCGATGCTTTGCAACCAGGTGCTGCACGGGCTGGTCGCGGGCCTCCGCGGCCAGTCGCTCGAACTGGGTCGCGACTTCGACGTGGTGGCCGTCAGCTTCGATCAGCGCGAGGGGCCGCAGTCGGCATTCAACAAGGAGCAGGTCATGCTCTCCGAACTGCGGCGCAAGGACGATCCGGTCGCCGCCTCCGGCCTCCACTTTTTGACGGGCGAGAGGGCGCAGATCGACGCCGTGATGGACGCGGTCGGCTTCCGCTACGCCTTCGACGAGCGCACCAACCAGTTCGCGCACGCGGCCGGCGTGATGGTGGCGACGCCCGAAGGGAAGCTGTCGCACTACTTCTACGGCATCGAGTACGCGCCGCGCGATCTCAAGCTCGCGCTCGTCGAGTCTTCGGGCGGGAAGATCGGATCGGCCGTCGATAAACTGGTGCTCTACTGCTACCACTACGATCCGACGACGGGCAAGTACGGCCCCGCCATCATGAACATGATGCGCGTGGCGGGCGTCGTCACCGTCGTCGGCCTCGTGGCCCTGATACTGATCCTGCGCCGCACGAAGGCGCGACGCGCGACCGACGCCACGGCGGGGGCTAGGCCGGCCCGCGCGGGGGGAGCCGCTTAAACCGAGATGGACTGGCTGAGACGAATACTCTTCACGCCCGAGCAGGCCTCGACGGTCGCGGCCGAGTGGGACGCGCTCTACGCCTACATCGTGGCGATCACGGTCTTCTTCACGACGCTCGTCGTCGTGCTGATCTTCTTCTTCGCCGTGAAGTACCGCCGCCGCGACGACGCCGAGATTCCGCGCCCGAACGCCGGCTCGGTAAAGCTGGAGACGATGTGGACTGTCATCCCGTTCGTCATCGCGATGACCATCTTCGGGTGGGGCGCGTACATGTACTTCCGCCTCTACCGCCAGCCCGCCAACGCCATCGAGGTCTTCGTCGTCGGCAAGCAGTGGATGTGGAAGTTCCAGCACACGGAGGGGCAGCGCGAGATCAACGAGCTGCACGTGCCCGTAGGCAGCAAGGTCAAGCTGACGATGACGACCGAGGACGTGATCCACTCGCTCGCCGTCCCGGCATTTCGCATCCGCTCGGACGTTGTGCCGGGCCGCTACACCTACGCCTGGTTCGAGGCGACGAAGCCGGGCCGCTACCAGCTCTTCTGCACCGAATACTGCGGCACGAATCATTCGGGGATGATCGGCTGGGTCGAGGTGATGGACCCGGCCGACTACCAGACGTGGCTCGCGGGCGGGGGCAGCGAGTCGTCGGCCTCGCAGGGCGAGAAGCTGTTCCAGTCAATCGGCTGCGCCACCTGCCACCGCACCGACACGCAGGGTCGCGGGCCGATGCTTACGAACATCTACGGCCGCCCGCAACAGTTGGCCGACGGCTCGACCGTGACGGTTGACGAGGACTACATACGCGAGTCGATTGTGAACCCGCAGGCCAGGACGGTCGCGGGCTTCCAGCAGATCATGCCCACCTACCAGGGGCAGGTGTCGGAGGAGCAACTGCTGCAACTGATCGCCTACATCCGCTCGCTCGGCGCGCAGGAGGGCGGCGCGACCACGCCGGGCGGCGCGGGCACCGCCCCCGAAGGCTCGACGACGCGGCAGGGTATCGCGCCCGACGCGCAACGCTCGAACCCGGTCGGCGGGACGCAGCCGCAGAACATGCCGGGGCAGGGCGCGCCGGGCGGCGGGCGGTCGCCCGCGGGGCAGGCCGGCCGCGGCCCCGGCATCAGCCCGCAGGGGCGGCGCAGCGGCGGCAACAGCAACCGCTGAGGTTTTCCGCGACAGACAGGGGAGAAAAGGCTTAACCGATTATGAGTTCCTCAGACGCACCGCTGCCGCCGCAGGGCGGGCCAGACCCGCGGCCCGGCGCGGGATCGCGCGCGCGCTTCCCGCACACCAACTACATCAACGCCGACTACGGCGTCTGGTCGTGGCTGCTCACGAAGGATCACAAGCGGATCGGCATCCTCTACCTCGTCTCCATCACCATCTTCTTCATCGTCGGTGGACTCTACGCGACGGCGATCCGCCTTGAGCTTGTGACGCCCGCGAACGACATCTTCCAGGCGCAGACCTACAACAAGCTCTTCACGCAGCACGGCATCATCATGATCTTCTTCTTCCTCATCCCGTCGATCCCGGCGGTGCTGGGGAACTTCCTCGTGCCGCTGATGATCGGCGCGAAGGACTTGGCCTTCCCGAAGATCAACCTCCTGAGCTGGTACCTCTACATGGCCGGCGCGATCATCACCGTCTGGGCCTTGCTCAACGGCGGCGTGGACACGGGCTGGACGTTCTACACGCCCTACTCGACCAGCTTCTCGAACACGTACGTGACGGCCGTCGGCCTCGGCATCTTCATCAACGGCTTCTCCTCGATCCTGACGGGGCTGAACTTCATCGTCACGATCCACACGATGCGCGCGCCGGGCATGACCTGGTTCCGCCTGCCGCTCTTCATCTGGTCGCACTACGCGACGAGCCTGATCATGATCCTCGGCACGCCCGTCATCGCGATCACGATCCTGCTCCTCGCGCTGGAGCGGATCGCGCGCATCGGCATCTTCGACCCGGCGCTCGGCGGCGACCCCGTCCTCTTCCAGCACTTCTTCTGGTTCTACTCGCACCCGGCCGTTTACATCATGATCCTGCCGTCGATGGGCGTCGTCTCCGAGCTGATCTCGACGCACTCGCGCAAGAACATCTTCGGCTACTCGTTCGTCGCCTTCTCAAGCCTGGCAATCGCCGTCTTCGGCTTTCTGGTGTGGGGCCACCACCTCTTCTCTTCGAGCCAGTCGGTTTACGCCGGCATGATCTTCTCGGTGCTGTCGTTCACGGTGGCGATCCCCTCGGCCGTCAAGGTCTTCAACTGGACGGCGACGCTCTACAAGGGTTCGATCTCCTACCAGACGCCGATGCTCTACGCGATGGGCTTCATCGGCCTGTTCACCATCGGGGGGCTGACCGGACTCTTCCTGGCCTCTCTCGGCACGGACGTACACCTGACGGACACCTACTTCATCGTCGCGCACTTCCACTACATCATGGTCGGCGGCGCGCTGATGGGCTTCCTCGGCGGCCTGCACAACTGGTGGCCGAAGATCACGGGGCGCATGTACCCGGACGGGTGGGGGAGGTTTTCGGCGCTCGTCATCTTCGTCGGCTTCAACCTGACGTTCTTCCCGCAGTTCCTGCTCGGCTCCCTGGGCATGCCGCGCCGCTACGCCGCCTACGACCCGAACGAGCCGATGTGGCAGGCTTTGAACGTCCTGTCGTCCGCGGGCGCGTCGATCCTCGCCGCGGGGCTGATCATCCCGGGCGTCTATTTCCTGTGGTCGATGCGCTACGGCAAGTTCGCGCCCGCCAACCCGTGGCCGGGGACGGGGCTGGAGTGGCGCACGCTCAGCCCTCCGCCTACGGAGAACTTCGCGACGACGCCGATCGTGACGTGGGAGGCCTACGAGTACCGGCCCGTCGAGGAGATGCGCGTCATCGGCGTGACCGACGCGGACGACAGCCGGTCGGCGCAGCCGGCGCACGGCGCGCACTCGGACATCAAGCCGCAGCAGTAGTTTCGCCCGGGGAGGGAATCGGACTTTGGCACACGCGCACACGGCCGACGAAATCCACCTGACCGACTCTGAGCATCACGCGCAGAGCGCGCTCGCGCACCACTTCGACAACCTCGAACAGCAGCGCGAGGCCGGAACACTTGGGATGTGGATCTTCCTCATCACCGAGATCATGTTCTTCGGCGGGCTGTTCACCGGCTACGTCATCTACCGCACGCAGAACCAGGCGTCGTTCGCCTTCGCCAGTTCCACGCTCGACTGGAAACTCGGCGCGCTCAACACCGTCGTCCTGATCCTAAGCTCCCTGACGATGGCGCTCGCCGTCTATTTCGCGCAGACCGGGAGCCGCCGCAACCAGATCGTCTTCCTCATCCTGACGACGCTCTTGGGGTCGGTCTTCCTCGTCGTCAAGGCGTTCGAGTACGGCGACAAGATTTCGCACCACCACGTCCCCGTCCGCGGCTTCTGGGACTGGGGCGAACAGCTCCCGGCCGGCGTCTCCGAGCAGTCGGTGCAGATGTTCTACTGGATATATTTCGCGATGACGGGGCTGCACGCGCTCCACATGATCATCGGCATCGGCATGATGCTCGTCCTGATCTACTTCGCCCGCAAGGGGCGCTACACGCCCGAGTACCACGCGCCGGTGGAGCTGGGCGGCCTCTACTGGCACTTCGTTGACATCGTCTGGATCTTCCTCTTCCCGCTGCTCTACCTGCTCGGCGCGCACCTGACGCACGGCGGCGGCGCGGGGCACTGACCGGGGGCGCGAGCGTCATGTCGGAACACATCGTCTCGAAAACCGTCTACTTCCTGATCTTCGGCGCGCTGATGGTGCTCACGGTGCTCACCGTCGTCGCGGCGAACTTCGATCTCGGCAACGAGGCCATCAACACCTCCATCGCGCTCACCATCGCGGTGGCGAAGGCCGTGCTCGTCATCCTCTACTTCATGCACGTCCGCTACAGCCCGCGGCTCACCTGGGTCGTCGTCGTCAGCGGCTTCCTCTGGCTCTTCATCATGATCGCCCTCACCATGAGCGACTACCTGACGCGCGGCTGGTCGCAACTGCCCGGCGGAAGGTGAAGTAGAAGGCAGAAGGCAGAAGGCGGAAGGCAGTCAAGACAGGGCACGCTCAAGCTCTGTTCCTGACTGCCTTCTGCTTTCTGCCTTCTGCCTTCTTATTCCTGCCTGAGCGCGGCGGCCGGATCGACGCGCGTCGCGCGCAGCGCGGGCACGAGGCAGGCGGCGAGGGCGACGGCCGAGAGCAGGGCGGCCGTCGCGGCGAAGGTCGCGGGGTCGGTCGCCGAGACGCCGAAGAGCAGCCCCTCCGCCAGCCGCGTCAACGCGTAAGCGGCGGCGAGTCCGACGACGACGCCCGCGAGCACCGGCCTCATCCCCTGCCCGACGACGAGGCGCAGCACGTCGCGAGTGCGCGCGCCGAGCGCGACGCGGACGCCTATCTCGTGCGCGCGCTGCGCGACCGTGTAGGAGACGACGCCATAGACGCCGACAGAGGCGAGCACGAGGGCGAGCGCGGCGAAGAGGGACGTGAGCATGGTCTGGAAGCGCGAGGCGGCGAGGGCACGGTCGGCCAGCTCGCGCGTCGTCGCGACGCGCGAGAGCGGAAGGCCCGCGTCCACGCGGCGCAGCTCGGCGCGCAACGGGACGGCCAGCCGGGCCGGATCGCCCTGCGCGCGCAGCACCAGCGTCATGAACGTGATCGGCAGCGGGTCGGAGGTGTTCGTGTAGGGGAAGAACATCTCCTCAAAAGTCTTCTCGGAGTCGAAAGAGTCCTGCGCGTGGTCGGCGACGACGCCCACGACCGTCATCCAGGGCTTCTCCTCGGCGAGCTTGATGCGGCGGCCGAGCGGGTCTTCGCCGGGGAAGAATTTTCGGACGAAAGTTTCGTTGACCATGATCGCGCCGCCCGTCTCCCAGGTCTCCTGCTCGGTGAAGGAGCGCCCGCTGACGAGCCGCATCCCCATCGCGCGGAAGTAGTCGGGCGTGACGATGTTCTGGCGGACGAAGGGGATTTGGCCGCGCGGCGGGAGGGGGCGGCCCTCGACGATGACCGGATCGACTGAGCCGCCGCCGCGCATGGGGATTGACTGCGCGGCAGCCGCGACCTCGACGCCGGGCAGGGCGCGTGCGCGCTCGACCATCTCGCGGAAGAACCCGACGCGCCGCTCGCGCGTGTCGTAGCGGCGCGAGGGCAGGTCTATCTCGGCCGTCAGCACGCGCTCCGTGTCGAAGCCGGCGGGCACGGCGCTTAAGCGCAGGTGGCTTCGCAGCATCAGGCCCGAGCAGGTGAGCAGCGCGAGCGCCGCCGCGACCTGCGCCGTGATGAGCAGGCCGCGCAGCCGGCCGTGGCCGGGCGCTGAGCCTGCGCCGCGCGCCCCCTCCTTGAGCGCCGCGTTGAGATCGACGCGTGTCGCGAGGACGGCCGGCGCTGTGCCGAAGAGCAGCCCGGTCAGGGCGGCGAGCGCGAGCGCGAAGGCGAAGACCCTGGCGTCCAGCCCCGTGCCCTCGAGCCGCGGGACGGCTTCGGGGTTCGCGGTCAGGAGCAGCTTGACGCCGGCGTGCGCGAGCGCGAGTCCGCCGCACGCGCCGAGGAAGGAGAGCAGCAGGCTCTCCGTGAGCAACTGACGCGCGACCCGCGCGCGCGAAGCTCCGAGCGCGGCCCTCACCGCTATCTCGCGCTCGCGCGAGGCGGCGCGCGCCAGTTGCAGGTTGGCGACGTTAGCGCAGGCGACGAGCAGGACGCAGCCCACCACGCCGAGCAGCACGAGCAGGGCCGTCCGCGCCTGGCGCGGCACGACCCTCTCTTCGAGCACGTCCACGGCCGTCCCGTAAGGCTTGCCGTGCGTGTCCGGGTACGTCTGCCTGAGCGCGGCCATCACGCGCTCTACTTCCGAGCGCGCCTGCTCAATCGTCACGCCCTCCCTGAGCCGCGCCACGACCCACAGGTAGCGGAAGGGGTTGGTGAGCCAGCGCGGGGCCATCGGGACCCAGATGCCGGCCCACCCGGACAACTCGTGCGCCTCGCCCGGCGGCATCACGCCGACGATCTCGTAATCGACAGAGTCGAGCCTGAGCTTCTGGCCGAGGGCGGCGGGCGAGCCGCCGAACCGGCGCTGCCAGAGGCCGTGCTCGATGACCGCGACGCGGGGGGCGCCGTCGCGTATGTCTTCCGCGGCGAAGGCCCGGCCGAAGAGCGGGCGGACGCCCACCACGTCGAAGTAGTCGGGCGTGACGACCATGGCCGTGACCCGCTCCGGCTCCTCGCCGCCTTCGAGGTTGTAGGCCGTGTCGAAGAAGGCGGCCACGCCATCGAAGGCCGCGCCGCACTGCGCGCGCCACTCGGCGAAGGTGCGGTAGCCTACGGGGATCGCGCCCTCGTCCGGCAGAGTCTCCCGCAGGGCCACGAGCCGGTCGGGATCGCTGAAGGGGAGCGGTCGCAATAGAACCGCGTTGACGACGGAGAAGATGGCCGCGTTCGCGCCCGTCCCCAGGGCGAGCGTGACGAGGATGACGAGCGTCGCGCCGGGCCGACGGCTGAGCGTGCGCGCGGCGTAGCGCAGGTCTCGCAGGAGCGTGTCGAACATGCCTCCCCCTCTCGCGTCGCGGCACGCCTCCTTGATCCGCACGAGGGAGCCGAACTGCCTCAAGGCCGCGCGCCGCGCCTCCTCCGGCGACATGCCGCGCCGGACGTTTTCGGCCGCGCGCATCTCGACGTGGAAGCGCAGCTCCTCGTCCATCTCCCGCTCCACGCGGCGCAGCAGCCCGCGCAGGCGCGCGCCGACGAGCCTCAGGTCGAACATCTCGGTTTGAACCCCTCAGGCGGTCTGCAAGACTTTCGCGACCGCCGACGCGAGCCGCTCCCAGTTCTCCTCCTCGACGCCGAGCTGCCGGCGGCCGGCGCGCGTGAGCCGGTAGAACTTCGCGCGCTGGTTGTTCTCCGACAGGCCCCACTCCGACTCGATCCAGCCCTGCTGCTCGATGCGGTAGAGCGCCGGGTAGAGCGATCCCTCCTCGACCCGCAGCGCGTCCTCCGACATCTGCACGATCCGCTGGCCGACGCCGAAGCCGTGCATCGGGCCTAAAGAGAGGGCCTTGAGGATGAGCATGTCGAGCGTCCCCTGCAACAGTTTCGCGCTGGGCTTGGGCATCCGTCTCCTCCGAAGGGTCATAGATTGTCTAGGGCAACCGGGCCGCGGCAATTTGCCACCGAAGCCCCTAGACTGTCAAGGGCTTTTTTTTCGGCGCGCGGTTCTGCGCCGCGCGGGTCGGCTGGCGGTGTCGGCCGCGGGGGAGTTTCGCGGCGCGCGCGAAACACTGCCGCCGGGCGCTTCGTTATGCAGGTTGGAGGGGCAGGCGAAGGGGGCGGCGGCCCGCGCGTTGTGGAAAACGTTCGGGGGCGACTAGAATCTTTCCGTTCCTTCCCGCCCGCAATCCCCGGCGCGGGCGCGTCGATCCGGCGACTCTTTACGAGGGCAGTGGCGTATGGCTGAGACTTGCAGCAGTTGCGGCGCGGAACTCTTCGCGGGGCAGCAGTTCTGCCGCGCGTGCGGCGCGCCCACCCGGAAATTCTCGACCGCGGAAGTCCCCACGCAGATTCTCCCCGGCGCGCAGACCGGAGAGCAGAGCAGCGCGGGCCGCGCGGGCGGGCAGCCGGCCGAGACTACGCCGCTCGCGCCGCGCGACACGGGCGACCCCGGCTACAGATCGCGTCTCGCTAACTACGTGCCGCCGGCCGCGCCGCTCGCCCCGGCCGCGCCCATGGTGAGCGGCTCGCGCCGCGGCTGGCTCTGGGCTTTGGTCGCAGTCCTCGTCGCCTCCGTCACGATCTCCGCCATCGTCGCGCGGCAGTTCGCTGTCCACTGGGCCGGGAAGAAGAAGGAAGAGGCGTTGCGGCGGGTCAAGGTCGTCGTCCCGAAGATCGAAGTGCCGGACGTGCCGCTGCCGCCGCCGCTGGTGCTCCGCGGCGACGAAGGCGTCGAGGGCGAGCCGCTCGACGAGGAGGGCGCGGAGGTTACATCCGACAAGACCGTCATCACCGAGACGTTCCCGCTCGGCGAGGAGGGCCGCCTCTCCATCGTCAATGTGGCGGGCAACATCACGGTCGAGGGCTGGGACGGCGAGGAGGCCGAAGTCAGGATCACGAAGCGCGGCGGCACGGCCGCGGATCGCGCCGCCGCGCAGATCATCCGCTCCGAGTCCGACGACCGGATAACGCTGCGGACGGCCGAGGGCGCGCACCGCCTCCACGAGGTGCGCTACGAGATCAAGGTGCCGCGCGAGGTGCGCCAGTTGGAGATCACGGCGCGCGACTCGAACGTTAAAATCGCGAACGTCACGGGCGGCCTCGCCGTCCGGGTGGATCGCGGCGACATAGAGCTGGCGAACGTCGGCGGCGCGGCCAGCACACACACGATGAAGGGGCACACGAAGGTTGTGCTCGCCGACGCCGAGCCGGACGACGCGCAGGTCTTCAGCGGCGTCAACGGCGACATCGAGCTGCGGCTCCCGCCCGGCATCAACGTGCAGGTCAAGGCCCAGACCATCGACGGTGACATAGAGGCCGACAAGTCGCTCAAGCTCGACATGCAAAAGCGCGCCGCCGGGTGGCACGCCGCCGGCACGGTCGGCCGCGGCGGCGAGCCGATCCTCGTCAAAACGGTCAGCGGAAACATTAAGATTAAAGGTTGAGAACGACGCGGGGACGCGGGGACGCGGAGACACGGGGGACTGCGGAAAAGTTTTTCGCCGCGTCTCCGCGTCGCGCCCTCCACGCGCCCCGGTTTCTTCCCCCCGCCCCTTTTCGCGCTATAATCCGCGCCAGTTCTGGCTCTCTTCCCGAAAAATCAACTCGTCGAGCCGAAGGCCCGGCGGGGCGGAGTGTGGCATGAGTATCTCGCTGAAGACCGAGCACCTGAAGCGCTACAAGGACGTCGCCTGGCTGTTCATGAAGTACGGGCGCTCGGACATGGTGAAGGGGACGGGGCTTGAGGCCGCGCTGGTCGAAGAGGAGATCAGCGCCGAGCGGGCCGCGCCCGTGGCCGACGAGCTGGCCGCCGATCTCGAAAAACTCGGCCCCACCTACATCAAGCTCGGCCAACTGCTCTCGACGCGCGCAGACCTGCTGCCGCCGCCCTACCTCGAAGCCCTCTCGCGCCTCCAGGACAACGTCGAGCCGATCACTTTCGCGGAGGTCGAGCGCATCGTGCAGACCGAGCTGGGCGTGCGGCTGTCGAAGGCGTTCGCGCGCTTCGAGTCGCGGCCCGTCGCGTCGGCGTCGCTGGGGCAGGTCCACCGGGCGGCGCTGCGCGACGGGCGCGAGGTCGTCGTCAAGGTGCAGCGGCCCAACATCCGCGAGCGGATCGTCGAGGACTTCGACGCGCTCGAAGAGGCCGCCGGCTTCCTCGACTCGAAGACGGAGATCGGCCACCGCTACGAGTTCTCGGGGATGGTCTCGGAGCTGCGCAAGAGCCTGCTGCGCGAGCTGGACTACCGCGAGGAGGCGGGGAACCTGCGCACCTTCCGCCAGAACATGAGCCGGTTCGGGCGGATCATCTTCCCCGAACCGGTCGAGGACTACACGACCTCGCGCGTGCTCACGATGGACTTCATCGAGGGCCGCAAGATCACCACCCTCTCGCCGCTCGGCCTGATGGAGATCGACGGCGAGGGGCTGGCCGAAGAGCTGTTCCGCGCCTACCTCCAGCAGATACTCGTGGACGGCATCTTCCACGCCGACCCGCACCCCGGCAACATCTTCATCACGGAGGATTCGCGCCTCGCGCTGCTCGACCTCGGCATGGTGGGCCGCGTCACCTCCGCCTTCCAGGACAACCTGCTGCGCCTGCTCATGGCGATCAGCGAGGGGCGCGGCGAGGACGCCGCCGAGATCACCATCTCGATGGGCGAGAAGAAGGAGGGCTTCGACGAGCGCGAGATGCGCCGCCGCATCGCCGACCTCGTCGTGCGCCACACGGACGCGAGCCTCAACAAGATCGACGCCGGGCAAGTCGTACTCGAAATCACGCGCATCGCGGCGGACAACAACTTCCGCCTCCCGCACGAGTTCACGATGATCGCCAAGGCCCTGCTCAACCTCGACCAGACCGTTTACACCCTCTCGCCCGCCTTCGATCCGAACCGCGTGATCCGGCAGTACGCCGCCCAGATCATGCAGCAGCGCATCCTCAAGTCGCTCGAACCCGGCCACCTGATGACGAACATAATCGAGGTCAAGGAGTTCGTCGAAAAACTGCCCGGAAGGGTCAACAAGATTCTCGACGCCGTCGGGAACAACGACCTCCAGATCAGGGTGGACGCGCTCGACGAGAAGGTGATCATGGAGGGCGCGCAGAAGGTCGCCAACCGCATCACGGCGGGGCTGATCGTGGCGGCGATGATCGTCGGCGCGGCGCTGATGATGGACGTGCAGACCTCCTTCCAGATATTCGGCTACCCCGGCCTCGCGATGCTCTTCTTCATCTCCGCCGCCGTGGTCGGCGCGTACCTCGTCATCACGATCCTCTTCTACGACCAGCCCAACAAGAAGCGGAAGGGCCACGGCGACTGAGCGCGCCGGCCCGGGATAATTTTGTAGGGGCAGGGCTTGTCCCTGCCCGCCGTGCTAACGCGCGAAAACAGAATCGCCGGCATTCGACACAATTGTGTCGAATGCCGGCGATTCTGTTTTCGCGCTGCGCCCCCGAAGGGGCGGTGGTGAGTTATTTCATCGAGCCGCTGCCCTCCGTCCCGAAGCGCAGGGCGTACTCCTGCGAGTAGAGGAAGCCGTTGACCATCGTGTAGTAGTCCTGCGGGTTCTGGTTGAGGTACTTGAGCCAGTCGTCGAAGCCCGTCTGCTCGGCCGTGCGGCGCAGGTAGCCCGCGTACTGCATCGTGACGAAGGCCGGGCGGAAGAACTTCTCAGTGACCGCCGGGTGCTCGGCCAGCGCGGCGACCACCTCCGAGCGCGTCTTCGTGCGCTGCTGCAACTCGCTGACGAGGGACTCGCGCGTCACCGCGCCCGTGAGCGTGACGCCGGCCGTCTCGACAAGCTTGTTGACGAACTCGGCGTCCGAAAGAGTCGAGGGGTAGCGCACGCGGAACTCCTGCCGCTCGACCCACGAGTTGGCGAGCGCGCCGCGGCGGGCCAGCACCTCGTCGGCCGTCTCGCCCGTGACGCGGCGCATGTCGGCGATCAGCTCCTCGTAGCGCGGCACGCGCCCGAGGGTGGCGGCGTAGAGCTTATAGACGAAGAAGCCCTTGATCTCGAACTCCGGCGAGCGGAAGAAGGCCGACGAGACGAGGTTGCGGTCGCACAGGGCCGACGCCGCGGCCGGGTCGTGGTTGAAAGGCTGCGGGCAGTTGTTCAGGACGTTCAGCCACGCCTGCAGGCCCGACGCCTCAGGCTCGCGCGAGAGGAAGTCGAGGTAGTGCTGGCGGACGAAGAACGTGTGATCGTTGAGCGGGTGCGGCCCCGTGCCGCCGTCCTCGTCCTGAATCTGCACCTGCGCGGTCGTGCGCAGGAGGATGTTGCCGCCCGCCTCGTTGTCCACCCTGATCTGGAACCGCTCCGTGCCCTCCACGTACGAGTCGTTGACGAGCGGAACCGTGACGGTCTTCTGCCCCTCGCCCGGCTCGAAGTAGAGTGTCTCGACGGTCGTCGCGAAGTCGCAGCGGGCGTAGGACGTGCCGTTGACGGACGAGCACGGCACGTCCCCCGGATCGTCGGCCGTGGAGAAATCGACGAAGGCCGCACCCGTGGTGTCGAAGCGCGAGAGCGTGACGTTAGCGCGCGGGTCGCGCTCGACGGCGACGAAGATGGGCAGGACGAACTGCACGGTGGTGACCGGCCCGGCGAGCGGCCGGTAGGAGAGCGCGCGCAGGGTGCGCGCGATGGCCTCGTGGCCGGCCGCGTTCGGGTGAATCTGATCGGACGCGATCAGGCCGCGCAGGAAGGCGTCCTGATCCCCGTTGGGGCCGTTGAACTCGCGGTAGACGCGCGCGCACGGGATGCGGTTGGCGACCGCCGTCAGGAAGATGTGGCGGTTGAGATCGTCCAGGTAAGGCTTCGTCTGATCGAAGACGCCGTTGAGCTTGAGCAGGCCGACGACCGGGTTGTAAACGTCCATTGTGCGGATGACGGTGTCGCTCGTCGAGCGCAGTGAGAGTAACTGCGCGACGATGGCGTTCCAGTTCGACTTGAAGCGGGCGACCGTCTCGGCGAAGCACTGCTGGTTGTCCGCGCCGCCGCACGTGCCCGACTGGTAGCGTTGGAGCGCGCCGAGCACGTCGTTGCCGCCGATGTTGAATGTGACGACGCGCGAGGCGGCCACCTGCGCACGCAGCGACTGATCCGTTCGCAGCGCGTTCAACAGATCGTCACTCGTCCAGCCGGGCACGCCGCGGTTGACGAGGTTGACGGCCACGCCCGCGTCCTGCTGGACGTGGTTGCGGAAGCGCGGGACGTAGCCGCCGCCCTGCGTGTCGTCGATGCCGGCGGCGAGCGAGTCGCCGAGCGCGGTGTACTGCCAGGCGGTCTGCGCCCGCGCGGAGCCGGCCGCGAAGACGAGCGCGAGGAGGGACGCTGCGAGGGTAAGTCCGTTTTTCATCTGTACTCCCGGTTCGGCGGACGCCGGAACTGACGTGTCGTCGGCGCGTGGGTTTAGAGGACTGCGTTGGAAGTAAGGCCGGTGCGGCGGGTTGCCCCGGAATCGCCGGCCCGATTTACTGCGGCGGGTAAAATTAGCCCGCGCCCCGCCCGGCTGTCAAAGAGGCCGGCGGCCCCGGAAGGCGGGCGGGGCGCAGGCCTCAGTAGTGTCCTGATTTCGGCTTTACTCCGTGCCCCCTCTGTGTTCTCCGTGACTCCGTGGTGAGTGCTGTTTATGCCCACTCACCACAGAGGCACAGAGGACGCGGAGGGGGCACGGAGGGCACACGAATCAGGACGCCACTCGGGCCTCGGCTTTTGCCTTTTCCCGGCGCGGCGTGCATAATACTCCGCGCCAACATCGTCGGGTGTTTAGTCAGACAGCGCCTGCGACACCGAAGTCGCGGGCGGTAATTTTGAGAAGCGAACCGGATCGGAGTTTAGAAGAGAGATGGCAACTGTCACGGTTAACCAGGGCGAGTCGATTGAGAGCGCGCTGCGCCGCTTCAAGCGGAAGGTGATGACCGAGGAGATCATCAAGGACGCCAAGAAGCACGCCTTCTTCATGTCGAAGGGGCAGAAGGCGAAGCTGAAGTCCGCGCTCGCGCGCAAGCGCAACAAGAAGAAGCGCCGCCCGCCGCAGCAGCACCAGCGCGGCTAAACGGGCACGCCCGCAGGAGAAGCATCACCGGGAAGTTGTCGGGGCGAACGGACGCGCCGGCAGCTTCTCTTTTTGTGTGCGCCGGCCGCGCCGCGGCGAACTCCGAAGTCCGGCGAACTTGAAACCGGACGACCCGCCGCCACGTTAAAACGGCGGGGGCGAAAGGGGGCCGGATCAGTGAAAAGGGTTCTCACGCTGCTGACACTCCTGACCTGCGCCGCCTGGCCGGGCGCGGCGCAGTCGCCGAACTTGAAGGGGGCCGGCGCTCCCGCGCCCGCCCCGCGCTCGGACGTGCTCGACGCCGCGCAGTTGCTCGCCGACGCGCGCACGCTCTCGTCGGACGAGATGCAGGGGCGCGAGACCGGCACGGAGGGCGGGCGGCGCGCGCGCGCCTACGTCGCCGCGCGTTTCAAGGAGGCGGGCCTGAAACCTTTCGGCGCGTCGTACCTGCAAACGTTCCAGTTCTCCTACCGCCGCACGGCGGGGCTGCGCGAGGGCGCGAACGTAGTCGGCTACGCGCGCGGCACGGCTAGGCCCGACCGCTACATCGTCGTCAGCGCCCACTACGATCACGTCGGCGTGCGCGAAGGACAGGTTTACAACGGGGCCGACGACAACGCCTCCGGCGTCGCCGGTCTGCTCGCGCTCGCAGCCCACTTCTCGCGCCGCCCGCCGAAGCACTCGATCATTTTCGCCGCCTTCGACGCGGAAGAGGACAGGATGATCGGGGCCACCCGGTTCGTCGCCGAGCCGCCCGTCGATCTCAAGCAGATCGCCTTAAACGTCAACCTCGACATGATCGGGCGCAACGAGCGCGGCGAGCTGTACGCAGCGGGCGCGCACCATCACCCATTCCTTAAGCCGCTCGTCGCGCGCGTCGCGTCGCGCGCGCCCGTTAAGCTCCTGCAGGGGCACGACGATCCGAAGCTGGGGCAGAACGACTGGACGTTCCAGTCAGACCACGCCGCGTTCCACCGCGCGGGCGTCCCGTTCCTCTACTTCGGCGTCGAGGATCACCGCGACTACCACCGGCCGACCGACGACTTCGAGAACCTCTCCCCGGAGTTCTTCGTCCGCGCGGCCGAGACCGTCCTCGCCGCGGTCGAACTGCTCGACGCCGAACTGCCCGCGCCGGCCGAGGCGGCGTCGCAGCCGCGCGCCGCCTCGAACAGCCAGCCGCGCTCGCGCTTCGCGCAGTTCGACGGGATGCGCGTCCACTACGAGGACGCGGGCCGCGGCGACGAGGCGCTCGTCTTCGTCCACGGCTGGACGTGCGACGCGACCTTCTGGCGGCTGCAGGCGCCGGCCTTCGCGGGTCGGGCGCGCGTCATCTCCGTCGATCTGCCCGGCCACGGGCGGAGCGACAAGCCGGAGGGCCGCGCGTACACGATGCAGTTGTTCGCGCGCTCGGTCGAGGCCGTGATGCGCGACGCGGGCGTGCGTCGCGCCGTCCTCGTCGGCCACAGCATGGGCACGCCGGTCGTGCGCGAGTTCTACCGGCTCTTCCCCCCCAAGGCCCGCGCGCTCGTCTTCGTTGACGGCGCGATACGCGGCTTCGCGCCGAAGGAGGTGGTGGAGAAGCAGATGCTCGCGCCGCTGCGCTCCGAGAAGTATGGCGCGATGATGCAGGCGATGGCCGGCGGGATGTTGGGTCAGCAGATGCCCGCGAGCCTGCGCGACGATCTGAAGGCGCGCATGGCCGGGACGCCGCAGCACGTCGCGCTGGCGGCCGGCGAGGGGATGACGGACGAGGCGCTGTGGAAGCCCGATCCCGTCAAAGTCCCCGTGCTGGCGATCTTCGCCAAGTCGCCCTTCTGGCCCGCCGACAACGAGCAGTTTTACCGCTCGGTCATCCCCGACCTCGACTACCGGGTGTGGGACGGCGTCGGCCACTTCCTGATGCTCGAACGGCCGCAGGAGTTTAACGACGCGCTCGCCGCGTTCCTCCGGCGCGCCGGGTTCGCATTGAAGTAATTGACGGTGAGGCCCGGAAGCTGATGGCGAAAACTACTTCGGCCGCGTTCGCGCTCGCATCACTCCTCGCCGCCGCGGCGTGCGGGGTCGGCGGCAACCGAAACGTGTCGCGGAACGCCACGCCGACGCCCACGCCGCCCGCGGTCGAGAGCCACGTGCCCTCGGGCTTCAAGCCGTCGGCCGAGAAGGCGCGCGACGCGGGCGACTTCAAGTACGTTTACAGCCCCGTAAAGAATAAGAAGTACGCCGGGTGGCGGCGCGAGCTGATGCAGGAGCGCGTGCTCGAAGAGATCGCCGGCGAGCTGAACAAGCAACTGGCGTTGCCCGAAGACGTGACGCTCTCGTTCGACCAGTGCGGCGAGGTCAACGCCTACTACGACCCGGAGCGGCGGCGCGTCTCGCTCTGCTACGAGCTGCTGGAAGACCTTTACCGCGTCTTCGAGGAGGAGGCCGAGTCGCAGGAGGAGCTGGACGACGAGGTGGCCGGCGCGACCGTCTTCGTCTTCTTCCACGAGCTGGGCCACGCGCTCGTGCACGTCCTCGAACTCCCCATCACCGGGCGCGAGGAGGACGCCGTCGATCAGCTCTCGACCTTCCTCGTCACGGACGGCACGGAGGAGGGCGCGGCCACCGCGCTCGACGCCGCCAGGTCATTCTACGCCGACGCCGAAGCCGAGGAGGGCGGCGAGCCGGACTACTGGAACGAGCACTCGCTCAACCGGCAGCGCTTCTACAACATCATCTGCTGGGTTTACGGCCAGAACCCGGAGCGCTACGCCTCGCTCGTCGGGGAGGGCGTGCTGCCTGAGGAGCGGGCCTCGCGCTGCGGGGCGGAGTACGAGCAGATCGAGCGGGCCTGGACGACGCTGCTCCGCCCGCACCTCAAATCGACCGACTGAGGCCGCCCGGCCCCGCGAAATTCCGGCCCTTAAAATTTCCCGCCCCGCCTGTTAACGATCAAACCCGCCCGCGCGTTTTAGCGTATGGCAGGGCGTGGCCGCGTTCCCCGGCCCGCCGCCCCCGCTAAACACCAGCGCGCGATGAAAAACGTTTACACCTTCTACCTGGACGCAACGCGGATCGCGCTGCAATCGATCCTCGCGCACAAGCTGCGCGCCCTGCTCACGCTCGTCGGCATCATCATCGGCGTCGCCTCGGTCGTCGTCGTCGGCGCGGCCATCTCGGGCCTGAACACCTACGTCGGCGAGAAGATGACCAAGATGCTCGGCGCGAACCACTTCATGATCGCGCGCATCGCCAGCCACGGGGAGCTGTCGGAGGAAGACCTCGAACGGATGAACCGGCGCAACAAGCCCCTGAAGTGGGCCGACATGGAGTGGCTGCAAACCTACTGCGAGTCGTGCGCGGCCGTCGGGGCTCACACCGGGCGCGGGACGAACTTCGAGCAGGACGGCAAGACCTTCTACGGCGGGCGCATCTTCGGCGTCACCGCCAACATGAGCGAGATCGAGGACAAGACGATGGAGGAGGGCCGCTTCATCGAGCCGGAGGAGGTCTCGAACGCCAAGCTCGTCGTCGTCCTCGGCGCGGACATCCGCGACAAGTTCTTCCCCGACGAAGACCCCGTAGGCCGCGAGTTCAAGGTCGGCGGGCTGCCGATGCGCGTCGTCGGCGTCGAGGAGCGGCGCGGGCCGATGTTCGGTGAGATGATCGACAAGCACGTTTACATCCCGCTCACCACCTTCCAGCGCATCTACGGCCGCCCGCTCTCGCTCCAGATTCACGGCAAGAGCAAAGAGAACGTCACGCTCCAGTACACCATTGAGGACGCGCGGCGGGCGCTGCGCGACTACCACGGGCTGATCGGCAGCGAGGAGGACGACTTCGGCATCGTCAACACGGAGAGTCTGATCGGCGAGATCGACCAGTTCACCGGGGCCATCGCGATGGTCGTCACGCCGATCACCCTGATCGCGCTCGTCGTCGGCGGCATCGTCGTGATGAACATCATGCTGGTGTCGGTGACGGAGCGCACCTTCGAGATCGGGTTGCGCAAGGCGCTCGGCGCGCGTCGCAAGCAGGTGCTCCTGCAATTCCTGATCGAGTCGTCGCTGCTCTGCTCGTTCGGCGGCGTCATCGGGCTGCTCGCGGCGGCCGGCGTCGCGTGGGCGATCACTTCGCTGACGCCGATCACGATGACGATCACCGTCGGCTACGTCCTGCTCGCAGTCGGCGTCTCGACGGTCATCGGCATGGTCGCCGGCATCTACCCGGCCTTCAAGGCGTCCCGGCTCGATCCGATCATCGCGCTGACGCGCAACTGAGCGGGCGCACGAAGTCTTATGAACATCCGGCTGCCGAGTTTCTTCCCGCGCGAGACGCTCCTGATGGCGCTCGACAGCGTGCGCGCCAACAAGTTCCGCAGCGCCCTGACCGTGCTCGGCATCGTCATCGGCGTGCTCGTCGCCATCGTCGTCGCCTCGATCCTGACGGGCCTCAGGGCGAACATCGTCCGCATGGTCGAGGAGTACGGCACGAACAATATCTACGCCTTCCACCTCACCACGGGGCCGCAGCTCGGCGAGCGCGACCAGTCGGAGCGCACGCGCAAGCCCCTGACGCCGGAGGACGGCGAGGCGATAGCGGCGCAGGCCGGCGCGGTAGAGATGGTGGGCATCGAGGCCCCGAACATCGGAGGGTGGGGCAGCGGCTTCGACGACACCATCGTCGCGGGCGACAAGACGTACAGGCGCGGCAACACGCGCGCCGTCACCGCAAACTTCGGCGAGATATCGAACGTCTCGGTGAGCGAGGGCCGTTTCATCACGGAGCAGGACGACGTCAACCGCCGCAACGTGATGGTCATCGGCGTCAACGCCGCGACCGCGCTCTTCCCCGACCGCGAGGACGGCATCGTCGGCACGAAGGTCAAGATGGGCGGGCACGTCTGGGAGATCGTCGGCGTGCTGGCGAAGCGCAAGAGCACCTTCTTCGGCGAGAACGAGGAAGACAACTCGGTCTTCGTCCCGCTGCGCACCGGCCGGCAGGTCGCCCCGGGCCGCAAGTTCGTCACCCTCGTCATGCGCGCGCACTCGGGGCGGCTCCCGGAGGCGGTCAACCAGGTCGAGGAGATTTTGCGGACGCGCCGCAACGTGAAGTTCTCCGAGCCGAACAACTTCGACGTGAAGACGGCCGACGCCTTCGTCACGCAGTTCGACAGCATCTTCGGCATGGTCGGCCTGATCGCCATCGCGATCTCTTCGGTCGGGCTGATGGTCGGCGGGATCGGCGTGATGAACATCATGCTCGTCTCGGTGACGGAGCGGACGCAGGAGATCGGGGTGCGCAAGGCCATCGGCGCGCGCCGCCGCGACATCGTCCACCAGTTCCTGTTCGAGGCGATGACGCTCACACTCCTGGGCGGCGTGCTCGGCGTGGTGCTGGCGGTCCTGGTCAGCCAGGGGGTGATGCTGCTGCTGCCGTCGCTCCCCGCGTCGATCCCCGCGTGGGCCGTCGTCTCCGGGCTGGTCGTTTCAATCGGCGTCGGCCTGATCTTCGGCGTCTGGCCGGCGATGAAGGCGTCGCGGCTCGATCCAATCGAATGCCTGCGGTACGAGTAGGGGAGAGGCGCGCGGGCTTAAGAAGGCGGGAACTGAAAGTGCGGGAGTCGGGGCGGCCGTGTGAGCCGTTTCCGACTCCCGCCTCGCGTTTAAAGTAGGGGCATCCGGCGCGTCGGGCCTACGCGTAGATTGCCGGAGGGAGGTCGTTGGACTGTCTCCCGACGCTGTGTTAGATTTTCGGTCGGAGAAACAAGGTTTTCGCGGAAAGCCTGTCCCGCCGTAAGCGTCTGCTCCCCGCGCGAGTCATCTCGCGGGCAACTTCTCCCCACACAACGGCCGTCTGTGTTGCGGAGGCATTGATGTACTGTCCCCTCGTTCTCAGGAAGTCCCTCGCGTTCGTCTTTTGCTCCGCGCTGCTGCTGTCCGCGGCGGTGCTCGCGCCCGCGCCGCCGTCCGGCGCCGCGGGGCCGTCGCGCAGCGCCTCCTCGCAGGCCGCGTCCGCGCTCGAAGCGGGCCGCGCGCTGCTGCGCCGCGACCGCGCCGACGAGGCGCTGCCGCAACTCCTGAACGCCGTTGCGCTCTTCACGCAGGCGAACGACGCCGTCGGCGCGGCCGCGGCGCGCGACGCCGTCGGCGACATCTACCAGCGGCAGGGCCAGAACGCCGTCGCGCTCGAAAACTACACCGCCGCCTTCGGGGTCTTCTGCGCGCGCCGCGACGGCGCGAACGCCGCCGTGCTGGCGGTCAAGATCGGCGAGACGCATTACCTCGACGGCGACGCCGAGGCCGCCCGCGCGGCCTTCGCGCGCATGGGCCAGTGCGGCGAGCGGGACGGGAGCGCCGGCGGCGCGAACGGGGGCACGAACGGCCACCCGCGCGACGGCGGCGCGGTCGCCTTCCTGCCCGCCGGCACGGCCGCCGGCCTCGCCTCGTGCTCCGCGCTTTCGGGGCCGGACAACACGGCGAACAACGCGCCCGACAACCCGACGACCGGCCCGCTGCAAAACGGCGGCCCGACGCTCGGGCACGGGCCGACGGCGCGCAGCCGCAGCGTCCGCATGGACTTGAGGGTCGTCGATCAGGGCGGAAACCCGGTGGGCAACGCGAAGGCGAAGCTCTGGTCGGAGCGGCAGCCGAACGGCTTCTCGTGCGAGTGTACGCACTTCACGGACGTGTCGGGCAAGGTGCTGATGGACCCGATCCACCTCACCAAGACGCTGACGCTCGAAGTCGAGGCTAAGGGATTCGAGCCGCTGTCGGTGGCCGTCTCTCCCGACTCGCTCAACCGCCCGTTCCAGGCCGTCTTGCAGGCGAAAGGCGCGGCGCAGGCCGCCGGCCAGTCGGCCGCGCGGCAGGCCGCGTCCGCGGCGCAGCAGGCGGCCGGAGCCGCTGCGTGCGCTAATCTCTACCGCCTCTTCGTCGCGCGCGGCTTCGGCATGCTGGGCGCGGCTCGCGCAGACTTCCAGTCGGGCCGCCTGGACGCGGCGCGCGCGGGCTACGAAGGTCTGCTCGCAGCATCGGGCGAGAACTCGCCGGCCGGGAGTCTTGAGGCCGCGCGCCTGTTCCGCGCCGTCGCGCGCACGAGCCTCGGCGACATCGCCTTCCAGGAGGGCCGTTTCGCGGAGGCCGCGCGCCTCTACCGGCAGGCCGCAGACGGCGCGCGCAAGGATAACCGGCTCGAACTCGCCTGGGCCGCCCAGCGCGGCCTGGCGCGCAGTCTCTGGGCGCAGGACGGGCAGTCGCCCGCGGACGCGGCGAAGAGGCGCGAAGATGCGCTCGCCGCCTACCGCGCGGCGCTCGGCACGGTCGAGACGATCTACGCCGGCAGCATCCGCGCCGACGAGGCGCGCACCAACTTCCTCGCCTCCACGCGCGACCTCTTCGACGAGGCGGCGGCGGCCTTCGCGGAGTCGGCCCTGGCAAACGCCGCGCCGGCCGCGCCCGCCGCGTACCGCGTGTCGGCACACGCGCAGGGCGCGCCGCCGCAGTTGACGAAGCGCGGGCTGGATTACGCGACGGAAGCCTTCCGCGTCGTGGAGCAGGGGCGCGCACGCTCGCTGCTCGATCTGATCGGCGAGTCGCGCGCCGAGATCAGCGAAGGGCTGCCGGCCGACCTCGTCGCGCGCAGGCTCGCGAACCGCGCGCGGCAGAACGAGGTCTTCGAGCGCCTGCGCGGCGTGAGCGCGGCGGCTTCGTCCAACGCGCCGAACGCGCAGGCGCAGCAGCCGGTCGCGCAGTTGGAGGCGGAACTTGAGCGGCTGTCGGTCGAGCACGACCAGATCGAGAACCAGTTGAGGACGGCCAGCTCGCGCTACCGCGCGCACGTCTCGCCGCTCACGCTCGCGGAGGTGCGCCGGCAAGTCCTGGACGACGACACGGCGCTGCTCGCCTACAGCCTCGGGCGCGAGCGCTCGTACCTGTTCGCCGCGACGCGCGCGGGCCTTTCCGTCTTCCGCCTGCCGGCGCGCGCTGAGATCGAGCGGCAGGTCTCGGAGCTGCGCACGCGCCTGATCCCGCCAGGCTCGCGCCGCGCCATCGCCGAGGAGCCGAGCCGCGGGATAGCCGCCGACCTTGAGGCGGCGCAGTCACTGCGCGGCCTCGTGCTCGGCGGAGCGTCGAACGACGCGAAGGCGGTCGCCGATTACTCGGCCGCGGCCAGCGCGCTCTACCGCAGCGTCGTCGCGCCGGCCGCGCCCGTCTTCGGCACGCGCCGGCTGCTCGTCGTCGCAGACGGCGCGCTCAACTACGTGCCCTTCGAGGCGCTCGTCAC
>DATHBT010000173.1:0-40829 GCA_035295985.1 Pyrinomonadaceae bacterium | reverse complement strand
GGCCGAAGCGGGCGCACCCGACGCGGCCGAGTCGCGCTCGGCGGCCGCCCGCGCTGGCACCCCGCCCCCGTCGATCCGGCGCGAAGGCTTCCCGTCGCTTTCGGCCGCGCTCGACGCACACCACCTCGCGCTCGACGAGGCGCGAAAATTCGACGCGCGCGTCTCCGCCCACCGCGCGCGCCTCCGCGTACAGATCGAGCGCCGGCGCAAGCTCGAAGCGAACCTAACGCGCGATCTGACAGCACACGGCGATCCGGCCGAACACAAGCGCGTGGGCGACCTCCTCCTCGCCAACCTCTCGACGGCCGTACGCGACGGCGCGCGCGTCCGCCTGCTCGACTACTTCGCCGAAGGAGCGCCCGAGGTCGAACTCGAAATCGACGAACACTCCACGCTTCCCGCGGAGGCCGCGCGCCGCTTCGCCTCTTACGCGCGTGCCAAGCGCGCCGCGCAGGAGATCGAGCGCCGCCGCGCCGAACTCGCGGCCGAACTGGACACGCTCGAAGCCGAGCGGGCCGAACTCGAACGCATCGCCGCAGCGAGAGACACGCGCGCGCTCGACGTTTTTGAAGAGGCCGCGTCCGGCAAGAAAACTTCAGGGCGCGGCGCAAGGGCTACCAAGGCGGGCGCGAAGTCCGCCCCGCGCGGCGGCGACTCTGCGGCGGGCGGCGCGAAGTCTGCGAAGTCTCGCAAGCAATCGGCCGAAATAGTCCCCGGCGCGCGACGGTATCTGTCGTCGGACGGCTACGAAATCCTCGTCGGCCGCGCCGCGCGCGACAACGATCAACTGACCTTCAAGGTAGCGCGCCCGCACGACCTGTGGCTGCACGCGGCCGACTACCCCGGCTCGCACGTCGTCGTCCGCAATCACGCGCGCAACGCGGACATCCCGCAGCGCACCGTCCACGAGGCCGCGCAGCTCGCCGCGCACTTCAGCCAAGCGCGCGGCGACGCCAAGGTCGCCGTCAACTACGCCCAACGGAAATTCCTCTCCAAGCCGAAGGGCGCGGCCCCCGGCCTGGTGCGCATGTCGTCCTTCAAGACCCTCCTCGTCGAGCCGCGCGAATCGGCCGAGCGCGTCATCTAGCCGGCGGTCTTGAGCGTCGCGGAAGCCACTCACCACAGAGGCACGGAGGGCACAGAGGGGGCACAGAGGAAACCGCTCAACCCTCTGTGCGTCTTCCGTGTCCTCTGTGCCTCTGTGGTGAATCTTCTTCCCTTCCGCAAACTTCACTTTGCAAATGCCGCACACTTTCTCCACCCCGCCCCTCTACACTCCCGGCATCTCGACACGGCAATCACCAGTAACGAATGAGTACGAACATCATCGAGCCGCTTGAACAGTTCGCCACGACCGTCCTCGACAACCTGGCCGACATCGTCGCCGGCCCGGCCTCGACTTTGCGCGACGGCACGGAGCACGCGGGCGTCGAACTCCCGCGCGACCTCTACGCGCACCGCGACGCGCAGACCGAGTGGTGGTACTACACCGGCCACGCGGAGACCGCGCGTGGCCGCCGCTTCGGCTTCGAGCTGGTCTTCTTCAAGCGGCGCACAGACCTCGACCGCTTCGGCGTCGTCCCCCTGCGCCTGATCGCCAACCCGCTCTACCTCGCGCACTTCGCCGTCACGGACGAGTCGCGCGGGCGCTTCCGCTACGACCACCGCAAGAGCGCCAACGCCCCGTTCGACCGGCGCGCCGCCGCGAGCGCCCGCCGCTACTTCCTCCGGCTCGGCGACTGGACTGTGCGCGAGGCTCACGGCCTGCACCTGCTGCGCGCCACGCTCGGCGACGATCTGATCTTCGAGGCCGCCCTGAAGCCCGCCAAGCCCGCCGCGCTCAACGGGCGCGAGATGCGCGGCGTCAGCTTCAAGGACGAGGGCGAGGCGTCGCGCTACTTCTCCTACACGCGCATGGAGTCCGAGGGCCGAATCACCTGGCACGGCGAGACCGAACACTTCCGCGGCACGGCCTGGATGGATCGCGAGTTCGGCACTTGGCGGACGACGCGCAACCAGAAAGGCTGGGACTGGTTCAGTCTCCAACTTTCGACCGGCGCGGAGCTGATGGTCTATCACATACGCGACTCAGAGGATCGCCCATCCTCCTTTTCCAGCGGCACCTTCGTCGAGCCGGACGGCCGCGCGCACCACCTCGCGCTCGAAGATTTCACGCTCGAAGCGACCGCGCGCTGGCGCAGCCCGCACACCGGCGCGCTCTACCCTTCGGGCTGGCATCTCGCAGTCCCGCGTTTCGGCGTTGACGTAACCGTTACGCCCGTCCTCAAGGATCAGGAACTCGACACGCGCGGCACGACGATGGTCGTCTATTGGGAGGGCGCGTGCTCAGTCTCCGGCCGCCACGATGGCGCGGAGGCGGCGGGCCGCGCCTACGTCGAACTCGTCGGCTACGAACGCTCGCACGAAAGCCCTTCGCTCGCCGCCTTCCTCTTCGGCCCGGCGATTGATCGCCGCTGGCGCAGCATCTTCGGCTGAAGCCCGCGCCCCCGCCCTGACCGCCGGACGCGCTCCCGGACGACGCCCGAAAAAGGGTATTGCAATCTCGCCGTCTTTGGCGTAAAACTTCAAATCCCCTCCCCCTTTGATTGGAACTAGAACCCCCTTGGCCGTTTCCGTCTGTCAGACGGAGGCGGCGTTCTTGCCCTAAAACCTCACTCACCTGAGATCGAGGCGGCACGGCCGCCCGCGCCGGAAGGGTGCGAAAAAAACGTATGTCACGAGCTGCCTTGCCCAGTTTGCCCGACGACGGCCCGCTCGTCTCGCTGACGGCGGACGACCGCGCCAAGCTCGGCGTGCTCGTCTCAGCGCTCAGGCTGCGCGACCGCGAGACCTTCACCCACTCACAACGCACCGCCCGCCTGAGCCTCCTGCTCGGGCGCGAGATGAGACTGAGTTCCGGCGAGCTGACCACGCTCTACCTCGGCGCGCTGCTGCACGACGTGGGCAAGATCGCCGTCCCCGACGCGGTGCTGCATAAGCCCGGCCGCCTGACCGACGCGGAGTGGGCGACGATGCGCCGCCACCCGGACGACGGGCGTGAACTTCTCGCCGGCCTCCGATTCCTCGACGGGGCCGCGCTCGCCGTCGTACAGCACCACGAGAAGTGGGACGGGACGGGCTACCCGCGCGGCTTGCGCGGCGAAAGGATCGCGCCCGCGGCGCGCGCCCTCGCCGTCGCGGACGCCTTCGACGTGATGACGCACGACCGCGACTACCGCCCCGCGCGCCCGCGCCCCGCCGCGCTCGCGGAGCTTGAGCGCTGCGCCGGCACGCAGTTCGACCCTCACGTCGTGAAAGTCTTCTGCCGCCTCGCACGCCGCTTGCCATCGCAGGGCCGCCTGTCTAGCATGACGGCATGACCACGCCCCGCGAGGTATCGGACGACAACTCCGCCAAACTCTTCGCCCGCGCCACGGAGCTTCTGCCCGGCGGCGTCAACTCTCCCGTGCGCGCCTTCCGCGGCGTCGGCGGCACGCCCCGCTTCATCCGCGAGGCGCGCGGCGCGACGATGACCGACGCCGACGGCCGCACCTACATCGACTACGTCGGCTCCTGGGGGCCGATGATCCTCGGCCACGCGGACCCGGAAGTTATCGCGGCGCTGACGGACGCCCTCGCGCGCGGGACGAGCTACGGCGCGCCGACCGAGCTTGAGATCGAGATGGCCGAGGAGATCGTCTCGGCCGTGCCCTCGGTCGAGATGGTGCGGATGGTTAACTCCGGCACGGAGGCGACGATGTCGGCGCTCCGCCTCGCGCGCGGCGCTACCGGCAGAGAGAAGATCGTCAAGTTCGAGGGCTGCTACCACGGCCACGGCGACAGCCTGCTCGTCAAAGCCGGATCGGGCGTTGCCACCCTTGGACTGCCCGACAGCCCCGGCGTCACCAGTTCTGTCGCGCAGAACACGATCACCGTCCCCTTCAACGACACCGAATCACTCGCACGCGCCTTCGACGAACACGGCCCTTCAATCGCGGCCGTCATCATCGAACCCGTCGTCGGCAACATGGGCTGCGTGCCCCCGCACGAAAATTATTTGCGGGAGGTGCGCGATATCACCCGCCGCGCCGGCGCGCTCCTCATCTTCGACGAGGTGATGACCGGCTTCCGCCTCGCCCGCGGCGGCGCGCAGCAGCTCTACAATGTGACGCCCGACATCACCACGCTCGGCAAGATCATCGGCGGCGGCCTCCCCGTCGGCGCATACGGCGCGTCGCGCGATCTCATGCGACAGATCGCCCCCGCCGGCCCCGTCTATCAGGCCGGCACGCTCTCCGGCAACCCCCTCGCCATGACCGCGGGGCTGACGACGCTGCGCCGCCTCCGCGACCCGTCGGTTTACGAACAACTCGAACGCGCCGGCGCGCGCCTGACAGCCGGCATGGCCTCAGCCGCGCGCGACGCCGGCATCCAGACAGTGATCAACCGCGTCGGCTCGATGTGGACGACCTTCTTCACCTCCGAGCCTGTCACCGACTGGGCTTCGGCCTCGCACGCCAGCCGCGACACTTACGCACGCTTCTTCCACGCCATGCTCGACGAAGGCATCTACCTCGCCCCCTCCCAGTTCGAGGCCGCCTTCATCGGCCTCGCCCACACGGACGAACTCCTGGACCGCACGGTCGAGGCCGCGCGCTCAGCCTTCGCGAAGCTAGCCAGTTAGCTTTTGTGCTGCTTTATCAGATTGTTGATGATGGCAGGTCGGTGGGCTAAACTTCTGACATGGACATTAAAGAGATTGAGTCGGCCATTGCACGACTTCCGCCTTCCGAGCTGGCGAAATTGGCGGAGTGGTTCGCGGAGTATCAGGCGCAGGTCTGGGACGGGCAGATTGAGCGCGACGTGAAGGCCGGCCGCCTCGACGAAGTGATCGAAGAGGCCGAGCGGGAGTTCGGGCAGGGGCGGTGTGAGCCGCTGTGAAGCATTTCGCCTCCCCACAGTTCTGGCGGCTCTACCGCCAGCTCCCGCCCGAAGTTCGCGACCTTGCCGACAAGAACTTCAAACTCCTTAAAGCCGACCCCAGACATCCGTCGCTGCACTTCAAGAAGATCGACCGCCTCTGGTCTGTCCGCGTCGGCGCGCACTACCGCGCGCTGGGGCTGGACAAGGCCGACGGCGTCGTCTGGTTCTGGATCGGCTCGCACGCCGATTACGACAAACTGCTTCCGTAAGCCTACACCACATCGTTTGCCGAGATGACCTTCATATCCTTTAGCGGGTATTCACCCACAGACTGACATTCATCGCAAATGAGAGTAAAGATTGCGCCCTTGACGCTTCTCCAATACTTACCTTCAACGTAAGGCACAATGTGGATCGGTTGATGGCAAGTGGTGCATAGAAAGCCCCAATACTTGGCGGGTTCTGTCTCTGGCGTACTCACAAAATTACTCCCTCCAAGATCAACAGATGTGAAGTAGCCTAACTACTGATTCTGCCTGAGCGGCAGTTCGACGTGGAAGCGCGTGCCCTGGCCGGGGGCGCTCTCGACGGTGATCGTGCCGCCGTGTTGTTCGACGATCTTTTTGACGATGGCGAGGCCGAGGCCTGTGCCGCGGCGCTTGGTGGTGAAGAAGGGTTCGAAGATGCGCGCGCGGGTGCGCTCGTCCATGCCTGAGCCGCGGTCGGCGACGGTTACGCGGGCGTGCGGGACGAGCATGCCCGCGCCGTCGCCGTTCGAGCCTGCCCCGCGCGGGGTGCGCCGCTCGACGAGTGAAGTTGAGACTGTTACCGGCAGGCCCTCTGCGCTCGCGTCGGCGGCGTTGGCGAGGAGGTTGACGAAGACCTGGCGGAGTTGATCCTCGTCGAGCTGGCCGCGCAGGGGGGCGTTCGTGTAGTCGCGCTCGACGGGCGTGCGCTTCTCGCGGAGGTTGCCGGCGGCAAGCTCGACGCTCGAGTCGAGCAGCTCGTGGAGATCGACCTCGGAGAGCGCGAGCGGTTTTTCGCGCGAGTACTGCGTCACGTCGAGCGTCAGCTTGTTCAGGTGCTTGATGCCGCGCTCGACCAGATCAATCGTCGAGTGGGCCTCCTCGCCCGCCGTCATGTCGCGCAGCATCGCCACGCCGAGGCGGATGCTGCCCAGGGGGTTCTTGATTTCGTGCGCCACCTGCGCCGCGGCCTGGCCCACGGCGGCGAGCGCGTCCTTGCGGCGCAGCTCCGCCTCGTTGTGCGCGGCCTCGGTCACGTCGAAGAGCGTCAGGATTTGGCCGTGCTCGCCGTCAACGTCGAGCGGCGAGGAGAAGACCTCGAAGTGGCGCTCGTCCTCCTCACCTTCTGGCGTGAGCGTCCAGCGCCCGCGGTAGGTCGCGCGCTCGACGCGCGACGACGAGGCGGCGGCGAACAGCTTGAGCGAGTCGGGCGGGGCGATGTCGTCATAGACGGAGAGGCCGGGCAGGGCGCGCGGGAAGAGGCGCGAGAACGACTGGTTGACGCTGCGGATGCGGTCGTGGCCGTCGATTGCCGCCACGGCCGCGACCATCCCTTCGAGCATCTGCGCGCTGAACAGGCGCTCGCGGCGCGACTCTTCGAGGCTGCGGCGCACCTGCCGGAAGCGGCGCTGCACCTCCCAGGTGGTCGCCGCGGCGATGAGCGCGGCGAGCACGAGCGCGAGGTAGCGCAGCGAGTCGATCCGCTGGCGCGCCTGCTCGTAGAGCTGCCGACGGTTGATGTCGATCTGGCCCTGGCGCGCGCCCGCCTCGGCGATCAACTTTTCGAGTTGCAGGCCCGCGTCGCGGAAGAGGACGTAGCCCGTCTGTTGCGAGTAGCTGATGGGGTCGCGCGTGCCCTCGACGAACGCGCGGGCGGCCGCCGCGAAGTCGCGGCCCGCGTCCGTCTGCATGTCGCCCCTGCGCGAGAATGCGGCCAGTTGCCGCTCGGCCTCGTCGCGCGAGTTGCCGAGTTTCGTGTCGAACGGGTTGGTGATGCCGCCGCGGGCGAGCCGCTGGCCGCGGTCGCGCGCCTCGAAGTCGAGGGCGGCCAGCGCGCCGCGCAGCGTCATCAAAAACTGCACGCGGTTGCTCTGCTCGCGCTGCAACTGCTGCGTCTGCTCGCTCAACTCCTCAAGCTCTCTGACGCTCAGAGAGCCGAGCGTGAAGACGAGGCCGACGAGCAGCAGGAAGCTGATCAGGAGCAGCGGCAGCGTCGGCGCGACCTCCTCGCGCCCCAACTGCGCCAGGCTCGCCGCCGCCCCGCCGCGCCGCGCGCCGGGCGGCCCCTCGCCTCCAGACTCCGCCCCCGAAGGCAGCCGGCTGTACACGACCCGCCCGCCGTCGTCCTCGCCGCGGTCTTCTTTGCGCCCGTCAGGCATAGGAAGCTGTTGGCTATTAGCTGTTAGCTGTTAGCAAAACCAGAACCGAGAGCGAGACGAAGCCTGTTAGCTGTTCCCTTCCGGCTAACAGCTAACGGCTAACAGCTAACAGCTAATCACTTCTTCACGTCCATCCAGTTCGTGCCCGTGCCGACCTCGACTTCGAGGGGTACGTCCAGCTCGACGGCCGTCTCCATCTCGTGCTTGAGGATGGCGGCGGCGCGCGCGGCCTCCGATTTTGGCGCTTCGAGCAGCAGCTCGTCGTGCACCTGCATCACCATCCGGGCTTCGAGACCTTCGCGCCTGAGCGCCTCGTCAACCCTGAGCATCGCAATCTTGACGATGTCGCTCGCCGTACCCTGGATCGGCATGTTAATGGCTTCGCGCTCGGCGCGGGCGCGAATCTGGCCGTTGCGGTCGTTGATGGTGGGGAGCGGGCGGACGCGGCCGTAGATCGAGCGCACGAAACCCTTCTCGCGCGCCTCTTCAGGGACTTTGTCCATGTACTCGCGGACGCCTTTGTAGGTGGCGTAGTAGTCGTCGATGACCTGGCGTGCTTCTTTACGCGTGATACCGACGCGCTGGGAGAGGCCGAATGGTTCGACGGCGTAGGCGATGGCGAAGTTGACGATCTTGGCGAAGCGCCGCTTCTCCTTAAGCTCTTCGGGCGTCTTGGCCTTGAAGACGAGGCGCGCGGTCTGCGCGTGGATGTCCTGCCCCGTCTGGAAGGCTTCGAGCATCTTCTCGTCGCGGGTGATGTGCGCGAGCAGGCGCAGTTCCAGTTGCGAGTAGTCGGCCGCGACGAAGACGTTCCCCTTCTCGGGGACGAAGGCGCGGCGGATGCGGCGGCCCAGTTCGGTGCGGATGGGGATGTTCTGCAAATTCGGCTCGGACGACGACAGGCGGCCCGTGGCCGTGACCGTCTGGTTGAGCTGCGAGTGGATGCGCCCGTCGGGGCCGATGAGCGGCGGGAGCGCGTCCGTGTAGGTCGCCTTCAGCTTGTCGAGTTCGCGGTACTCGATGATGAGGCGCGGCAACTCGTACTGCTGCGCCAGCTCGTCGAGCACGGCGCGGTTGGTCGAGACTTGGCCGGTCGAGGTCTTGCGGCCCGTGCTGATGTTCAGCGACTCCAGCACTTCGCCGACCTGTTTCGGCGATCCGATCTTGAACTCGCGCCCCGCCACCTTGTAGATCTGCGCCGTCAGCTTTTCGAGTTCCGCGCCGAAGAGCTTCGACAGCTCGCCCAGAACTTTGGTGTCAACCTTGAGGCCGGCGCTCTCCATGCGGTAGAGCAGCGGGGCGAGCGGCAGCTCGATCTCCGTGTAGATCGATTCGAGGCCCTGTTCGAGGATGCGGCCGTGCAGGACGTCCGACGCCTGCGTGGTGAAGTCCGCGGCCTCGGCCGCGCGCCAGTGCTCTGCCGTCCAGCCTTCGGGCGCGTCCGTCCAGCCGTCGATGTGGCAGCACTCGCGCACGAGGTCGGCCAGGTCGTACTTGCTGCGGACCGGGTCGAGCAGGTAGGCGGCGAGCAGCGTGTCGTCCGTGACGCCCTCGATTTCCACGCCCGCGGTTGCGAGCAGCGCGGTCGCGCGCTTGAGATCGTGGACGGATTTCGAGAGCAGGCCGTTCGAGAGCGCGTCGCGCAAGGGGGCGAGCGCGGCCGTCGCGCCGCCCTCGAAGTTTTCCAGATCGACGAAGGCGGAAGAGTTCGGCGCGGTCGAGATGGCTACGCCGGCCGGACGCGTCGCTTCGCGCGCGGAGGATTGGGTGCCCGCGCCCGCGGGGGTCGAGTCGGCGACGGAGAAGGCCCAGTGTTCGGTGTCGAAGAGCTTGCGCGCGAGCTTCTCCAGTTGCTCCGGCTTGGTGACGCGCGTGTAGCGGCGTTCGGACTGCGCGCCGCCTTCGACCTCGGAGGCGGCGTCGGCGAACTCGCGCGTGAGCGACTGGAATTCCAGCTCGCGGAAAAGTTTGTAGGCGGCAACGCGGTCGGGGGGTTTGAGTCGCAGCCGTTCGAGATCGAGATCGATGTTCACGTCCGTCTTGATCGTCGCCAACTCCTTCGACTGGCGGATCAGCTCGGCGTTGTCGCGCAGAGACTCGCGGTACGTCTTGTGCTTGACCTCCTCCCAGCGCACCAGGGCGTTCTCGATTGAGCCGAGCTGCTGGACGAGCTGCACGGCCCCCTTCGCGCCGATGCCGGGCGCGCCCGGAATGTTATCGACCGAGTCGCCCATCAGCCCCAGCAGATCGATCATCTGCGCGGGCGGAACGCCGAACTTATTCAAGACCCAAGCCTCGTCGCACCACTCGACGGGCGGCACGGGTTCCTTGCGCTTGACGTTCTGCGAGTTCTGCCTCATGCAGACGATCCACGGGTCGCGCACGAGCTGCGTCATGTCCTTATCGTTAGAGACGATGACGGCTTGAAGCCCTCGCTCTGCCGCTTGAATGGCGAGCGTGCCGATCACGTCGTCGGCCTCGAAGCCGGGGACGCTCAGGACGGGGACGTTGTAGGCTTCGCAGACGCGGATGATGTAGGGGATTTGCGAGTTGAACTCTTCGGGCGGCGCGATGCGGTTGGCCTTGTAGCCGACGTTCATCTCGTGGCGAAACGTCGGAGTCTCCGACTCGAAGACGGCGGCGATGTAGTGCGGCTGCTCGTCCGAGAGGAGCTTGCGCAGCATGTTGGTGAAGACGAAGACGGCCTGCGTCACCTGCCCCTGGCTGTTCGTCAAGGGTTCCATGCGACCGCCCATCGGCGCGAAGAAGGCGCGGAAGATGTGTGAGAACGAGTCGATCAGGAAGACGCGCTCGGTCGGCTTCTCCGGCACTGCGGCTTTTTTCGGCGGCATTTGCGGTTGATGATAGGAGTAAACGGCGACGGGTGACAAGAGCGGAAAAGAGCAGTGAATAGTGAATGGTAAATAGTGAATAGAGCAGAACTGTCTTCTTCTATTCACTATTTACTATTCACTATTTACGAGTCCCGGTGTGGCGCGAAGGCACTGCCGGGCGACGCCGCGCGTGGCAGACGCGCCACAGTCGCGGCGCGCTTTCACCGCCCCTCGCGCCGTTTTAAGGCGTTTCGTGTGGTAGGCTTCGGGGCACGGGTGTTGCCAAGTCTTTTGATAAGCTCTGGCCCGGTCGCGTCTTTATGACGCGACGAACAACCGGAAGGACACGCATAAAAATTTGATCAGGCAGACGACCATCGGCCGCGCGGTCGAGACACGGGGCTTGGGGCTTCACACGGGCGTCGAGGTGCGCGTCCGCCTCCGGCCCGCGCCGCCCGACACCGGCTACATCTTCCTGCGCTCCGACCTCGACTGCTTCGAGATTCCGGCCACGGTCGAGCACGTCTCGCACTCGTCGTATGCCACGACGCTGATGCGCAAAGGCGTCACGCTCTCCACGGTCGAGCACCTGCTCGCGGCGCTTCGGGGCGAGGGCGTAGACAACTGCTACGTCGAAGTTGACAACCTCGAAATCCCGATCATGGACGGCTCCTCGGAGGCGTTCGCCGAGCTGATCGAGCGTGCCGGGGTGGTGGAGCAGCCGGCGGCGAGGCGCGCGCTGCGCGTGCGCGAGCGCGTCTCGGTCGCGGACGGGAACCGGCGCATCAGCGTCGAACCGTTCGACGGCTACGAGATCGACTGTTTGATCGACTTCGCGCACCCTCTCATCGGCCGACAGCGGCTCAACTTCGACGCGCTCGCGCCCGGCAGCTTCGGCCGCGAGGTGGCCTGGGCGCGCACGGTCGGCTTCACCGAAGAGATCGAGGCGCTGCGCCGCGCCAACCTCATCCGCGGCGGCTCGCTCGACAACGCCATCGTGCTCACGCCGACGGGGATGCTCAACGAGACCCCTTTGCGCGCGCCCGACGAGTTCGTCCGCCACAAAGTCCTCGACATCATCGGCGACCTCGCGCTGCTGGGGATGCCGCTCCTCGGACTCGTCCGGGCCGAGCGCAGCGGCCACCTCTTCCACGCGATGCTGATGACTCGGCTGCTGCGCGACGACTCCGCCTGGGAGGTCGTTGACATGCCCGCCTCCGTCGAACTGGCCGCCGCACGGTAAAGCAGTCCGTTGTCCGTGGACAGTCGTCCGTCGCCCGTGCTGCGCCGGCTTTCGAGTCACGTCTTTGGCCCGCCGGCCTGGAAGGCTCAAACAACTGACAACTGACCACGGACGACGGACTGCTCTTCAGTCCCTCACTCCCTTTCATCGACGCCCCGGTAGCGCGGGAGCGTCTCGATGAAGTGATCGAAGCCGAGCCACGCGCTCCAGGCGTGGTGGTAGAAGAGGACCGGGAGCACGAGCGCGGTGGCGAAGAGCGCGGTGAAGAGAGTGCGGAAGTCGAAGAAGAGCAGGCCGGCCATGCAGATCAGGATGGTGAAGCCTTCGGTCGCGACGAGGTTGATGGCGATAGCGCCGACGAAGAAGCCCTCCTCGCGCTTGAAGAGCGCGCGGCAGGCGGGGCAATGATGCCTGACGCGGAAGGGCTGCTCCGCTATCGACGCCTCCCCGCACACCGGGCAGCGCAGCCGCAGCACGCGGATTAGAATCTTCGCGGGTGAGCGTCGCATCCCTTCCGAAACGCCTCGAACCGATTGTCAGTTCTCCCGCACGAACTCGTAAACGATCCGCAGGCGCAGCTCGCCGGGCAGGATTTCGTGGCGCACCTCGCGCGCGCGCAGGCGAAGCGAGCCGCCGGTCTGAAATCTTTTGAGCGGGAGCAGCGCCGAGACCTGTTCCGCGCGCAGAATCTCGATGGGGTTGACGCGCTGGTCGAGCGCGCTCTGCACGAGCGTGGTGACGCCGTCGGAGAGGAGCGCGGGCACGTTGCGCAGGCTGACGCGGCGGACTTCGGCGCGGGCGGTGAGCGCCTGCCGCTGCTGGTCGAAGGTGAGGTTGAGCTGCGTGTCGGCCCAGCCCTCGAAGCTGAGGCAGCCGACGAGCGGCGCGCCATAGGAGCCGCGGAATGCCACCGGCGCGCTGAAGCGGCCGTCGCGGAAATGGACGGCCGTGCGCGTCCCCGCCACCTCGCGCGCGAGCTGAATCTCGCTCGCGCACTCGCCCGGCCGCTTCTCGGCCGACCCTTCGCCCTCCCGCAGTGGGAACGTCGGCGGCTGCGGCAGCATGAAGACCGATTCGACGAGCGCGTTAAAGAGCTGTTCGTTTAAGACGACGACGACCTCGCCGGCAGGCACCGCCGCGGGGCGCGACTCGCGCGGCCTCTCGCCCTGCGCCGCCGTGGGAAAGGACGAGGCCGCGACGAATGTCACTGCGAGCAGCAGTCTTGCCAGCTTCCGTGCCGCGCGTAGGGTTGTCGGGGCGGCGTGCGTCGGGTCAGTTGTCGGCATGGGATTGAAGTTCGCGTCGGGTTGCGGGGCCTGAAAGAGTTACAGGCGTCCTTGTCGGGGACGCCTGCGCCGGTCTCAACCGTTGGGGTTGATGCTCTCGAAGTACGCCCGAGAGGATTCGAACCTCTGGCCTTCAGCTCCGGAGGCTGACGCTCTATCCAGCTGAGCTACGGGCGCGCGCCTGCGAATATAGCACGCGCGCGGGGCGGGGCAAAAACTGCCGAGGGCCGTCGGCGGCGGGCCGATTCGTCGTTGAATTTATTGAGGGTCACTCACCACAGAGGCGCTGAGGACACAGAGGGGGCACAGAGGAAACCGCTCAACCCTCTGTGCATCCTCCGTGCCCTCTGTGCCTCCGTGGTGAGTACGATCCGCCACGCTCAATTTTATGATCGCGCTGCAACTCGCCACTCCACCCTCGCCCGTCACCTCAAGCCCGTGCGCTTCGCCGCCCCGCCCGTTCAAGTTACAATCCGCGCGGCGGCACGAGGCCCGCGACGCCGCGCGTCAACCGAACTAACCCCGAAGAGGCATGGATACCGATGGAGCGTCGTAACTTCATGCGCGGCCTCGGCGCGGCGGCAATCGCCGCGACGGCCGCCGCGCAGCGCACGAACGTCTTCCCCGCCCGCCAGCCGAACGCGCTCACGCGCCCGAAGGCTTTGCGCGCGGGCGACGCGGTCGCGCTCGTCACGCCCGCCACCGAAGTCCCCGACCCCGACCGGCTCGCCCTGGCCGAGCGCACCGTCCGCCACCTGGGCCTGCGTATGAAGCGCCCGCGAAACCTCGGCCGCCGCTTCGGAACCTACGCAGAGTCAGTCCAGGCGCGCTTGGACGATCTGCACGAGGCATTCCGCGACGCGGAGGTGCGCGCCGTCTTCGCCGTCCGCGGCGGGTACGGGTCGCCCCACCTGCTCGACCGCGTCGATTACGATCTCGTCCGCCGCAACCCGAAAATCTTCGTCGGCTACTCCGACATCACCGCGCTGCACCTCGCCTTCAACCGCCACGCGCGGCTCGTCACCTTCCACGGCCCCGTCGTCCTCTCGCGCTTCACCGGCTACACGCTGTCGCACTTCCGCCGCGCCATCTTCGAGCCGCGCCCCCTGGGCCGTCTCACCAACCCGCCCGGCGACGACGAGCTGCGCCCGTCGCACCCGCTTCGCACCGTGCGCGCCGGCACGGCCACGGGACAACTGGCGGGCGGCAACCTCTCGCTCGTGTGCGCCACGCTCGGCACGCCCTACGAGATCGACACGCGCGGCAAAATCCTCTTCCTCGAAGACGTGGGCGAGCAGCCTTACAACATCGACCGGATGCTGACGCAGTTGCGCCTCGCGGGGAAGCTCGACGCGGCGGCCGGCGTCGTCTGGGGCGAGTGCGACGACTGCGGCCCACGCCGCTTCGAGCCGGCGGCCGTCTCGCCGTTCACGCTCGGCGAGGTGGTTGACAACCTGCTCGGCGCGCTCAAAGTCCCCGTCCTTTCGGGCCTGACCATCGGCCACACGAGCGATCAACTGACGCTCCCGCTCGGCGTCGCCGCCACGCTCGACGCCGCGGCCGGCACGCTCGAAATCACGGAGGCCGGCGTCGTCTGATGCGGGCAGAACTCTGCCGCGCCGGTTTTCGTTTCGTCAGTTGTCAACATCCCCCCATCTTGACCGCCGGCGCGCGCCCTCGCTACATTGCCGTTGATCCCGCAACGCCCCGAAATATGAGAGCCAAAATCTTCTCCCTGCTCGCGTCGCTTCTGCTCGCGCTCGCCGCCGTCTCTTCCGCCTGCAACAGTCAGGGCGGCGGGGGCGCGGCTAAAAAGTCGCTGCTCGTTTACACGCCGCACGGGCAAGACCTGATGCGCGACTTCATCGCGCGCTACAAGCAGGCGCACCCCGAAGTGGAAATTCAGTTCCAGGACATGGGATCGCAGCAGGTCCTGGAGCGACTACGGCTGGAGCGCCACCGCCCGCAGGCCGACCTCTGGTGGGGCGCGGCGCACACGACCTTCCAGACCGCCGCCGACGAGGGCTTGCTCGCGCCCTACCGTCCCACCTGGGCCGACCGTGTTCTCCCAGAGGAGCGCGACGCTCAGGATCGCTGGTACGCCACGTATCGCACGCCCGAAGTCATCGTCTATAACAGCGAGGCGGTCGCGCGGGAGGAAGCGCCGAAAGACTGGGACGACGTGCTCGACCCGAAGTGGCGCGACAAAATCCTGATCCGCAACCCCAACCCCTCGGACACGATGCGCGCCATCTTCGGCGCGATGATCTATCGCTTCCACAAGCAGACCGGCTCGCCCGAACAGGGCTACGACTGGCTGCGCCGCCTCGACGCGAACGTCAAAGAGTACACGGCCGACGGCACGCTCCTCATGCAGAAGCTCGGCCGCCGCGAAGGGCTCGTCACGCTCTGGAACATGCCCGACGCGGAGCTATACCGCCAGCAGCGCAACTTCCCCGTCGCCTACCACGTCCCCGCGAGCGGCACGCCCGTCGTCACCGACGGCATCGCCGTCGTCGCCGGCGCGCCCAACAGTGAAGAGGCCCGCCGCTTCTACGAGTTCGTCACCTCGCCCGACAGCCTCGTCCACGCCGCCAAGACCTACTACCGCATCCCCGCGCGCACCGACATCGACCAGTCGCAACTGCCCGCGTGGATGAACGAGCCTTTCACGCGGATGCAACTCGACTGGGACTTGCTGCGCCGCGAGGGCGGCAACTGGCTGCGCCACTGGGACGCCGAGATCAGGGGTCGCAGCAAAAAGTAGCCACACGCCGCGACCGATGCCCTTCCTCTCTGTCAACAACCTGTCTAAAACTTACGGCGCGACGCGCGCCGCCGATCAGGTCTCGCTCGCGGTCGAGGCCGGCGAGTTCTTCGGCCTGCTGGGGCCTTCGGGCTGCGGCAAGACGACGACGCTCAGGCTCGTCGCCGGTCTGGAAGAGGCCGACGCCGGCACTATCGAGTTCGACGGCCGCGACATCACGCGCGTGCCCGCCGAGCGGCGCGGCTTCGGGATGGTCTTCCAGAACTACGCGCTCTTCCCGCACATGAACGTTGCGGAGAACGTCGCCTTCGGCCTGCGCGTGCGGCGTCTGCCGAAGCCGGAGGTGGCGGTCAAAGTCTCGGCCGCGCTCGAACTCGTCCAGCTCGCGGGCTACGGGAGGCGACGCATCGAGGAGCTGTCCGGCGGACAGCAGCAGCGCGTGGCGATTGCGCGCGCCGTCGCCATCGAGCCGAAACTTTTACTGTTCGACGAGCCGCTGTCGAACCTGGACGCCGCGCTGCGAGGGCGCACGCGCGCCGAGCTTCGCGAATTAGTCAGACGACTTAATCTCACGGCCCTCTACGTGACGCACGATCAGGAGGAGGCTTTCGCCGTCTGCGACCGCATCTGCGTGATGGGCTCGGGCCGCGTGCTGCAAACCGGCACGCCGCGCGAGTTGTACGAGCGGCCCGCCACCGTCGAGGTCGCCCGCTTCCTCGGCCAGAACAACCTGATCAGCGCCGCGCGCCTGACTTCCAACCGCGAGCGGGTCGCGCGCTTCAAGACGATTGACGGCGGCCACCTCCTCAACGTCGATGTCGAAGGCTTGTCGCTCCCGCCGATTGATCAGACCTGCGTGCTCGCCGCCCGGCCCGAACACCTGCGCCTGTCGAAGCCGGGCGGCGCGGGCGGCGAGAACGCCCTGAGCGCGGTCGTCAAAGAGGTCAGCTTCGCGGGCGCGACGACGGGCGTCACGCTCGACGCCGCGGGCCTCCGGCTCGAAGCCCTCGTGCTCAAACGCGAACACTTCGAGCCGGGCGAGGAGTGCTCGGTCGAACTTCCGCGCGAACAACTCAGGCTGATCGGGCCGGCTTAAGAGACAGATGGCCGACGAAGTCAACGCTAGCAAGGCGTCCGCCCCGCGACTCCGCGGGCGGCGCGGCCCGCGGCCTCCGCTCGCGCTGGCGTTCGTCGTCGCGGCCGTGCTGCTCTACGGCGTCGTCTATCCGAACCTCTCGGTCGTCGCCGCGTCGCTCACGCGCGGGGGCGCGTGGACGATCAGTAACTACGCAGACTTCTTCGCGCGCCGCACCGCGCTCGAAGCGACGGCCACGAGCCTCGGCCTCTCTGTGTTGACCGTCGTGCTGTGCGCGGGCGTGGGCGTGCCGCTCGCTTTCCTCTTCGAGCGTTACGAGTTTCCGGGCCGGAAGATTTTCGCGGCGTTCGCGGCGCTGCCGCTCGTGCTGCCGCCGCTCGTCGGCACGGTCGCGTTCCTCTTCCTCTTCGGCGAGTCGGGCCTGCTCGCGCGCGGCGTTCAATACTTCCTCAATCTCGAACGGCCGCCGTGGACTTTCACGGGCTGGACGGCCCTGCTGCTCTTCCACGCCTACACGATGTACCCGTTCTTCTACGTCTTCACGGGCGCCGGGCTGCGCCGGCTCGACGCCGGGCTGGCCGAGGCCGCTCGCTCGCTCGGCGCTAACCGCGTCAGCGTGCTCACGCGCGTCGTGCTGCCGCAGCTCACGCCCTCGCTCCTCGCCGCCGCGCTCCTCACCTTCATGACCTCGATGGGGTCGTTCAGCGCGCCTCTTTTCTTCGGCGGCGACGTGCGCGTGCTGACTCTGGAAATCTTCAACTCGCGGCAGCGCGGCGACGTGGCCGACTCCGTCACGCAGACGGTCGTCCTAGCCTTCGTCTCGCTCGGCGCGCTCGTCCTCTTCCAACGCTACGAGGGCACGCGCCGCTTCGTAGCCGCCGCGACGAAGGGCGCAACTAAAAGACGCGCGCCTCTGCGTCGCGGCGCGACTCGCTGGATCGCGGCGGCCGTCGGCATCGTTGTCGCAATCGCGCTGCTTCTCCCCGTCCTGACGTTAATCCTCGTCAGCTTCGCGCGCGAGGGAGTGTGGACAACGCAGGCGCTCCCGCCCGAGTACACGGCGGAGAATTACGCGCGCATCTTAGGCGGTGGCGGCGAGGCCGAGGCGCTGTGGAACAGCGTGGTGATGTCCGCGATTGCGGCCGGTGCGGCGCTGGTGTGGAGTCTGTGCGCGGCGTCGCTGGTGGTGCGCGGGCGCGGGCGTTGGCGGCGCGTGGTCTCTCTGCTGATCCTCGTGCCGTGGGCCTTACCCGGCACGGTCGTGGCGATCTCAGTCGCCGAGGCTTACGGGCGGCCGAACCCGCTGACGGGATCGTTCATCCTCGTCGGCACGTTCTGGATTCTGCCCGTCGTCTATTTCCTGCGCTTCATGCCGCTCGTGGTGCGATCAGTCCAGGCGAGCCTTGAACAGTTAGACCCGGCGCTCGAAGAGGCCGCCGGGTCTTTAGGCGCGCGCTGGTGGCAGAGGCTGTGGCGCGTGCGCCTGCCGCTCGTCGCGCCGGGCGCGGCGGCGGGGACGCTGCTCGCCTTCGTCATCGCGCTCGGCGAGTACGTGGCGAGCGTGCTCGTGTACGTGCCGCGCAACCGGCCCGTCTCGATGGCTATCGCGGCGGCGATGCGCGACTACAACCTCGGCACGGCCTCCGCCCTCTCGGTCGTCCTCGTCGCGGCAATCGCGCTGAGCATGATCGCCGTCTCAAGCCTCGAACGCCGGCAGGGCAGCGCCTGAACCCGCGCGCGGCCCGCAGCCACGGCCGCGCGAATCAAAGCCGCCGCGAGCTTGCGGCAGCCACTCTTCCCCTCAAGGATCGACGGGCGTCAGTTTGAAGACCGCCCGGTAGCGGGGCTTACCGTGCCGCTCAAGGTAATAGACCATCTCTCGTCTGTCCTTATCCATCTCCACCGTCCAGATGTTCGTCGCCGCTTCGGGGATGAGCTTTTTCGTCTCCGCGTCCGCCGGGAACCGCTGGCGGTAGGCCGTGCCGCCGGGGGTCGCCCAGCCGCCGTACATCGTCACCTCGTCCGGCGTGCCGTCGGCGTGCCGGTGGTCGTGCTTGAAGAGCAGCCCTTCTTCGCCGAGCCTCAGTATCCACGTCCTCGACCTGTCCTCCCCGGCGTGAAACGGGATGCGAATCTCCGTGTCGCTACAGGACTCCACCGTGATCACGAGCCTCTTGCCCACGAGCGGGTGATCCTGATCCGCCGGGAACTCGGTTGCGCCTTCAAACTTCTGGCCGCACAGCTTCCTGACGTTCTGGAAGAAAGCCGTCTGAGACTCAGAGACTTGCCGCGCCGCCGTGCCGGCCGACGCCGGCAGCAACAGCAGGAGCACGCATAACAAAGAGTGACGCTTCATATAACGCTCCGGGTGAAGGGTTCGCAGACAGGATCACTGAACGGCCCGATAAAGGCAAACCCCGCCGGTAACAGGAGAGTCCGCTAAACACATTCAGAACCCGGCGGCCATCCCCCGTAGTAACTGCTTCGCGGGGGACGGCCGTCGTTTAAGTCTTAAAGAAAAACAATCGGATCACAACAGTAATGGGAGTGGCACTGTGTTTGCCCTTCCCTCACGCGGGGGCCTCTTGCGCGTTCGGTTAAAATGCAGGGGCCGCACGCAACGTCGGGCAATCGAACGAGAGGGAGGACAGGTGATGGACGCTTTTGAGTTGATGATGAATGACCACCAGAAGGTGTCGGAGATTTTCGACAGGATCGAGTCGGGCGACGCCTCGCTGCGGCGCGAGATGTTCCCGCGCCTCAAGCAGGAGATGGACGTGCACGCCCACGTCGAGGAGACGATCTTCTACCCGGCGCTCAAGGAGCACGCCGAGACGCGCGACCTGGCGACGCACGCCTATTCCGAGCACAACGAGGTCAAGCAGATGCTCGATGAGTTGCAGGCCGGCCTCGACGGCGCGGACGACGGCGCGTGGGGCACGAAACTGAAGAAACTGCGCCAGTCGGTCGAGCACCACGTGCAGGAGGAAGAGGGCAACATGTTCACGCGCGCACGCGCGGCGCTCGGCGAAGAGCAGCTCGCGCAGCTCGGCCGGCGCATGACCGAGGCCAAGCAGCAGCAACAGGCCGTCATGGGCACGATGAAGAGCATGGGCGCGAACGCGGGCGACTGAGCCGGCCCAGAATTTTTCCGCGAAACATTTTCCCGACGCGCGGCCGTCGCGGGGCGTATGGCGCCCCGCGACGGCCGCGCCGCTTTTTGCGTTTCGGCCCACCCGCAACTACTATCAGTGGGTAAACCTTGTTCACGCTGGCGTTCATCAAAGCCTGCCGCGCCTTCGGCCATTCGGAGGCCGGCCGGGTCAAATTCACGGGAGACTTCATGCGAAAGTTCACCTCGTTCGTCCTCGCGCTCGCCTTCGCGGCGTCGCTCCAGCCGCTGCTGCCCGCGTCCACCCTGGCGCAACAGGCGAGCCGTGCGCGTTCGTCAGCGGCGGCTTCCGCGGCCATCGCGCCCGCGACGGTCGAGGCCGCGAAGCGGATCACGGCGGAACAGCTCAGCCGACACCTCCACATCGTCGCCTCGGACGAGATGGCCGGGCGCGACACGCCCTCGCCGGGCCTCGACGCGACGGCCAAGTACATCGCCGACCACCTCTCGCGCTTCAAGGTCAAGCCCGCGGGCGACGGCGGCACATACTTCCAGCGCATGACGCTACGGCGCACAGAGGTTGACCGCGAGAGGACGCAGGCGCGCGTCGGCGAGCGCGTCTTCAAAGTCGGCGAGGGCTTCGCCCCCGTCGGCCCGAACGGCGGCGAGGTCGAGGGGCAGGTCGTTTACGCCGGCCACGGCTGGGTCTTCAAGCCGAAGAACATAAACCCCTACGAGGGGCTGGACGTGCGCGACCGCGTCGTCGTCATCTCCGGCACGGGCACGGGCCTGCCCGCCGGGCTGACGCCGGAAGAACTCAAGGCAGCGCCCGCGGGCGAATGGGAGACGCCCGTCAGCTACGCGCAGAAGAACGGCGCGCGCGCGCTCGTCATCGTCCCGCGCAACTTCGAGCGGTCGTGGCGCTTCACTTCGCGCGGCGTGTCCAACCCGCGCTACTGCGTCGAGCGCCTCAACTGCGACGGCGGCGGGGATGAAGATGATGATGACGACGACTCGGCGCGCGCAGTCCCCAACAAGCTGATCACGATTCTGCCCTCGGCCGCGCTGCTCGAAGCCCTCTTCGAGGGCGAGCCGAATACAAGCGCGCAGATTCTGAAGGCGTCGGCTTCCGATGCCCCTGACGGCGCGGCGCGCGGCTTCGCGCTCGCGCCCTCGAAGCGCCTCAGCCTCTCCGTCGCCCTCAAGACCTCCACGGCCACGACGCAGAACGTCGTTGGCGTCGTCGAAGGTTCCGACCGCGCGCTCAAAGGCGAGTACGTCGCCATCGGCGCGCACTACGATCACGTCGGCACGGGAACGAGCGGCAGCGGCTGCCGCCCCGTCGGCGACGACTCGATCTGCAACGGCGCGGACGACGACGGCTCCGGCACGGTCGCGATGCTGGCGATGGCCGAGGCGTTCAGAAAGGGGCCGCGGCCCAAGCGTTCAATCCTCTTCGTCTGGCACGCGGGCGAGGAGCACGGCCTCTGGGGGTCGGATTACTTCGCGCGCTACCCCACCGTGTCGCTCGATAAGATCGTCACGCAGCTCAACATGGACATGATCGGTCGGAGCAAGCGCGCGGGCGACACGGTGAAGGCCAACGAAAACCTGTCCGGCCCGGACGAAATCTACGTCATCGGCTCGAAGATGATGAGCACGGAGCTGGGCGAGCTGAGCGAGCGCGTCAACCGCAGCTACCTGAAACTCTCGTTCGACTACAAGTACGACGATCCGCGCGACCCGAACCGCTTCTTCTTCCGCTCCGACCACTACAACTACGCGCGCCGCGGCGTCCCCATCATCTTCTACTTCGACGGCGTCCACGAGGACTACCACCGCCCCACGGACTCGCCCGACAAGATCGACTACCGCAAGATGGAGCGCGTCACGCGCACAGTCTTCGTCACGGCCAACGAGATCGCCAACCTCCCCGTGCGCCCGCGCGTGGACAAGCAACTGCCGAGCGAGCTGAGCAACCGCTGAGGTTTCCTAACCGCCACGGATCGCGGCGGCGTGACGCCCGCGGGCGTCACGCCGCTGTCTTGACACCGCCGCGACGCCCCGTATAATTTCCAACGCTCTTCGGGCCGTTAGCTCAGTTGGTAGAGCAGATGACTCTTAATCATCGGGTCGTAGGTTCGAGTCCTACACGGCCCATCCGAGGACGATGGGGCGACTGACACAGTCGCCCTTTTCACTTCCGCCCGGTTCCCTTTCACGCCGCTTTCGTGCGAACATTTTCGCGGCGGCGTCCGTTATTCTAAGCACCCAGACACGCGACCTCGTGCGGCCGATCCGCTCCGCGGATTCCGATCAAAGTTACAACCGAAGACCAATTCCGGCGATTCACTGTTTTGTAAGAAGGTGAGGTGTCGCAGATGAACAGATCGCTTGCGAGCGTAATCTTGGCGGGGGCGTGCGCGCTCCTCGTCGGCGCGTCGGCGCGGGCGCAGACCGGCGGCGAGTGGCCGCAGTGGCGCGGGGCGAATCGCGACGGGGTGTCGAAGGAGACGGGGCTTTTGAAGCAGTGGCCGGAGGGCGGGCCGCCGCTCGCCTGGAAGGCGCAGGGCGCGGGCACGGGCTACTCCTCGATGTCGGTCTCGAAGGGGCGCATCTACACGATGGGCCTGCGCGGCGACCGCGAGTACGTCATCGCCTTCGACGCGAAGACGGGCAAGGAGCTGTGGGCGACGCCGCACGGCTCGGCCTACCGCGACAGCCGCGGCGACGGCCCGCGCGGCACGCCGACCGTTGACGGCGACCGCGTCTATTCGCTCGGCGGCAACGGCGACCTCTCGGCGATAGACGCGGCCACGGGCAAGCTCGTCTGGTCGATGAACGTGCTGCAAAAGTTCGGCGGGTCGAACATCAGTTGGGGCATCAGCGAGTCGCCGCTCGTCCTGGGTGATCGCGTGCTCGTCAACGCGGGCGGCCCCGGCGCCGCGCTCGTCGCGCTAAGGAAGGCGGACGGCTCGCTGATCTGGAAGACGCAGAGCGACAAGGCCGGTTACTCGTCGGCGCTGCCCGTGCAGTTCGGGGGCCGCACGCAGGTCGTCTTCTTCACGTCGCAGCGCGCCGTCGCCGTCGATCCGGCGGACGGGCGGGTGCTGTGGGAGTACGCGAAGCCCTCGAACCGGACGGCGAACGTGGCGACGCCGGTGGCGCGCGGCAACCGCGTCTGGATATCTTCGGACTACGGCACGGGCGGCGGCGTGGTGGAACTCAAGCCCGACGGCACGGCGCAGGAGGTCTATTTCACGAAGGAGATGCGCAACCACCACAGCACGGCGATCCTCGTGGGCGAGCACCTCTACGGCTTTTCGGGGTCGGTGCTCACCGCCATGCGCTTCGACACGGGCGAGGTGGCGTGGAAGGATCGCAGCGTCGGCAAGGGTTCGCTCGCCTATGCCGACGGCCACCTCTACGCCTTCAGCGAGAACGGCGTCGTCGGTCTGGTCGAGGCGACGCCCGCGGGCTACCGCGAAAAGGGTCGTTTCAGCATCCAGCAGGGATCGCTCCCGACCTGGACGCACCCCGTAGTCGCGGGCGGACGTTTATACATCCGCGATCAGGACACGATCTACGCTTACGACGTGAAGCAGAAGTGAACCTTGCGGGTCATGGCTTCACCGCAGGCCGCCGGCAGGATTCGTAAACCGGACTCGACGCTGAAGAGCGGCGCGCCGGAATGCGACTTACACTGTCGCACTCCGGCGCGCCGCTCTTCTCCTGTCCATATTCGCCGCCCGCGCGACTGTCCGCGCGTCATAGCTTGCTTAACAGACTCTTCCAGCGCGCCCAGGCCTCCTCGCGCGCCTTGCGGTTGGCCGGGTTCGTGTCCGCCGGGTCTTCGCCCGCGCGCATGAAGCCGTGGCCCGCGCCCTCATAAGTCACCGGCTCGAACCTCTTCTTCTCGGCCTTCATCAGCTCCGCCGTCCTGGGGACGGTCGCGTTGACGCGCGCGTCGTTGCCGCCGTAGAAGCCATAGACGGGGGCCTTGATGCGCGCGACCTCGGCGCGCTCTTCGGGGCCGTTGCCGTAGAAGACGAAGGCGGCGCGCAGGTCTGCGCGGTTCGTGGCGAACCGGAACGCCTGACGGCCACCCCAGCAGAAACCCGCCACCGCGACGCGTCCGTTCGCCGCCGGCAGAGCCTTCACGTAGTCGGCCGTGGCGTTCAGGTCGGCCGTGATCTGCCCGGGCGGGAGTTTGGCGAAGGCTTCGCCGATGGCGGTCGAGTCGGCGAAATCCGAGGTGCGCCCGCCGCCGGGGGCCATGCCTGAGAGCATGTCGGGCGCGATGGCGATGTAGCCGGCCTCGGCCAGTTGATCGGCGACGCTGCGCACCCAGTCGGTCAGGCCGCGGTTCTCGTGTATGACGACGACGGCCAGGGCTTTGCGCTTCACTTCGGGGAAGACGAGGAAGGCGTGGACGGTGCGCGCGCCCTGCTTGATCTGAACCCACTCCTGGTGGCGCGGCGACTTGTCGAGCCGCTGCCTGGCCCAGTCCTGCGCCGCAACCGCCGCGGGCGTCGTCGTGTGCGCGGCGTGCATGTGCGCGGCGTGATCGTCCTGCGCGGAGGCAGAGACCGCGCCGAAGAGCATCGCTAAAATGGCGGCGAAAACTTTTCTCATCAAAAACCTCCGTCGGGATTCGCGCGCGGGCCGCTCCCGGCAGCCCGGGCCGCTCGCGGGAAGCGCGCTGTCCGGCATTGTACTTGACCGTCCGGCCGTTGCAATAATTGACGCGCCGACCCGTTCCGACCAAACCGCACAGCCAGAGGATCGAATGCGCGCGCGAAAACTCGTCTCCGCAATCCTGCTCGTCGCTCTCACCGCGCCCGTCAACGCCGCCCCCGCCGCGCCGCCGCAGGATGCGACGCCGCAAAGGCGGCACAACCTGATGCCCGTGCCGGCTTCGGTGCGTTTCAACGCGGGCCGGCTCGCCGTGACGAAAGCTTTCGCCGTCGCCGCGCGCGGCCACGCTGACGAGCGTTTGCGCGCCGGGATCGAGCGGGCCGTCCGGCGGCTCGAAGGCCGCACCGTCATGGAGCTACAGCGCGGCCTCTCGGCCGATGCGGCGACGGCCGCGCTCGTCGTCGAGTGCAAAGGGCCGGGCCGCGCCGTGCCGGCCGTTGACGAGGACGAGTCCTACGCGCTCGAAGTGACGGACAGGCAGGCCGTGCTGACGGCCCCGACAGTCGTCGGCGCGCTGCGCGGACTTGAGACTTTCCTGCAACTCGTCGAAGGCGACCGGGAGGGCTTCTACGTCCCGGCGGTCAGCATCAACGATAAGCCGCGCTTCCCGTGGCGGGGGCTGCTCATGGACGTGGCGCGCCACTTCCAGCCGTTGGAGGTCATCAAGCGCAACCTCGACGCGATGGCCGCCGTTAAGCTGAACGTCCTGCACTGGCACCTCACCGAAGATCAGGGCTTCCGCGTCGAGAGCAAAAAGTTCCCGCGCCTGCACCGCATGGGATCGGACGGCCTCTACTTCACGCAGGACGAGGTGCGCGAGGTCATCAGTTACGCCGCCGCGCGCGGCATCCGCGTCGTGCCCGAGTTCGATCTGCCCGGCCACGCGACGAGCTGGCTCGTCGGCCACCCGGAGCTGGGCAGCGCGCCGGGGCCGTACCAGATCGAGCGGCGGCCCGGCATCTTCGAGCCGACCTTAGACCCGACGCGCGAAGAGGTTTACAAGTTCCTCGACACCTTCTTCGGCGAGATGGCCGCGCTCTTCCCCGACGCCTACGTGCACATCGGCGGCGACGAGAACACGGGCAAGCAGTGGGACAGGAACCCGAAGATTCAGGAGTTCATGAAGAAGCGCGGGATCAAGGACAACCACGCGCTCCAAACTTACTTTAACCAGCGGCTCCTGAAAATCTTGCAGAAGCACGGCAAGCGCATGATGGGCTGGGACGAAATCTTCCAGCCCGACCTCCCCAAAGACGTGGTCATCCACTCCTGGCGCGGCCAGACCGCGCTCGCCGAGGCCGCGCGCCGCGGCTACGACGGCGTGCTCTCGAACGGCTACTACATCGATCTCATCTTCCCCGCCTCGGCACACTACCTGAACGATCCCGTCCCCGAAGGCTCGACGCTCACGCCAGCCGAAGCCGCGCACGTCCTAGGCGGCGAGGCGACGATGTGGGCCGAGTGGGTGACGCCTGAGACCATCGACTCGCGCATCTGGCCGCGCACCGCGGCAATCGCCGAACGCCTCTGGTCGCCGCGCGAGATCAGGGATGTGGAAGACATGTACCGCCGGCTCGCCGTCGTGAGCGTCAGGCTCGAAGAGTTGGGACTCACGCACGAGCGCAACCAGGGGATGATGCTCAGGCGTCTGGCCGGCGGCAAAGAGACCGCGCCGCTCGAAACTTTGGTCTCGCTCGTCGAGCCGGTCAAAGAGTACCGGCGCTACCAGCAGCGCCCGCAGACGATGCTCTCGCCCCTGACCGGGCTGGTTGACGCGGCCCGGCCCGACTCCGACGCAGCGCGCCTATTCAGCGCGCACACAGAGGCGCTGCTCTCAGACGCCCCGCGCTTCCAGGCGGGCGCGGCGGAACTCGCCGAGGCACTCGCCGAATGGCAACGCGCCGCGCCAGCACTCGCCGCGCTCATCGACGGAGCGCCCGCGCTGCACGAGGCCCGCCCGCTGGCGGGCGATTTAGCAGAATTGTCAGCGGCCGGACTCGAAGCCCTCTCGTACCTGACGCGCGGCGTCGCGCCCCCGGCCGAGTGGCGCGAGCGCCGGCTCGCCTCCGTCGAGCAGGCCGCCAAGCCCAAGGCCGTGGTCGAGTTCGCCGTCGCGCAGAGCGTCAAGCAGCTCGTCGTCGCCGCGCATGAACAGTCGCGTCTCAGGGAGATGACGGCCGCCGACTGGAAGGCGCACGTCAGGCAGCTCGCCGCCCCGCCCCCGCGAAGGCCGCGACAGCAGCATTAGCGCGCCCGTTTGAACGGCGCGCGGCGCGCTGTTAAGTTACGTGTTGATAAAGCCGCAGCTATTGAGGATTCGGCCCGCGCGCCGGCGCGCGTCGGCCGCAGCGCCCGAACTGATTCGCCCTCCGAGGAGTCTGTAACGCCGTGCTTCGATCAAGGTCTGCCGCATACGCCTCCGCGCTATCTGCAACGCTCGCCCTCGCGCTCGCCTTCGGCCCCGCGCTCGCAAGTCAACAGCAGCCGGCGCGGCCCGCGCCCGCGCAACAGCAGCAGCAGGCCGCGCCCGCCGCGCCGCTCCCGCCGCCGCGCGTGAACGCCGATGACTATCGCGAGCGCGCCGGCCGCATCATCGGCGCGGCCCTCTCAAGCGACCGCGCCTACCAACGGCGCGCGTACCTCACCGACCGTATCGGCCACCGGCTGAGCGGATCGGACGCGCTGCGCCGCGCAATCGAGTGGGCCGTCGCCGAGATGAAGCGCGACGGGTTCGACGACGTGAGGGCCGAGCGAGTGATGGTGCCGCACTGGGTTCGCGGCGAGGAGAGTTTGGAGTTGGTCAGCCCCGAAGCCCGCGCGCTCTCGATGCTGGGCCTCGGCAACAGCGTCGGCACGCCGCCCGAAGGCGTCACGGCCGAGGCGATAGTCGTCCGCAGCTTCGACGAACTCGAAGCGCGCGCCGCGGAAGCCAAGGGTAAGATCGTCGTCTATAACGTGCCGTTCACGACCTACGGCGCGACCGTGCAGTACCGCGGTGCGGGCGCGTCGCGCGCCGCTCGGCACGGGGCGGTCGCCGCGCTCGTCCGCTCCGTCACGCCCGTCAGCCTTCAAACGCCGCACACGGGCGCCCTGAACTACGCCGAGGATCAGCCCAAAATCCCGGCCGCGGCGATCACCATTGAGGGCGCGGAGCTATTGCAACGGATGCAGGGGCGCGGCGAGCGCCCGCGGCTGCGCCTGCGCATGGGCGCGCGCTTCCTGCCCGACGCCGAGTCGGCCAACGTCGTCGCAGACCTGCGCGGGACGGAGCGGCCCGACGAGATCGTCCTGCTCAGCGGCCACTTCGACTCCTGGGACGTGGGGCAGGGCGCGCACGACGATGGCGGCGGGTGCGTCGCCGCGTGGGAGGCGGTCAGGCTCTTGAAGGAGTTGAATCTGAGGCCGCGGCGGACGGTGCGCGTCGTGCTCTACACGAACGAGGAGAACGGGCTGCGCGGCGGCAACGCCTACCGCGACGCGCACCGCGCCGAACTCGCCAAACACGTCCTCGCCGTCGAGTCGGATTCGGGGATTTATCGGCCGCTCGGCTTCGGCCTCGCCGCCGCGGCCCCGCCGCAGGCGCGCGCCGACCTCGAAGAGATCGGCAAGTTACTCGCCGGCATACGAGCCTCGCAGATCGGCCCGAACGGCGGCGGGGCGGACATCGGCCCCATCATGCGCGAGGGCGTCATCGGCGCGGGGCTGAACGTGGACGGCGCGCGCTACTTCGACATACACCACACGCACGCCGACACGCTCGACAAGATCGACCCGCAAGACCTCGCACACTGCGTCGCCGCCATGGCCGTCCTCGCCTACGTCGTCGCCGACATGCCGGTCGCTCTTAACGTCCCGGCTGCGGCGACGGCGCGGTAAGCGCGAGAGGACTGGTCGCGGACGAGGAGGTGTTAGGTTAAAAAATTTCTGAAAGCCCCGTAGGGGCGCGATGAGACAGCTTGGGGCAACGCCCCAAGATCGCAGCCGTTAAAAGTATCGAAGCCCCGGAGGGGCGGGATAAATCTCTCGCGGCATTTCACCGAAAGATTTATCCCGCCCCTCCGGGGCTTCACATTTTTGGTGGCACGTTCCGGGGGCGTTGCCCCCGGCTATTACATCCCGCCCCTGCGGGGCTCCGGCGAGTCGTACCAGACGCTCTTTGGTTACGAACCAAGCTGTTGCATGCCGCTCCCGCGGTGCCGTCCCGTCAGCTTCTTCTCAACCGCGGCATCAGCCGTCCGTCAGCACGGCGCGCAGGCTCACCTGGCCGTGCAGCGTCGTCAGGTAGCAGGAGAAGGTGTGGAGCAGCCCGGCGAAGGCCTCGACCGATTCGTAAGACTCTTCGAGCGCGTCGGCGAAGCGCTCGAACTGCTCCCAGTCGCGGTACATCAGCAGGTGCATGTGCTCGTAGCGGAAGCGGCGGACGTGCCGGAGCACGGAGACGTTGGCGAGCACGCTCGGCTCGCGCGAGCCGGCCGCGACGTTCTCGACGAGCGCGCCGAGTTCCGCGCGCAGGGCGAGCGAGTTCTCGCGCCGCTCGCGGTAGTCCTCGAAAATCTCGACGCTCGTCACCGCCGGATCGAACGCCTGCGCGAGCGTGATAACCGACTGCTGGAGGCAGTTCTCGACCAGGCCGCAGGCACGCACGATGAGGCCGGCGGTCGCGCGCGGGCCGCCCTCCGCGCCGCGGCGACCGAGTTCCCCGGCGAAGAGGCGGCGCATCTCGTGGCCCATCGCGAAGGCGACCGAGTCGAAGGTCTCGCGCAGGCTATCCGTGACGGACTCGACGCGCAGCTCGGCCGTCTCGACCATGGTGAGCAGCAGGCGCGATCCGACGCTCACCTCCTTGAGCAGCGATGGCACGCCGCCGCCGCCCGCGCCCTCCTGTTCGAGTTCGAGCCGGATGCTTTTGACGTGGGCCAGAACGCGCGCGGCGTGCGCGAAAATCTCGCGCATCAGCTCGCGCGCGTCGTCCGCCCCTATCTGGTCGAGCACCAGCGCGAGCCGCGGCTGTAGCGCGACCTCCGCGGGCGCGCGTGCGTCCGCGCGCTCCGCGAGCAGCGTCGCGGCGGCGTCGGCCGTTCGCTCTTCGGCCGGGGGGTTCGGGGTGCTCGTGCCGTTCATGGAGAAAATTTCGCGGGGCGCGGGCCGGCGTGTTCGCGGGCGGGCTTACGTGCGGGCAGGCCCGTGAGGGGGCTAATACTTTGATACCAACCGGACGCGGCGGCCGTCAAGAACTATATTCGGGCCGCCGCCGCCGCCCCCGGCCGGCGGGCGGATGCGGCGGGACATTTTGCAGCCCTTTCGCGCCCGCGCCGCCGGCCGTTGTAAACTCCCCGTAAAGATCAGCGGGGGGTGAAACTATGTACCACGTCGTCCTGCTCGGCGACTCCGTCTTCGACAACGCGGCCTACGTCGCGCCCGGCGAGCCGGACGTTTTAGCGCAGGTGCGCGCGCGGCTGCCCGAAAACTCCGAGGCGACGCTGCTGGCCGTTGACGGGAGCCGCCTGGCCGGGGTCGCGCGCCAGTTGGAGAGAGTCCCCGCGGGCGCGACGCACCTCGTCCTGAGTTGCGGCGGCAACGACGCGCTCGGCCACGCCGGCCTGCTCGAAGAGCGCGCTTCTTCGGTGGCCGAGTGTCTGGACAAGCTCGCACGCGCCGGCCGGCAGTTCGAGCGCGACTACAGCGAGGCGGTCGCCTCCCTCACCGCACGCCGACTGCCAGCAGTCCTCTGCACGATCTACTACCCTCAGTTCGCCGACGAAGATGTGCAGCGGCTCGCCGTCACCGCGCTCTCGGTTTTTAACGACTGCATCACGCGCGCCGCCTTCGCCGCCGGCCTCCCGCTCATAGACCTGCGCCTCGTCTGCGACGACCCACTCGACTACGCCAACCCCATCGAACCCTCCGCCCGCGGCGGCGACAAGATCGCGCGCGCCATCACGCGCGCGGTCATGGAGCACGACTTCGCCTCGCGGCGCACGTCGGTCTTCTTCCAGCAGGCCCCGCGCGCCGGACAGCACTGATCTCTAGAGCATGGCGTCTTCCCGTGTTTGGCGGCGTCTTGCCGCGTGCCGTGCCTTGTATAAATGTGGGGTGCGTAAAGTTAAGAGAAAAGGGGCGGGGCCGCACGCCCCGCCCCCTCTGCTCCTAACTCCGGCCGTGGCCGGAGTTGTCACTGCTTGCCGCGGCCGGTGCTCTGGCGATTGGCGCGCGCCTTGCCGTTGCTGGCGACGAAGCTGACGCACTCGCCCTGGTTCCTGAAGGACGGGTTGTCGAAGATCCTCCAGCCGCCGTCCTTACACTGATCCTTGTTAGTCGGCGGCGCGAGCACGCTGTCGTCATGATCCGTGTAGATGCAGTCGCCGAACACGAGCTGATCGTAGTAAGCCTGCCCCGAAGCGCCGGGCGCGAAGGAGGCCGAGTCGTCCACCAGCGTGACGCTCAGTATCTGGTAGTTGCTGAACTGCGGCAGGTTGAAGAACTCGAGCACCTGGGCCCAGGTCATCGCCTGCGAGCCGCCGAGCTGCGACAGGTCCCAGCGGGCCACGTCGTCCGTCATGTTCTGGTCAGTCCACGCCCCCGTCGTGCAGCCCGAGCCGAAGGGCTGGCTGCCGACGTAGCCGAAGGCGTTGTGGTCGAAGTCGCCGTCGCCGTCCGTGTCGATGGCGAGCTGGAGGCGGGGCGAGCCGCCGGCGCACGTGCGGTTGATGAAGAGGTAGCGGAGGCTCAGCTCGTTGGTCAGCTCACTCGCCTGCACGTCCGCGGGCAGGTCGAGGCTCACGGTGCCGACGGCCCCGCCGGTCGTGTTGATCGAGATGACGTCGTTGTCGGCGTTCTGCGGGTCTTGGGCTTCGCGGGCCGCGCCCGAGAGCAAGAACGTGCAGGAGTCGGCGTCGTCCTGGGCGACGGTGGCGGCGGGCGCCGCCGCGAACAGTCCGGCGAGCAGTAGAGAGAGAGCGAAGTTCTTCATCATGGTCGGTTCCTCCCGAGTACGATTGAAAACGGTTATCGGCCGAGGGGGGATATAAATTCGGACGCGCACGTCCGCGCTTGGGGAACAATGTAATTAGAGACCGCGGCAGTTGTTCCGGCGGGGAGAGTGTGCGGGGCTGCCGTGGGCTTTCGGATTTTAGGGTGGCGAGATGATAGGCGACGGCGCGGGTGTTTTGTATTGTAATTTGATGAAGAATTTATTATGGGTTCAGGTAGAGTTCGGCCGCAGGGGCGGCGGCGGCTTTCCCGGCCGGCCGGGGTTAAACCCTTCGGAGAGTTAAAGTAGTTCGGGCGGGCCGCGGCTTCCGCCGCGCGATATCCCGCATCTAACAACGGTCTTTAAGTTAAGGAGAGGGGCTGTTGGCGGGCAGGCGTCGCGTGAAAATTTTTCTGGCGCTCGTGCTCTGCGGTTTCGCGATGCTGGGCGCACTCTACGGCGGGCTGGCGTGGTCGGCGGGCAAGCCTGCGCGCGCGCACCCGTTCTTCGCCGGCCCTGCGACGCCCGCCCGCCCGCTCGTCATCGCGCACCGCGGAGGCGCGGGGCTGTGGCCCGAGAACACCCTCCACGCCTTCGAGCGCGCGGCGGAACTCGGGGCCGACGTGCTCGAACTCGACGTGCGCTCGTCGGCCGACGGCGAGATGGTCGTCGTGCACGACGCGACGCTTGAGCGGACGACCGACGGCGCGGGCCGCGTCGCGGACAAGACGGTCGCCGAGCTGAAGAGGCTCGACGCGGGCCACCGCTGGACTGCGGACGGCGGCAGGACTTTCCCTTTCCGCGGGCGCGGGTTGACCGTCCCGACCTTGCGCGAGGTCTTCGAGCGACTGCCCGGCGCGCGCTTCAACATCGAGCCGAAGGACGAATCTTCGCAGGTGGTCGGGCGGCTGTGCCGGCTCATACGCGAGCGCGGGATGGCGGAGCGGGTCGTGGTCGGCTCCTTCCGCCAGAGCCTGATCGAGGAGTTCCGGCGCGCGTGCCCGGAGGTGGCGACGGCAGCGGGGCCGGTCGAGGCGGGCAAGTTTCTGGCGCTGTACCAGTCGGGCCTCGCCGCGAGTTTTAGTCCCGCGATGCAGGCGCTGCAAATCCCGGAGTACGCGGGCGGCGTGCGCGTGGTGACGAAGGAGTTCGTCGCGGCGGCACGCGAGCGCAACCTGCAGGTTCACGCCTGGACTATCAACGACGAGGCCGCGATGCGCCGCCTGATCGAGGCCGGCGCGGACGGCATCATGACCGACTACCCCGACCGCCTGCTCGCGCTCCTCGGCCGCGCGAAGCCGGCCGGCGGCGAATGACCCTGGCCGCCCCCCGTGCCCGAAGCCGGCGGGCAACAGCGCGGCGCTCACCCGCTACTAAACAGTTCAACTTCGGACAAGGAAGGGTTTTCAAATTGCAGATGTTCACTTCCCTACTCCCGCTCCTGCTAGGGGCATTGGTCACCCCCGCGCCCGCGGCCGACGCCACAGGGCGCGGCGACGCGGGGCTGCTCGCGCGCACCGTCTCGGTCGGCAGCAACTCTTACGGCTACCAGGTCTATGTCCCGTCGAAACTGCGCGGGCGGAAAGATGTGCCCGTCATCGTCTTCCTGCACGGCATCGGCCAGCGCGGGACGGGCGGCTTCGTGCCGGCGGACGGCGCGGCGGGCGCGATGGCGCGCCAGTACCTCGAACAACTTCCCGCGATTGCGCTGCTGCCGCAGTGCGACCGGAAACACTTCTGGCACGACCGCGAGATGGACGCCATGGTGTCGGGCGCGCTCGATCAGACCGTCAAAGAGTTCAACGCCGACACGCGGCGCGTCTATCTGGCCGGCGTCTCGATGGGCGGCTTCGGCGCGTGGCACTTCGCCTCACATCACCCGAAGAAGTTCGCGGCCGTCGTCTCGATCTGCGGCGGCAGCCCCATCATTTCGGGCGATCGCTTCGGCACGGTCGCGCGCGGCGTGGGCCGCACGCCCGTGTGGGTCTTCCACGGGGCGGAGGACAAAATCGTTCCGGTCAGCGAGTCGCGGCGGATGGTCGAGGCTTTGAAGGCGGTGGAGGGCAGCCGCGTCCGCTACAGCGAGTACGCGGGCGTCGGCCACAACGTCTGGCTCAACGTCCTCTCCGAGCCGCAGCTCCTCCCCTGGCTGCTCGAACAGCGGCTCGACTGACATTCAAGACGATGAGTCACAGAGGGCGCAGAGAACGCCGAGGAAGGAAGGTTTTCGGATGAAAAACTTGAAGAACGTCGGACTCGTCGTCATCGCCCTGGGCATCCTGATCACCTTCGGCATCATGGCCTCCACGACCTCCGCCGTCGGCGGCCTCTCCGACCTCCTCATCACTCTGGGATTCTACGTCTGGGTCGCGCTCCCCTTCATCGTCCTAACCGCGCTGACTCTTTATGTTCACCGGAAGGTGCTTTCGTTTGCTTCACGCGCCGCGGTTCTAATCACGTCGGTATTAGTGGTCGTCTCATCGGTGCTTGTTTACTGGGCTTCGATCTTCAACTCCGAATCGTCCACGTCGTCGCTCGCATTTGTCTTTATCCCGATCTACGCCCTGGCGGCTATCGCGCTCGTGTACGGGCTTGCCTGGCTTCTGTTGAGATCGCTGATGCCAAAGTCGAGGGCGTAAGTCGCCTTACGCCGGCCGCGCCTGACAACGCCATGCACCCGGCCCGCGATACGCGGCCTTCATCCTCAACTTTGCGGGCGGGCGGGTGATGCCGGGCGTAAGACGCGCGGCCGGGCCGGAAGTCCAACCGCCAACGCTGTCCTTCGTCTGTGCGTCCTCACAGAAGACTTCCTGATCTGCGTCTCCCTTTCATCCTTTCGTCGGGCTGCGAACCCGGATGGCTATCAGGAGCGGCCGGTAGTAGAATCCGGCTCTCGAAACCCCCGAACTGAAAGACAGAGCACACCGAAAGGAAGGCCAGAGATGTTTGACAGACGTTTATGGAAGGCTTCGTTGCCCCTGACGCTTCTCTGCTGGCTGGCCCTGGCCTGCGCGCCCGCCGCGGCGCAGACGGCCGCCGCTGAGAAGGCCGTCACGCGTGCGCACGGCGACGCGCAGCTAGCGTGGAGTCCCTGCCCGCCGATCTTCCCCAAGGGCTGTGAGGTCACGGTTCTCCACGGCGACCCGGCGAAGGGCCGCTCCGACGTGTTCCTGAGGACGCCGGCCGACTACACCTTACCGTCGCACTGGCACACGTCGGCCGAGCACATGATCCTCGTCGCGGGCGAGATGCACGTCACCTACGAGGGGCAGGAGACGGCCGTGCTCAAGCCCGGCTCGTACGCCTACGGCCCCGCGAAGGCCAGGCACAAGGCCCGCTGCGCGAACGCAGGCCCCTGCGTGCTCTTCATCGCATTCGAGTCGCCGATTGACGCCGTGCTGTCCGAGGGGACTCCCTAGTAGCGCGCCGCCCGACAACCCGCCTGACACGGCCCGTGTCAGTTGTTAGTGCTTCACAGGCTCGACGGCCGCGCCGCAGCGCGTGCGCCCGTGCAGCACTAACGACTGACGACGGGCGACCGACAACCGACAACTCTTCACTTCGCGAAGTAGCCGCTTTTGCCGCGCGCGACGGCGTCGGGGCGGCGGGGCAGGCGCACGCGCACGGCGCGCCAGCGGCCGTCGCGCGTCTTATCGTGGGGCAGGTAGGAGAGGCTGTAAACCGTGCCGAGGTCTCGCACGACGCGCTCGTATGCGCCCGCGAGGTCTTCGAGCCGCTCGACCTCGTAGAAGAGGCCGCCGCCGACGTTTGCCAGCTCCTCCATCCGGTCGAAAACGAGATCGAAAGTTTCGGGCTGCACGTCGAGGGGGCTCAGGGCCTCGTAAGAAGTGTCCGTCCAGACCGTGTAGAAGAGGCCGTCGAACTCCTGCACGCGCGAGCGCGTCTCCTGGTAGGAGAGCGCGGAGCCTTCGCCCTGCACGTTCGGCAAGATGCTGTCGAGGCCGTCGCTCATCAGGATGACGGCGCGGCGCCGCCCCTTCGGGGAGTTTTTTTCCATGTGCTCGACGGCGAAGGCGACGGCGTCGTAGAGCTTCGTGTCGCCTGTCGGCGCGCCCATCGCCGCGATGCGCGAGCGCAGCCTTTGCCGGTCGTCCGTCAACTCCGAGACGATCTGCGGCGCGGCGGCGAACGTCATCACCCCGACGCGGTCGCCCGCGCGCACGGACTCGACGAAGCGCAGGGCCGAGGCGCGGATCACTTCGGTGACTTTCGCGGTCGAGCCTGAGAGGTCGAGCAGCAGCAGGAGATCGAACGGCGCGTTCGCGGCCTCGAAGTGCATGATCTGCTGCTCGACGCCGTTCTCGGCGACGCTGAAGTCGTCGCGCGTGAGGTTCGCCAGCCCGCGACCGCTCCGCCGATCGACGACGCTCAGGTTGAGCGTGACGACGTGCGTGTCCACCGTGATGATCTCGTCCGGGTCAACCTCAATCGGCCCTTCGGCCGGGGTCGGCGCGGGCGTGGCGGCGGGGCGGGCGGGCTGCCGGGCACCCTGCGAGCCGACTATCGAAGGCGGCCGGCGCGCTAAGGGCGTCGCCCCCTGTTGCGGCGCGGACTGCTGCGGCGTTGACTGTTGCAGCGCGGGCCGTCGCGCGTCCGTCGCGCTCTCAGTCGCGGGCGGCGGGCTTGAAGGGGCGGGGGGCGTCTGCCTCCGCCTGGATTCTCCAGTCTCGCGCCGCGCGCCGGGGTCCGTCCCGCTGCTCGCGTTTGAAATCGGCGCTGGTGTTCGCGCGGCGGACTGCCAGCCCTCGGCGAGCGGGGCGAGTTCGATGCGTCCGCGCGCGGTCGAGAGGCGCACGAGGCGGCTGCCCGCGCCTAGCCGCGCGTTGAAGCGTTCGCGCACCGTCCGCTCGGCCGTGCCGGGTGCGACGAGTCCCGCGCCGACGGTGATCGTGCCTGAGAGCGTGCGCGCCATCACGTCGGCATCGTTTGCCAGCCGCACGCGCAGGTCGCCGGAGACGGTCTGCGCGTCGAGCCGCGCCGGCACGCCCGCGAGTTCGACCGAGCCGCCCGCTGTGAAGACGCTCAGCCGCGCGTCCGACGGCACGAATATTCTCAGATCGACACGTCGTTTAACTTTCGCGCGCGGCGCGTCCGCGACGACGACAGAGAGCGAGTTTGCCGCTCTATCAAGGCGGACGGGCGACTTGCCGCCCGCGTCCGCCGCGCCCTCAACGTCGGCCGCGATGCCGACGTGCGGCTCACCCCACAATTCGACGCTCACGCCGCCGAGCCGGTTCTCCACCCTCACCTCGCGCCCGGCAGGAAGCTCCACGCGCATGAGGCCGTCGTCGCCCGTGACCTGCCCTTGCGCGGCGACTGCCGCCCACGCGGTGACAGCGGCGAGCACGCAGCACGCGACGAGAAGATGCGACACGACGAGAAGGCGCGCGGCGACACCGAGCCGCGCCGCTCGACTGCGGCATCCTCTCGTAGCATTCCACGAACCTTTTGCCAGCGATCTCCTCATCAGTCGTCGTCCCGCCGCGCGTAACATTTGATGCCGGCCGGGGAACGCGCGGCCCGGCGAAAATTGCGCGCGGCGCGATTTTAGAACGTGTGCGGGGCAACCCTCAACGCGGACAGCCGCCGGCGCAGCGCAAGATTTTTGGAAACCCGAGGCCGCTCTCGCGCGTCTCACTGTATGCGCGGCCAGGTCGCCGCCCGGCAAAGTTTCGTAAACGTTGGGACGGAAAAGAGAGGAGTCGCGCAAAACAACGCGCCGAAATGCGCGTACATCGTACTAGGGCGCGGGGCCGCGGGAGGGCGCGGCGCGAAGGCCACGCGAAGGGAGGCGCTGACAGACCGATGGCAACTTACAGAGACCCGGTGCGGGTGTTCGCGCCGCTCGAAGTCGTGGAGCGCCTGTTGGAGATTCGCGAGGAGTGTGGCTACGCGGCGCAGCTCTTCGTCCGCTCGGCCGAGGATTTGGCGGCCTACTTCGACTCCTACGGCTTCGACGTTTACGCCTTCTACCCGACGACGGCCGAGTTCCACTACGGCAACTACCGCGCGCCGCTCGCGCCCGGCGGCGACCACGCGCACAACTCCGCGACCGCACACTAATTTTCCCGACAGGCGTACCAAGTGCGGGGGCTTGGCCCATCAGGGTCAGCCCCCGTTTCTCATTTCATCTTCTTGCTGATTTGAGTTGACTCGCGGCCGGATGCACGCCGTTGCTAGGCGCGTGGTGACAATCAAAATAATCTAAACTTTAGTAAGCCACTCAAAAGCCCACCAATTGTCTGAATCATCAATGTCTAATAATACTGTTCTATCACTATCAACCTCTAAGATCATAGCTTGCTCGCCGAAATATTCATCCATATCTTCTGTCCAATCAATGCTGACGTCTTCGCGCATCACAGAACGTGGCCGAGATTTAGGGAGGCGGACGACGTCACCGACTTTGAAGGACTGAACTCTAGGCAAAGGTATAGGCCTTGCACGCCGTATAGCTGCCTGCCGAGGAAGAGGCAAATGTCCAGCCAACCGGTTTTGCACTTCTTCGTAATACTTTTCAATCTCATTTATATCTCTCGCTAGGTGCTTAGAAATCGGACTAGGCATGTCATTAACGCCTATATGTAGCAAAATGGGGACGAGACGTTTTCCGAGGGCTTTTGCGCCTCCAATTTCAATAAGCACCCAATGACTATTTAACGAAGATGGGGACAATAAGAGTAAGCATTCATCACACTCTTTTAGATGTATACTTATCGTATCATCAATAGTTTCTCCAGTCTCAATGTCCTTTTCATCGAGAAAAGTTTCTACCCCAAGTCTGTTTAGATCGTCGGATATTCTTCTGGCTGCCCACTTATCTCTACTTGAGTGACTGATGAAAACTTTCATTTTGTGAGAGCCTCCTATGCTTACGTTTACTCAAAGCACCTAACACATAATTATGCCGCGCTCAGAGTGCCTTGGCGACGACGAAGGTCACGTCGTCGCCGGAGCCGCGCCCGCCCGTCCATTCGAGGATGTCGGCGTGGAGGAATTTGATCAGCTCCCTGGCCGGCAGGTGGCGGCCTTCCCTCACCTTTTGCTCGAAGCGGTCGCGCCCGTACTCGCAGCCGTCCGCGCTCTCGGCCTCGGTCGCCCCGTCCGTGTAGAGCACGAGAGTCTGGCCCGACTCGACCGGCAGGTAGTACTCGTAGTAGCGCGTGTCGCGGAACATCCCCAAAGGAATGCCGCCGCGCTCGATGAAGCGGGCGTTGCCTTCGGCGTCCATCAGCAGCGGCGGGTTGTGGCCGGCGTTGGCGTAGGCCAGCGTCTTGTTCGTCGCGTCGAGCACGCCGTAGAAGGCCGTCACGAACTGGTTGTTCTCGATCGACTCCCAGAGCAGGTAGTTGACCTTGGAGACGGCGATGTTGGGCGCGTAGCCGATCTGGATCACGGTGCGCAGGCAGGCGCGCAGGAAGGCCATCAGCAGCGCGGCCGGCACGCCCTTGCCCGAAACGTCGGCGATGACCAGGCCGAGGTGATCCTCGTAGATTTGGACGAAGTCGTAGTAGTCGCCCGAAACCTCTTCGGTCGAGAAGTTGTAGGCGCTGATGTCGAAGCCGGGGAGCTTCGGGTCGCGCGGCGGGAGGAGTTCCAGTTGGACGTGGCGCGCGACTTCGAGCTGCGCCTGCAAACGCTTGCGCTCGACCGAGTGCTCGTAGAGCACAGCCTTCTCGACGGCGATGGCGACCTGCGAGGCCAGCAGCGACAGGACTTCGAGGTCGTCCTCAGTGTAGGCGTTCGGCTCGTCGGATTCGAGGTCGAAGACGCCGATCACCTCCTCGCTCGAAACGATGGGCGCGACCATCTCGGAGCGCGTCTCGCGCCGCGCGTTGACGTAGCGCGGATCGTGTCGCACGTCGGGCACGATGAGCGGCTCGCCCGTCTTGGCGACGTGGCCGATCAATCCTTCCCCCACCTTCAAATGTAGCTCGCTCAGCTCCTCTATGTCGTAGCCGCGCACGGCCGTCTTGCTGAACTGCTTCAGCGCCGACGGCTGGCACTTGCCCTCCGGGCCAGGCTCGCACTCGACGAGGTAGATGCCCGCCGCGTCGTAAGGCAGCAGCGACGAGAGCGTGTCCATCACGAGGTTGACCACCTCTTCCACGTCGAGCGAGCGGCTGATCTTCTTCGTGATGTCGAGCAACATGCGGAGCTTATCGACGACGGACAACTCCGTCCGCGCAGCCCCCGCGACTTTTGTATCTTCCTGAGCCATAACAGTCCGAACGGAGATTATAGACGATAAAGTCGGCAGCGGTCAGTGGTCGGTGGTCAGTGGTCGGTCGTTCTTCCTGCGCTGCTTAAGCTTTTCGCCCTCACGCGCAGCCTGCGTCCCCGCAAAAACTGCCCACCGGCCACTGACCACTGATCACTGCTTTTCGAGCGCGGCGTCGGTCAGCAGCGAGAACTCGACGGCGGCGGCGGCGCGCTGGCGGAAATAGTCATTAACATCTGTGGGCAGCGCAATACGTGCCAGGCGGAGGCCGCGCGCGGCGAAGAGTTCTTCGTAGCGTTCGGCGGCGCGGCGGCCGGCGGCGTCCGGGTCGAGCGCGGCGACGACGCGGAAGCGCGCGAGCGGCGCGAGCCATTCGTCTTTGAGTCCGGCCGCGCCGACGAGGCCGATAGCGTTGAAGCCGTGGGTGAGGAGCGTGAGCGTGTCCGTGAAGCCTTCGACGAGGTAAACGACCGCGCCGGTCGGCAGCTCCGCGAGCGAGTCGGAGTTGTAGAGCGCGGGGACGCCGCCGCGCATGTTGTGCCAGCGCGGCTCGACGCCCGCGGCGGTGGTGCGCGCCTGTAGGTAAACGGCGCGGCCCTCGACGACGAACGGGAAGAGCAGGCGGTGTCGGTAAAACGTCAGGTGTGCGCGGCGGTTGAAGAGGCCGCTGCGGCGCAACTCTTCGAGCGGGAAGGCGTCCTGCGTCCGCCGCATCACGCGGCGGTAGGCGCGTCGGGGGAAGTAGGCGACGCGGGCGCGCTCGACCGTGCGCGCGTCGATGCCCCGGCGCGAGAGGTAGTTGCGTCCCTCCGTCTGATCTTCCGCGCGACAGATTTTAAGGAACTTCTCGCAGATGGCGGTCACGCGCTCCTGCGGCAGCGGCTCTTCGTCGGCCGCAGCCTCTTCGGCCGCGTCGGGCGCTGCGGCGCGCGCGGGCGACGTGCGCCGACGACGGCCGCGCGAGTCCTCGATGCCGAGGTCGCGCGCCATTCGATTGACGGCCTGCGCGAAGGAGACGCCGTGCATCTGTTCGTAGAACTCGAAGGCGTCGCCGCCCTCGCCGCGCGAGAAGCAGTGGAAGAGGCCGCGCGCGAGGTCGATTGAGAGCGAGGGGCTGCCCTTTCCCGTGTGGCCGTGCGAGGGGATGGGGCAGAGCGTGTGGAGGCGTGTGCCCGCAGGTTTGGCGTCGGGGCAATAGCTGAGGAAGAAGCTGCGGTAGTTGATGACGCGCCTGATCTCGTCGCGCAGGGCGAG
>DATHBT010000172.1:0-2096 GCA_035295985.1 Pyrinomonadaceae bacterium | reverse complement strand
TACTGATCCGTCCCGTGCGTGCTCATAGTCAGGAAGCAGCCGCCGATCAGCCCGGCCCAGAGCGTGTAGGTCTTCGTCAGATCGACGGGCAGGCTGAAAGTAAACCTCTGCGACGAGAACGGGACGCCGAACGAGTAGGCCGTCTGCCGGAAGCCGAGATCGACCACGTCGAACTTGTCGAACTGCGAGCCGAGCGCGGCGGCCCCGCCGAAGCCGCCGCCGATCATCGAGGCGAGCACGACGGCGGCGGCGAGCGCGCCCGCGATGTAGATGCCGAGTTGGACGACCTCGATCCAGATGACCGCTTCCATCCCGCCGAAGTAGGTGAAGACGATCATCACCGCGCCGAGCAGCACGACCGACCAGACGGTGATTGTCGCGGCCGACGCATCGGGCTGGAACGTCGTATAGACGGCCGCGAGCACGATGGCCGTGAGCAGCAGCCGCACGCCGTCGGCGATGTTCCGCATGACGACGAAGAGCGACGCCGCGAGCATCTTGATCCGCTGCCCGAAGCGTCGTTCGAGCAGTTGATAGACGGTCAGCAGCTCGCCGCGGAAGTAGGACGGGATGAAGAGGAGGGAGATGACGATCCGCCCCAGCATGTAGCCGAAGACGAGCTGGAGGAACTGGAAGTTGCCGCCGCGCGCGAAGGCCACACCGGGCACGGAGATGAACGTGATGGTCGAGGTCTCGGTGGCGACGATTGAGGCGGCGATGGCCCACCACGGGACGTTGCGGTCGCCCAGAAAATAGTCGCGCGTCGTCCGCTGCTTGCGCGAGAACCACACGCCGAAGAGCGTGATCCCGGCGAGGTAGCCGAAGATGATGACGAGGTCGAGCCAGCGCATCCCGTTTCACCGTCGGCCCGCCCGGCGCGCGGCGGCGTGCTGACGCGCGGCCGACTGCGGGCAGGCTTTTACGAACAGAGCGGCAGACCGTGTGGCTAAATCGAACTTAAAAAAGCGCGGGGGAAGAACCTTTTGCCCTTCGTGTGGGCGCAATCATACAACACGGCGTCAACCGGCGGCAGCCCCGCCGTGTTCGACCAGCCCGCCGAGCGAGCGGACGCGCGGGCAGATGCTCTCCGGGTGCAGGTCGAGCGGATCGACGAGCACCGCGCCGAGGCCGAGCGCGAGCGCGGGCAGCGCGTCGTGGCCGTAGGAGTCGCCGACATAGACGGCCTCGCGCGGATCGAGGCCGAGACGTTCCAGCGCGAGGCGGAAGATCGCGGGATCGGGTTTTCGCAGGCCGACGACGAAAGAGTCGAGTATGAAGTCGAAGCGGTCGGCCAGCCCGACGAGCCGCATCAGCTCTTCGAGCCGCCCGTCCTCCGTGTTCGATATCGCCGCCGTCCGCAGGCCTGCGGCGTGAATCGCGTCCAGGACGCGGGGGGCGTCCCTGTCGATGCCGCACCAGAGGTGGCGCTCTTCGTGCAGCGCGTCGAGGCGCGCGCGCAGGCGCTCGCAGGACTCGTCGGAGAGTCCGAGGCCGGCGTACATCCGCGCGAAAGTCCAGTTGCGGCGCGTCGTGTCGAACGGCGGAGGCGCGCCCTGCTTGAGGCACAGGTCAACCTCGCGCAGGCCGTCCTTGAAGACGCGATCCAGCTCCGCGCCGTCGAACTCTCGGCCGGCCTCCGCGCGAGCCAGCTCGGCGAGCCGCTGCCAGTCGGGGTGCGTCAGCGTCCCGCCCACGTCGAAGAGGACGGCGCGTGCGCCGCGCAGGGCGGGGTGCAGACGATCTAACCCGCCTGCGAAACTCGATGCGGTTGCGGCTTCGGCTGTTGACTGATCCACGATTTAATGGGCGCTATATACAGCACGCCGGAAACCTTAACAGTACAAATCTAGCGCGTAGGCGCGAAGGCGTTCCAGGCGGCTTGACGTTCGGCTCGTCTTTGTAAGTTCTAACCGCGCGAAAGCGATTCGATTGCTTGACGGACTACGCCGCGCGACTCGGCGAGTGCGTGCTCGGCGTCGGCGCGCTGACCGTTCGTCGCGTGCATCACGAGCGCGACGCGCAGGTCGCCGCCGGCCGCTTCGAGGGCGGCGCGCGCCGACTCCTCGTCCGCGCCGGTCTTGGCCGCGAAGATGCGG
>DATHBT010000171.1:0-1528 GCA_035295985.1 Pyrinomonadaceae bacterium | reverse complement strand
CACGCGGCTGTAAAAGACGCCGAAGCCGCCGCGGAGCACCGTGGTCGGCCGCGCGGCCTGCGTGCCGCCGAGCGCGTAGGCGAAGGAGAGCCGCGGCGCGAAGTTCAGGTTGCTGTCGATGTTCGTCTGGTTCTCGTAGCGCAACCCCGCGGAGAGCGTGAAGTTGGGCCGGACGCGCCAGTCGTCCTGGATGAAGAGGCCGACGTCGGTCTGCGAGATTTCGGCGAGCGGGTTGCCGCCGGAAATGTTGAGCTGCGTCGGGAGCGCCCCCGTCGTGTCATTGGGATCGATGACGCGGCGGAACAGCTCGGTCGAGGTCAGCGCGCCCGTCCCGGCGAAGACGAACGTGCCGTTAAAGCCCGACTGCGTGATGTCCTCGATGCGGACGCCGCGCAGGCGCGCGCCGAACTTGAGCGAGTGGACGCCGCGCGCCCAGGTGGTGTAGTTCTGCAACTCCCAGTTCGTCGTCCTGCTCTCGGCCGGCGCGAAGGTCGCGCCGCCCGCGGTGAACGCGCCGGAGACGTTGATGACGGGCCGCGAGATGTCGCCGCCCGCCTCGAACTGATTGCGCTCGAAGCGGAAGCGCGTCTCGTTGATGATGGTCGGCGAAAGGATCGCCGTCTCGGTGAGCGCCAGGCTGTGCTCGGAGTTCTCGCGGCTGTAGGTGCGCGTCACGCCGAAGAACGGATCGACGTCGAGCGTCAGCTCGCTCGCGCCCTGGTTGTCCACGGTGCCGCGCGAGTACTGGTAGCGCGCGACGAGTGTGTTGTTCTGGTTGATGGCGTAGTCGAAGCGCGGGCTGAAGCTGAAGCGGCGTCCGGGCACGAGCACGGTGCGGAGGACGGGCGTCAGGCCCAGCGTGACGGGATCGACGATCTGCGTGTTGATGATCGAGTTGCTGTCCGTGTCGCGCTTGTCGATGTCGAAGAAGAAGGACGACTTGCCCTTGCTGATCGGCCCGCCGAGGTTGAAGCCGAAGTTGCGCCCCTGCGAGGGCGCGCGGCGCGCGGCGAACGGGTCGCGCGAATTCAAGCTCTCGTCCGAGAAGCTGAAGAAGCCCTGCCCCCGCAGGCGATCCGATCCGGGGCGCGTCAGAATCTCGATGCGGCCGAAGCCGATCTGATCGAACTCGGCGGCGAACGGGTTCTGGTTGATGCGGATCTCGCGGATCGACTCCTTCGAGGGCAGCGAGCCGCCCGTGAAGCCGTCGATGTAGATCTGCCCGCCGTTGGGGCCCGCGGCGGGGCCGGCCAAGGCTTGCAGCGCGGCGGCCAGATCGTCCGGGTCGTCCGGCAGCGAGTCGAGGTCTTTGTCCCTGAGCACGAGCGCGCTCTGGTTGGCCTCGGCCTCCGTGCTCACGCCGCCCTCGGAGGTGACGTTGACCTCCTCCTGTTCGAGCGCGATGCTCAGCTTGATGTCGAACGACTCGCGCCGGCCGGCGGCGACCGCGACCTCGGCGTTCTCGTAGGCCGCGAAGCCGGGCGCGGCGGCGCGCACCGTGTAGCGGCCGGGCGCGACGCCGCTGAAG
>DATHBT010000170.1:0-13323 GCA_035295985.1 Pyrinomonadaceae bacterium | reverse complement strand
CGGTTAGCGAAATGAGGGAGGCTTACTCGGCCGTGACGTGCGCGCGCAGCTCCGCGAAGCGCCGCTCGCTGATGCCCCGCACGACGAGAAGGTGCTCGACCCGGCGGAACGCGCCGTGCCGCTCCCGGTGCTCGACGATTCTCTGGGCGAGCGCAGGCCCGATGCCGGGCAGACGCTCCAACTCCTCGCGCGCGGCCCGGTTGATGTTGACGGGCGGGGTCGTTGCGGCACGCGCCGCGTTCGGCTCGCCGCCGAGTGTTTCGACAGCGCCCGCGGCGGCGGGCTGGCGGGGCAATCTGACGCAGGAGGTGGCAGCGAGGAGCACCAGCGCGGAGCAGAAGAATACGGGACGCCAAAAAGCTGGGCAGAAGGCCGACTTCATGTGGCTTAAATCACTGTCCGGGACGGCTTTGACAAACTTTGCAGCCGGCGTGTGCAAAATGCTAGAAGTCTAAATTTTTCAGGAACTTGTAACCTGGAATTTCGGCTTTTCCACAGCTTTTTCCACAGAATCTGTGGAAAAGTTGTCGAAAACTTTTGCGGCCCGGAGCGGGCGCGACAGACGGTTGAAGGGACACCGCTCCGTTCTCCCTTTCGTTCTCTCGGGCATGACTCGCGGCCGTCGTTTAACCCTCGTCGCCGCGTTCGAGCGCGTCCCAGTGGTTGACGGTCTCGAAGCCCTTGCCGAGCACGGGACGGGGGCGCGCGCCGTCGGCTTGGCCGATGAAGCCCTCGCGCTCCATCGCGTCGAGGATGGCGGCGGCGCGGCCGTAACCGATGCGCAGGCGGCGTTGCAGGACGGAGGTGGAGGCTCGCTTCATCTCGACGCAGATGCGCAGCGCGTCCTCGAACAGATCGTCGCGCTCGCCCGCCACGCCGTCTGCCCCGCCGGCCTCCTCTTCGGACTGCGTGATCGTCTCGTCGTAAACCGGCTCGCCCTGCTGCTTGATGTGCGAGACGATGCGGCCGATCTCGGCCTCGTCAACGTAAGCGCCATGGACGCGCACGAGCCGCGACGTGCCCGGCGGGAGGAAGAGCATGTCGCCGCGACCCAGGAGCTGCTCCGCGCCGTTCACATCGATGATCGTGCGCGAGTCAACTTTGGAGGAGACGCGGAAGGCGATGCGCGACGGGAAGTTCGCCTTGATCAAGCCCGTGATGACATCGACCGACGGGCGCTGCGTGGCGAGGACGAGGTGGATGCCGACGGCGCGGGCCATCTGCGCGAGTCGCGTGATCGCCTCCTCGACTTCGTGACCCGAAGTCATCATCAGGTCGGCCAGCTCGTCCACGATGATGACGATGTAGGGGAGCGGCTTCCACGGCTGGCCCGCCTCGTCGAAGTCCTCGACCAGGTTGCGGCGCATCACCTCGGCGTTGTAGCCGTCGATGTTGCGCACGCCCCACTGCGCGAGCTGCTTGTAGCGCGCCTCCATCTGCCCGACGCCCCACTTCAGGGCGTTGGCGGCGCGCTTCGGCTCCGTGATGATCGGCGTGGCGAGGTGCGGGATGTCCGCGTAGAGGCCCAGCTCCAGGCGCTTCGGGTCGATCATGATGAACTTCACCTCGTCGGGCCGCGCCTTGTAGAGGATCGAGACGACGAGCGAGTTCAGGCAGACGGACTTGCCCGTGCCGGTCGCGCCCGCGATCAGCAGGTGCGGCATCTTGGCGAGGTCGGCGACGTAGTTCAGACCGTCAATCGTTTTGCCGAGCGCGAGCAGCAGCTTCGAGTCGGTCTCCTTGAACTGGCGCGACTCGACGACCTCGCGGAGCATGATGTTGTCACGCCGCGAGTTCGGGACTTCGATGCCGACGTGCGCCTTGCCGGGCACGCGGTCGATGCGGATCGACTCGGCCTTGAGCGCGAGGCAGAGGTCGTCAACCAATCCCGTGACGCGCGAATACTTGACGCCTGGATCGGGCTTGAATTCGTAGGTGGTGACGACGGGGCCGGGGCAGATGTACTCGATCTTGCCCGTGACGTTGAACTCTTTGCACTTCTCGGCGACGCGCGAGGCGAGCGAGCGCAGCTCCTCGTCGGCCTGCTCGTGGCGCGGCGCGGGCGCGTTCAGAAACTCGACGGGCGGGAGCTTGTAGTTGCTGAGCGCGGCGGCTGCCTTCTCAAGCCGCCTGGCCTCGCGCTCGGCGCGCTCGCGCGCCCGACGCTCGGCCGCGTCCTCTTCGGGCGCTTCGGTGCGCACGACCGAAACGTCGCGCACCATCTCGGCCACTTCCGCGTCGTCGCCCGCCTCATCGTCGCGCGCCGCGGCGGTGCGTTTAGTGACCACCGCTGTCGAGGCGTTTATCGGATCGACCTGAACGCCGCCAGTTTTCCTGACGCGCTCTCTCGGGGGCACTTCCTCAGCTTCGCCGCCCGCCCGCGCCGAACCGTCAACAGGCTCGACGCCGACCGCCTGCGGCGCGCTTGAGGCGAGTTCGGCCGCGGCGGCGTTGCGCTGGATGGCGGCCGAGGCGCCGTCCAGCCCCGCGCCCTCGGTCTCTCGCATGAACTCTGCGACGCGCTCCTGCGGCGTCTTGTCGCGCAGCTTCCGCTCGTCGGCGCGCGCACGTTCGTGCTCCTCGCGCGCGGCGCGGCGCTCCATTGCGCGCTGCGCGGCCGTTGCCCGCCGCGCGGCCTGCCAAGCCCGGAAACGAGCCGCCTGCGTGCCGAAGAAGCCGGAGGGGTCGCCGAGCGCGGCGCGCGTCCGCTCGTAGGCGTGAGCGAAGGAGAAGTTGGTGGCGAGCAGGACGCCGATTGCAGCGAGCGCCGCGAGCAGCACGAGCGCGCCGACGTTGCCGATGACGCCCACCAGCCCCGCCGCGATGAAGAGGCCGACGAAGCCGCCGGCCTCGACGCGGCCGTCGAACAACTTCGGCATCCCCGCGAGCGCGGGCAGGGCGGAGGCCGAGAGCAGGATGACGAAGAGGCCCGCGACGCGCGCGAGCGGCGCGCGCAGCGGCTGCTTTCTAAAGCGTCGCCACGCGGCGGCGAAGAGCAGCACGGGCAGCAGGTAGGCGGCCACGCCGAACGGCTGGAGGACGAGATCGGAGACGTAAGCCCCGGCCGGGCCGATGAGGTTGTTCGTCGCGCCGCGGCCGGCCGAGTTGAGCGACGGATCGTCCGGGTGGAAGAAGAAGAGGCAGAGCGCGAGCAGCAGCCCCAGAGCGAGCAGCAGGATGCCCACGATCTCGCCCAGCCGCGGCCCGCGGTTCGTCGCGGCCAGCTTCGTTCGCGTCTCCGCCTGTGTTGTCGCCATAGGTTTAAGTCCGGGCCGGAGTCAGTCTAAAAAACAGATGCCGAGTTGGCGCGCTCGCCTTCCTGACTTCGCGCCTTCCTGACTTCGCGCCGTTAAGCCGCGCGGCGCGCGAGCAGGTATGCCTTGATGAAGTCGTCGATGTCGCCGGCGAGGACGGAGTCCACGTCGCCGCGCTCCAACTTCGTGCGCGCGTCCTTCACCAGCCGGTAGGGCGCGAGCACGTAGTTGCGGATCTGCGAGCCGAAGGAGTTGTCGGCCATGTTGGCTTTGAGCGCGTCCGTCTCGGCGCGGCGCTTCTCTAGTTCGAGTTCGTAGAGCCGGGAGCGCAGAACCTGCATAGCGACGGCGCGGTTCTGGTGCTGCGAACGCTGGTTCTGGCAGGCGACGACGATCCCCGTGGGCAGGTGCGTGATGCGTACGGCCGAGTCGGTCGTGTTGATGTGCTGGCCGCCCGCGCCGGTCGAGCGGTAGGTGTCAACGCGCAGGTCTTTGTCGTTGATCTCGACCTCGATGTCTTCATCGATTTCGGGCGAGACAAAGAGCGAGGCGAAAGACGTGTGCCGGCGCGCGGCCTGATCGAACGGCGAGATGCGAACGAGCCGGTGGACGCCGGCCTCGGCCGCGAGCAGGCCGTAGGCGTACTCGCCCTCGACGCGGAACGTGACGCTCTTGATTCCCGCCTCCTCGCCCGGCTGGTACTCGATGATCTCGGTCTTGAAGCCGCGCCGCTCGGCCCACTTCAGATACATCTTCAAGAGCATCTCGGCCCAGTCCTGCGACTCCGTGCCGCCCGCGCCGGGGTGGATGTTGCAGATGGCGTTGCGCGCGTCGTTCTCGCCCGCGAGCATCGTCTCGGTCTCGGCCTCCGCGACCTCGCGTTCGAGCCGTTCGAGGAGCTGGCGCAGCTCCTTGAGCGAGTCCCCGTCTTCCTCGGCGAACTCGAACAGCACGCCCGCGTCCGCGACCGACGACTCGAAAGACTCCTGACGCGAGATGACGCGCTCCAGGCGACTGCGCTGCTGCAACAGCTTCTGCGCCGCCTCCTGATCGTTCCAGAAGTCGGGCGCGCTGGCCTGCGCCTCGATGCCGCTCAACTCCCCGCGCTTCGCCGCGACATCAAAGAAACCTCCCGAGCTGCTCGACCCGCGCCCGCAGGTCTTCGTAACTGGCGCGCAGCTCTTGCGTTGACAGAGTCTCTAGCATCCTACCTCCCAAAAGCCTGTCCGTCGTCAGTGATCAGTAGTTTTGCCTCTTTGCGAAGCTTGATCGTCAGCCGCAACCGCGCTCGTTCGGGCAGCACGGACAACGGACAACTGACCACTGACGACGGACAAAATCGTTACCAGCGCGCAGAGGGCGACGAAGAGGTCGCCGCGGCGCGTGTAGAAAGTCTGCCCGGCGGTCGCGCGCGCGACGGGCCAGGTGCGCGACGCGGTCTCGAAGCTGCCGGTGGCGTCGAGCACTTCGCCGCGGGGCGTGATGCGCGCGGTGATGCCGGTGTTTGTCACGCGCAGGACTTCGCGGCGGTTCTCGACGGCGCGGAAGACGGCGTTCGCCAAGTGCTGCCGGAGCACGGGCGTCCGCCCCAGGTAGCCGTCGTTCGAGATGTTAATGAGCACGTCCGCGCCCGCACCCGTGAACTCGCGCGAGAGGGCGGGGAAGGCCGACTCGAAGCAGATGAAGACGCCCGCCTTCGCTTCCCCCACGGGCAGCAGCGTGTAGCTCGCGCCCGGCGTGAACTCGCCGACTATCGCGCCCACCAGTCCGCCGCCCAGCCACCAGGGCAGCGGCACGTACTCGCCGAACGGCAGCAGGCGAATCTTATCATACCGGGCGACGAGTTGGCCGTGCTCGTTCACCAACACGGCCGAGTTGTACGCGCCGCCCGCGGGCGCGGGTTCGAGCGCGTTGAAGAGGACGGAGGTGCGGTTGGCGCGCGCGAAGTTTGAGACCGTCTCGCGGAACTCCGCGTCGCGCTCCCAGCGGAAATTCATCGGCGACTCGGGCCAGACGACGAGGCGCGGCTCGCCGCCGGGCCGCCGCGGGGGCACGTCGCGCCACCCGTACAGCTCGCGCAGCGGCTCCCAACTGATCAGCGCGTCCCTGCTCATGGAGAGGTGGCGCGCGACGAGGGCCTGCTCCTCCTCGACGGGGCGCTCGAAGTCCGGCGAGACGTTCGGCTGTATGGCGACGACGACTGCGGCCGCCTGCGCGTCCGAGTCGTTCGCGAGCGCGTGCTGGACAGAGTTGATTTCCGCCAGCGCGGCGGTGAGGGCGACGAGCGCCGAGGCGAGTGCGGCGTAGAGTGAACTGCGTAGTGTTCTTTGCGCGAGTGCGAAGGCGAGCGCGGCGTTAGCCGCCACGAGCAGGAAGCTGACGGCATAGACGCCGCCCCACGCGGCCGGCTGGATGACGGTCGGGTGGTATGCCTGCGAATAGCCGAGCGCGTTCCAGAGCTGGCCGGTCGCAGTGAGCCTCAGCCATTCGAGCGCGGCCCAAGCGAAGGGCGCGAGCGCGAGAGCCTTCGCGCCCCATCGCAGGGAAGCGCGCGCGACGAGCAGCGCCCACAGGGCGGGGAAGAGTGCGACGAGTATGACCGGGGGCAGGAGCAGCGCGAAGGCTGCGGCCGGGGGGATGCCGCCGTAGTGGATCATCGAGTGGGTGAGCCACCAGCAGGAGCCGTAGAAGAAGAGCGTGCCCCAGAGCCAGCCCAGGACGAATCCTTGCGCGGGCCGCGCGCCCAGAACAGCGAGCATCAGCGGCACGAGGCCTACCCAGGCGACCGGCCACAGATCGAAGTCAGGGAAGGAGAGGACGACGAGCAGGGCGGAGAGTGCCGCGAGCACAGACTGCGGGCGCGAAGGCGCGGAGGCGCGCGCCATCACGCGCGCGCGGGAGCGGCGCGACGCTCGGCCGACCCCCTGCTGCTGCGTCCCGACGGCTGCGGCGTCCTGCACGGGCGCGAGTTTAACAGAGCGGGAGCAGGAGCGTCACCGCGCGCCTGCCGTGTAAATCTGCGCGCAGGCAGGGCGGCCTTCGGGGGCTGAAAATTTTTTCGAGGTCGGCCGCCGGGGCTTGCGCCCTGCGCCAAATCGTTTACCGGATCGACGCAAAAAGACGGGATTTGTCAGGTCTGTGGTGACAAAAATTGTCGCCGTGTCACCCGCGGGCGACCGACAGTCAACGGCGGGCGACAAAAGGATCAGGATAGGTTGCGGCCGGAGGAAGGCTGGAATCTCTGGCGGAAATACGTTTTGCCCCAAAAGCGGGAGAACCCGGCGGGGAGCCGGGTTCCTGTAAGATAGGGTAGATAGGTTGGGCTGCTCGGCGGGCGGCTGGCGTAGCGGCAGGCCACGCTCAGAGAAGTGATGGCGGCGGGGTCACGGGTCAACTGCTTCCGTGCTTGCCGACTTTTCCTAAAGCAGTTCGCGTGCCACTCTCTGGAAGCTCCGCCGCCCCGTTCCAGTTTTCGACCCCGCCCCCTACTCCTCCGGCTCGACCTCAAGCCAGTAGCCTTCCGTCCCCACGACGCGCACGCGGGGACACTCCGCGCGCGTGATGGTGCGGCCGGGGCGCGTGCGCGCCGGCCACACCTCGCCGGCGACGAGCACCGCCCCGTCGGGCCGCAAGTCCCGCTCGACCGTCCCCGTCTGCCCGACCAGATTAACCTCGCCGCGCGCGCCCTGCTTGTGCCGCCTCGAAGCGACGGCGATATAGATCACACAGACGGCAACGATGAAGATCGCGATAGCGAGGAGGGTGCTCATCTTCGTTAAAAGTCTTTCGCGTAAACGAAAGCGCGGCTGCCCGAAAAGAGCTGCCGCGCTTACCGCCTGCCGCTTCCGAACTCCCTAGCGCGCCCCGGTCTCGACCTGCCGGTGGAGGGCGAGGGCGTCCTGGTGGTTCGGGTCGAGCTGGATGGCCGTGCGCGCGTGGACGAGCGCCTGCGCGCGGTCGCCCTTCTCCAGGAAGATGCGCCCCAAAAGGACGTGCGCGTCAACCGACTTCTGGTTCGACCAGAAGAGCGTATTCTTGAGCGAGATGATGGCGCGCTCCAAGTCGCCGCGGCGCATGTGGACGCGGCCGATGTAGAGGTGCGCCTCCGCGTTCATCGGCTCGATCATCAGCACGCGGTTCAGCTCGGGCAGCACCTCGTCGTCCTGACCCGCGGCGTAGAGCTTACGTGCGCGCTCAAGCAGGTCTTCCGCCTTCGGCCCCACGGGTTCGACGGCCACCTCGCGGCGGCTGATGGCCTCGGCCACGTCGAACCTCGCGACCAGCCGCGGGGCCACTTCCGCGACCGTCTGCGACTTCTGCCAGTTGGTCTGAAGCGCGGCGTAAGTCTTGAGGTAGCGGCGGGCCTCGTTGTCGGCGGCGGCGGCGGCCTCGGCCTGGCCCGCGCGTTCGAGCGCCTTCGAGTAGAGGAAAAACGCCTCGCCGTCGCGCGGGCTGACGGTCAGAACCTTGCGCAAGCTGTCGGCCGCCTCGGCGAACTTGCCCGACAGGAAGAGCGCGTATGCGTAGTTGTAGAGGACTGTCGCTTCGTCCGGCTCGGTCTCCTTCGCGCGACCCAACAGCTCGACGGCCTGACGGAGCGAACGGTCTCGCTCGGCGGCGTCCTTCTCGTCGCGCGCGGCCTGCAGGGAGATCGCGCCCGCGTTGTTATAGACGCCGGTGAGCGGCGCGGCCGAGGTCAAAGGGATGAGCGCGGCGAGCGCGGACTTGAGATCGTGTTGCTTCCAGTGCGCGATGCCGGCGTAGAAGGCGGCCTCGGCGTAGTTCGCGTCGCCGCGCTTGAGTTTCGAGTAGTGCTCGGCCGCGTCCTTCCACTTGCCCTGGCGGTAGTGCAGGTTGCCCAGCTCAAAGGCGGCGTCCGAGTAGGTCTCGCCCGCGTGGACTTTGGCGTACTCCTTCTGCGCGTTCTGCAGGTAGTTCGAGCGCTTCTCCGGGTCTTCGGTCATCACGCCCTTGACGAAGCTCTCGAAGGCGCGCGGCGGGACGCGGTTGGCCTTCTCAAGCACGTCGTTTAAGGAGACGGTCAGCGCGGCCGGGTCGCGCTGGTAGAGAATCTGCCAGGCGAGCTTACCCTGCAACTTCTGGAGGTTGACGAGCGCGTCGCCGAAGTCGAACTGGTACTGCCACTGCTGGCCGCGGTTCACGTCGATGACGCGCGCCGACCCGCTGATCTCGGCAGGCACGCGCTCGTCCTGCGAGACCTTGACGGTGTAGTTGCCGATGACGACGAGCGAGGCGCGGGCCTCGCGCGCGATCTTGATGGCCGTCGCCCGCGAGGGGAGCGTGGTCAGCGGCAGGCGCAGGCGCTGGTAGAGCAGCTCGCGCTCGTCGTTCGAGACGACTCGCAGGCCCGGAACGCGGAAGAACTCGGAGAGGGCGTCGGCGAAGCTCGGGCCGATCCAGTTGTGCTCGCGCTGCGCGGAGGTGTTCTCGAAGGGCAGGATGATGACGGAGTCGCCCGCGGTCGTCTGCGCGCGCGCGGGCAGGGCGGCGAGCAGAACAACGAGCGAGAGCGCGACGAGCTTAAATCTTCTAAGCATCGGGATCATTCCAGAGGTTAAAAATCCGTAGGCGCGAATTTGGCCGGCCGGGGAACGGGATAGTCTGTCACCCGCGGCGCGCGGGGGCAAGCCGGCGCGCGCGTGCACCGCGGCGCAAAGGATCGATGCGGCGGGGGTAACGTGCGTTGCTCGTTTGAGTTAGGGGCGGGCCGTACGGGGCTAGAACCTGAGCCTGTAGCCGGGGTCGCCGGGCGCGAGGCCGTCCACGCGGACGACTTTGACCGAGGGGTCAACCTCGCTGGCCGGCACGTAGGCGAGCGCGCCGGGCACGTTCGAGACGAAGCGGAGCACGTCGGCCGCCGACTGCAACTCGCGCGGCTGCTCCGTCGCCTGCTCGGTGAACTTGGCGCGCAGGAAGTGGGCCTGGTAGTCCTGCTCGCGCCGCATGTCGAGCGCCAGTTCGATGAGCGCCTGCCGCTCCGGCCGTCCGGGCGCGATCATCACGGCGCGCACCTTCTGCTTCGTCGGCCAACTCGTGCGCTCGGAGAGGAAGTACTCGCGCAGCTCAGCCGTCGAGAGGTTTTCCGTCGGGTTCGACTTGTGGACGATGACGGCCAGCGTCCGCTGCTGGAGCGCGAGGGCCGAGACCGCGTGCGCCGACGCGGGGCGAGGCGCGGAGAACGCGATGCGCCAGACGGACGCGAGCATCGCGAGCGCGACGAGCAGCAGCAGTAAGAGCTTGAGCGGTCTCCTCATCGAAGTCGCTTGTCCGAATCAGAAGGTGAAGGCGAGCTGCATGATCAGCTCGTCAAGGGTCGTCAGACGCCGCCGCCACGTGCGGTCGTACTGGAGCTTGAGCGCGGCGTAGTCGCTCACGTCGTAGCGCAGGCCGAGCGAGGGGCCGTTGCGGCGGCCGGCGTTGGGGAAGAGCGGGAAGCCTTCGGGCACGTTCAGGTGCTGGTAACGGAAGTAGGGGCGCGAGCGGCCGAAGCGGCGCGAGAACTGCGTGTAGAGGCCGAGGGCGTGCGACGTGCGCGCCTCGGTCGAGTGGCGCAGCAGGACGGCCTCGTTCAGTAGCTCGTAGAGCGAGTTCTGATAGACGAGGTGCGCGGCAGTGATCGTCTGCCCGACGTTCGGCGCGTCGCGCGGCGTAAGGCGGTCTCGATAGACGGAGAAGCCGGCCTGCAAGCCCTGCACCTGCCGGGGCCGCGCGAAGAGGGCGACGTTGAACGCCTTGCCGTTGTTCTCGTCAACGGAGGTCTGAACCGCGCGATCCTGCGGCGAGCGCGCGGCGCGGCCGTTGCCCAGCTCGACGACGTAGCGCAAACCCCACGGCGCGCGCGGGACGCGGCCCTGCGCGCTCAGGCCGACGTTGTGCAGCGGGAGGATGCCGCCCTTGCTCTCGAAGGCGTAGATGAGGGGGCGGTTGGCGGCCGTCTGGAACCACGCGCCGTGGTGGTAGGCGGTGTTGAAGTAGCCGATGGCCGTGTGGTAGCGGCCGGCGCTGAGCGCGAGGTGGTCGCTGTGCTGGTAGCGGAGCAGCAGGCGGTGAATCTCGAAGTTGAAGGCGTTGTCCTCGCCCGCCTCGACGATCAGCTCGCCGAGCACGCTGAACTTCTCCGACAGGCGCGAGGTGAGGAACAGATCGAGCTGGCCGAGGCCGAAGGAGCTGGTGCGGCCCGGCTCGTTCGTGGCGCGGAAGCCGAGGTCTGCGAAGCCCTGGATTTGCAGACGCGGGGGGCCCGTGTGCTCGTCGTGGACGCCGTTGTCCTGCGTAGCGGCTGCAACTCCCGCGTCGCCGTGCCCCGCGTGCGGATCGTTTGACGCGCGCGCGTTCGTCCCGCGCGGCGCGGCGGCTGCCGTCTCCGTGTGGGACGTAGTTGCCGTCGCGGCGTCGGGCGCGGTGTGCGCCGCGGTCGCGCCGTTCTGTCTCGACTCAAGCTCGCGGACGCGCGCCTCAAGCTCCGTGACGCGGCGCAGCAGAAGTTCGGCAGCCCCGCGCTCGGCGTCTGGCAGCGCGGCGGGCGTCGGCGACGCGGCCGGCGCAGACGACAACAAGGCGGCCGGCAGCGGCGAGACAGGAGCGGTCGCGGGAGAGGTTTGCGCGGCGCGCGGGGCGAAGAGCAGGTCGAGCCGGTTGAACCCTTGCGTGACGCGCACCGTCACGTCAGGCGCGGGTCGGAAGGAGAGGCGCACGGCGTCGCCTTCCGCCTCGACCCGCGCGTCGTCGAAGCCACGGCCGCGCAGCGCGCCGTCGCCGTTCAGGGCCGTCTCCGACTGCGGGATGAGGACGCGGAAGAGTTCGCTGTCGCGGCTCGTCGAGTAGTCGCCGAGCGGCGCGTCTGCCGCGACGGTCACGCGCGTGCCGTCAGGAGTTTCGGCGACTCGCGGGGCGACGATGCGACGCCTGCGCGCGTGCGTCGCGCCGTTCGCGAGCGCCGAAGGGCCGCCGAGGTTTGCCGCCGCCTGCCTGACCGTCTGCGCCCGGACTGCGGGCGGCGCGAGCAGCGAGAGCGACAGCAGCAGGGCGGACGTGGCGAGTGCGAAGGGTCGGGGGTGATGCTTCATCGCTTTAGCTTCGGCGTTCGGAGAACGGCCGCGCGCGAGTCGCTTCGAGAACTGTTGACGACGGCGCATGGACGATGGTCGTAGATTATGAGAGCGACCCCGCCAAGTCAATCGCCTTCTTCTGCGGGGTGGGGTTGAGCGTTGGGATAGGCACTCACCACGGAGGCACAGAGGACACGGAGGGGGCACAGAGAAATCCGATCCTCTGTGCTATCTCTGTGCCCTCTGTGTCTCCGTGGTGAGTGCGACTCGCCGGCGCTCAACATCAACCCACCTCGCGACTCTGCCAAACGGCGCGCTACTGCTGATCCTTGACGGACTGCGCCAGATCCTCGATGCGTATGTCGAGGATGTCGAGCATGACGGCGTCGCCGAGCGACTGGAAGAGGGGGCGGGCCTGTCGGCAGTAGTCGAGCGCGCGTCGCGCGTCGCCGAGTCCGCCGTGCGCGAGCGAGAGGTAGTAGAGCGCGTTGGCCTCGCGCTTCCGGTCGCGGCGCGCTCGCAGGGTGGGGAGCGAGTCCTGCAGGAGCGTGACGGCCGAGCCGTAGTAGCCGGCGGCCTTGGCGCGGTCGCCGGCGTCGCGGTAAAGGTCGCCGATCTTGATCTGCGTGTAAGCCTGCTCCTCCTGCTGGCCGGCGCTGCCGAAAACATTGAGCGAGCGGTTGAAGTACTCGGCCGCCTGCGGCTCCTGCCTGAGCTTGATGTAAACGCCGCCGATGTTGAGCAAAGTCTCCGCCTCCTCCCGGCGGCGGTCGGCCTTGCGGTAGATCTGCGCGAGCTGATCGTAGTATTCGACGGCGCGCAGCTTCTCGTTCGAGTTTTCGAGGAAGCGCGTGATGTTGAAGAGCGTGTCGATGGAGAGCTTGCTCAACTCCTCGGCCCGCCCGCGCGCCGCCTGGGCCACCTGCTGCTGCTCCTCCGCGCGGCGGCGCTGCTGCTCGGCGACGGCGGCCTGAGCGCGCGCGAGTCCGCGCTGCTGCTCGGCCGCGCGCCGCGCGGCGACGGCGCGTGCGCGCTCGCGCTCGGCCTCCTGCTGCTGCGCGGTCGCCGCCTGTCGCTGCCTGTCCGCCTCCGCCCGCTGCTCCTCGGCCCGGCCGCGCTGCTCCTCGGCGATGCCGCGCTGCGTCTGTGCCTCCGTGAGCGCGCCCTCCAACTGAATCTGCTTGTGCTGCAACTGCCGGAAGTTCGCGTCGGCGCGCTGCGACTCTTCCAGCGCGCGGTTGCGTTGGCGCAGCGCGACGAGGCCGAGCGCCGACATCACGAGCAGGATCACGGCGGCCACAGTCGCCGCGCGCAGCAAACCGCTACGGTAAGCGGCGCGCTGCCGTCGCAGCTCCGCGTCCGGCATGTTCGCTACGACCCACGCGCGGTCGAAGACGTGTCGGTAAATGCGGTTGCGAACCGTCAGCCGGCCCTCGGCGGCGCGCGTGATGCCGGAGAGCCGGAGCACGCTGACGAGCGGGTCGGCCTCGTCGTCTATGACCCGCTTGCCCTCGCGCACTTTCAGGTAGAGGTCGAGCAGGCCGGCGCGGTCGGCCTCGTTGCGAAGTATCCGCTCGCGGACGAAGAGCAGGTTGTCGTCGCGCTCGCGCGCGCGCGCCGAAAGGAACAGCGACTCGCAGACGCGGTCAACTCCGCTGCGGCCCGACGCGGTCGCGTCCTCCGCGACGGCGCGGCAGAGCCACTGCGTCAGATACGGGTGCCCGCCCGTCCAGTGCAGAACGCGGCGGATCATCTCGCGCGCTTCCGCGTCGGGGCGGCCGAGGCCCGCGGCGAGCGGCGCGGCCTCCTCCTCGGTGAAGTCGGTCAGCTCGATGCGCTGGCCGACGTTGAAGGGCGTGGTGCGCGTGTCGCGGATCAGATCGGAGGGCGTGGCGACGCCGAGCAGGCAGAAGGTGAGGCGCGCGAGCTCCGGGTCCTCCGTCCGGCGGTTGTAGAACTCGCGTATGCCGGCGAAGAACTCGTCGGTCGAGAAGGGGAGG
>DATHBT010000169.1:0-17303 GCA_035295985.1 Pyrinomonadaceae bacterium | reverse complement strand
GTTGTCTATCGAGTCGAAGGCGCGGACCGTGATGCGCGGGTTGTGCTTCGCCAAGACCTTCGTGATCGCCGCAGTCAGGGTCGTCTTCCCGTGATCCACGTGCCCGATAGTCCCGATGTTCACGTGCGGCTTAGAGCGGTCAAATTTCTCCTTCGCCATGTTTCTCTCTCGCTCCTACGGAATTTGTTACTGTCGTTTTTCTCGGGGCCGCCGACGCCTTACATCAAGCGAGAGAGGCGACCCGCCGTCTCATAAGTCAAAACTTACTTCGCCACCCCCTGCACCTTCGCGATCACCTCTTCGGCGATGTTGCGGGGCGCCTGGTCGTAACGCTCGAAGTGCATCGTCGAGGTGGCGCGGCCCTGCGTGGCCGAGCGCAGGTCGGTCGTGTAGCCGAACATCTCCGAGAGGGGGACGTAGGCCGTCACGACCTGCACGCCGCCCGGCCGCGGCTCCATCTTCTCGATCTGCCCGCGCCTGCGGTTCAGGTCGCCGTTGACCGCGCCCATGTACTCTTCGGGCGTGACGACCTCGACGCGCATGATCGGTTCCAGCAGCACGGGCTTGGCCTTCTTGACCGCGTCCTGGAACGCCAGAGAGCCGGCGATGTGGAACGAGCGCTCGTCGGAATCGACCTCGTGGTACGAGCCGAAGACGAGGCGCACGCGGATGTCCACCAGCTCGTAGCCCGCGAGGAAGCCGCGCTCCATCGCGTCGCGGATGCCCTCTTCGACCGGCTTGATGAACTCCTTCGGGATGACGCCGCCCGTGATCTTGTTCTCGAAGACGAAGCCCTCGCCCGCGGCCGGCTCGATCTCGATCTCGGCATGGCCGTACTGGCCGCGCCCGCCGGTCTGGCGCTTGTAAACTTCCTTGCCCTTCGCGGGCACGGTGATCGTCTCGCGGTACGCGACCTGCGGCTTGCCGACGTTGGCCTCGACGCCGAACTCGCGTTTCATCCGATCCACGATGATCTCAAGATGAAGCTCGCCCATGCCGGCGATGATCGTCTGGCCGGTCTCGTGGTCGGTCGAGACGTTGAACGAGGGGTCTTCCTGCGCGAGGCGCGAGAGGGCCGTGCCCATCTTGTCCTGATCGGCGCGCGTCTTCGGCTCGACGGCGACGCGGATGACGGGCGCGGGGAACTCCATCGCTTCGAGCACGATGGGCTTGTTCTCGTCGCAGACCGTGTCGCCGGTCGTCACCTGGCGCATGCCGCCGATGGCGATGATCTCGCCCGCGCTCGCCTCGTCGATGTCCTCGCGCTTGTTGGCGTGCATCCGCATCAGGCGGCCGACGCGCTCCTTCGTCCCCTTGACGGAGTTGTAAACGTAGGAGCCGCCGCGCACCGTGCCCGAATAGATGCGGACGAAGGAGAGCTGGCCGAGGTGCTTGTCGGCCATGATCTTAAAGACCAGACCGGAGAACGGCGCGGTTGCATCGGCCGGACGCGGCTCGGTGTCGCCCGTGCGCGGGTTCGCGCCCTCGATGGCCGGGATGTCGAGCGGCGAGGGCAGGTAGTCAACTACCGCGTCGAGCAGCGTCTGCACGCCCTTGTTCTTGAAGGCCGACCCCGTCACGACGGGGACGAGCTTGATCGCGATCGTGCCCTTGCGGAGCGCCGCGCGGATTTCGTCTTCCGTGAAGCTAGCGCCCTCGTCTTCGAGGTAGCGCTCCATCAGCGACTCGTCGGCCTCGGCCGCGGCTTCGAGCAGCTTGTGGCGCATCTCCTCGGCGCGTTCCCGCAAGTCTTCGGGGATGTCCGTGATCTCGTACTCCGCGCCCTTCGTCTCATCCCTCCACAGCAGCGCCTTCATCGCGATCAGATCGACGACGCCCTTGAACTGGTCTTCGAGGCCGATGGGAATCTGCAACGCGACGGGGTTCGCCCCGAGCCGCGTGATGATCGACTCGAACGAGCGGTCGAACGAGGCGCCAGCGCGATCCAGCTTGTTGATGAAGCAGATGCGGGGGACGCCGTACTTGTCGGCCTGCCGCCAGACGGTCTCGGACTGCGGCTCGACGCCAGCGACGCCGTCGAAGACGGCGACCGCGCCGTCGAGGACGCGTAAAGAACGCTCGACCTCCATCGTGAAATCGACGTGGCCCGGCGTGTCGATGATGTTGATGCGGTGCTCGACGCCGTCGCGCTTCCAGAAGCAGGTCGTCGCGGCCGAGGTGATCGTGATGCCGCGCTCCTGCTCCTGCTCCATCCAGTCCATCGTCGCCGTGCCCTCGTGCACCTCGCCGATCTTGTGCGAGACGCCCGTGTAGAAGAGCACGCGCTCCGTCGTGGTGGTCTTCCCGGCATCGATGTGCGCCATGATGCCGATGTTGCGGAACTTGCTGAGGTCTTGCTTAGCCATGATCGAACCCTAGCTATTAGCCTTTAGCTGTTAGCCGGACGGTTTTGCTAAAAGCTAACCGCTAACAGCTAATAGCTGCTTCACCACTTGTAGTGCGCGAACGCCTTGTTGGCCTCGGCCATGCGGTGCGTGTCCTCGCGCTTCTTGACGGCGTTGCCGCGGTTGTTGACGGCGTCGATCAGCTCGCCCGCCAGTCGATCGGTCATCGTCTTCTCGTTGCGCGCGCGTGCGGCGGCCACGATCCAGCGGATGGCGAGCGAGCCGCGGCGCTCCTGCGCCACCTCGATGGGCACCTGGTAGTTCGCGCCGCCGACGCGGCGGGTCTTGACCTCGACCGTCGGCCGGACGTTGTCGATGGCGCGCTTGAAGGCTTTGAGCGCGTCCTCGTTCGCGCGCTCGGCCAACTGCTGCACCGCCGTGTAGAAAATGCTCTCCGCCGTGGACTTCTTCCCACCCAGCATCAGGCCGTTGATGAACTTCGTCACCAGCGGGCTGTTGTAAACCGGGTCGGGCAGAATCTCGCGCCTGTCTGCGACTCTTCTTCTTGGCATGGTTAGCTTTTAGCTGTTAGCGGTTAGCTGTTAGCAAGACCTAACAGGGCCGCCGCGCACTCGTTTAACTCTCACCGTTCGCTGTCAGGCTAAAGCTAAAAGCTAATAGCTAACAGCCAACGGCTTCCTTACTTCTTACCCTTGGCCGCGCCGGCCGCCGCGCCGCCCTTCGGCCGCTTCGCGCCGTACTTCGAGCGCCCCTGCTTGCGATCCGTGACGCCGACAGAGTCGAGGGTGCCGCGGATGACGTGGTAGCGCACGCCGGGCAAATCCTTCACGCGCCCGCCGCGGATGAGCACGATGGAGTGCTCCTGAAGGTTGTGGCCGACGCCGGGGATGTAGGTCGTCACCTCGACGCCGTTAGTCAGGCGGACGCGGGCCACCTTGCGCAGCGCCGAGTTCGGCTTCTTGGGCGTCTGCGTATAGACGCGCGTGCAGACGCCGCGCTTCTGCGGGCTGGACTGGAGCGCGGGGCTGGCCGTCTTGTACTTGACCGCCTGGCGTCCCTTGCGAACGAGCTGGTTGATCGTCGGCACTACTTTTCCGTCCTCTTTGCGAGACCGTCTTTCGCGAAAGCGCAAAAGGCTCCGAATCCTGCCTCTCACCGGAACGTGTCCGGCAGTCAGCGCAAGACGCGGCTTGCCTAAGTTATTCAGTTAGCTTCGGGGATGTTCTGACGCTTCGAGGTGCGGATGCTGGCCTCCCCAAAACGGCCAAAGTTTCTCTGTGGCGTCGCTTCAATCGGCGGAGCGGGAGACTTTTAACCCCCCTAGCCTAACCTGCGGGCCACGCGCCGGATTCTGCCCAAGGCAGGGCGCGCGCCGTTTACGCCACAATATTTTCAAGCGGCCGACCGACGAACGATCAGCCGGGCAACGCCTCCGCACCGGCAGAACCGACTCAAGCGTTGCACTATCGGGAAATGGACTAGCAGTCCAAACGGGGGATTGTACGGAACGACACTATGTCTGTCAAGCCGGGCGAAGGCCGCGAACGAAATTCATCCGGCGCGCCCTCGCCGTCGCCTCCCGCGGACACGAAAAAGGGCGGCTTCTTTGATGAAACCGCCCCTTTTCCTGTTGCCCCGACAGGCGGCGAGGCTGTTTAGTCGTCGCCCTCCGCGGCGGCGTCTGCGCCCGCCCCGTCGCCGTCGCCCGCCGCGACGGCCGCGGTCGTGCGTGCCGAGGGCGCGGCGGCGATGATGTCGGCCAGATCGTCCAGGCCGGCGTCGGCCGCGGCGGCCTGGTCAATCGTCTCGTCGCGCTCGACCTTGACGTTGCGGTAGAACTCCATCCCCGTCCCCGCCGGGATGAGCCGGCCCATGATGACGTTCTCCTTGAGGCCCCGCAGGTGATCGACGCGGCCGGAGATGGCCGCCTCGGTCAGCACGCGCGTGGTCTCCTGGAAGGAGGCCGCCGAGATGAACGAGTCGGTCGAGAGCGAAGCCTTCGTGATGCCGAGCAGCAGCGGCTCCGCCTGCGCGGGCTTGCCGTCGGCCTCGATGACGCGCGCGTTCTCGTCCGTGAAACGGAAGCGGTCAACCTGCTCGTCCAGGAGGAAGTCCGTGTCGCCTACGTCCGTCACCTTCACCCACCGGAGCATCTGGCGGACGATCACCTCGATGTGCTTGTCGTTGATGTTGACGCCCTGGAGGCGATAAACCTCCTGAATCTCGTTCGTCAGGTACTCCTGCAAGCGGTTCATGCCGAGCACGCGCAGGATGTCGTGCGGATTCAAGGGCCCGTCCATCAGCGCCTCGCCGGCGCGGACGCGGTCGCCCTCCTGCACGTTGATGTGTGTGCCGCGCGGGATGTCGTACTCGCGCTCCTCCTGATCGTCGCCGACGACGATCAGCTTGCGCTTGCCCTTCGTGATCGCGCCGAGCTTAATGATGCCGTCGATCTCGGACATGATGGCCGTCTCGCGCGGCTTGCGAGCCTCGAACAGCTCCACGACGCGCGGCAGGCCGCCCGTGATGTCCTTCGTCTTCGTGGTCTCGCGCGGGATCTTCGCGATCACGTCGCCCGGCTCGACCTCCTGCCCGTCCACGACCATCAGGTTGGCGCGCACGGGCATCTGGTAGGTCTTCAGAATCTTGTTCGCGCCGGAGCGGATTTCCAGACGCGGCTGCTTCTTCTCGTCGGGCGAGTCCTTGACGACGAGGCGGGCCTGGCCCGTCACCTCGTCAACCTCCTCGTCAACCGTCACGCCTTCCTTCAAGTCTTGGAACTTCACGTGGCCCGCGACCTCGGTCAGGATCGCGAAGGTGAACGGGTCCCACGTGGCGAGAACCTGATCCTCCGTGACGCGCGCGCCGTCCTCGACGTGGATGTGCGCGCCGTACACGATCTGGTAGCGGGCGACCTCACGCCCGCGCTGGTCGATGATGATCAGCGCGCCGTTGCGGTTCATCGCCGTGATCTCGCCGCGGCGGTTCTTGACCACGTTCAGTTCGAGGTACTTGATCGTGCCGTCCTGCCGCGCCTCGTGCTTCGAGGACTCTTCCAGGCGCGCCGTCCCGCCGATGTGGAACGTGCGCATCGTGAGCTGCGTGCCCGGCTCGCCGATTGATTGCGCGGCGATGACGCCGACGGCCTCGCCGATGTCCACGGGCCGCCCCGTGGCGAGGTTGCGGCCGTAGCACTTGATGCAGACGCCGCGGCGCGACTCGCACGTCAAGACCGAGCGGATGCGGACGCGCTGCACGCCGCTGCGCTGAATCTCCTGCGCGAGGTCTTCCGTGATCTCCTCGTTCGAGGAGACGATGACCTCGCCCTCAATCGGGTCGATGATGTCTTCGAGCGCCGTGCGGCCGACGATGCGGTCGCGCAAACTCTCGATCTCCTCGCCGCCCTCGACGATGGCCGTCGAAGAAATGCCGCGGAGCGTCCCGCAGTCGGGCTCGCTGATGATCACGTCCTGCGCCACGTCAACGAGGCGGCGCGTAAGATACCCGGAGTCGGCCGTCTTGAGCGCCGTGTCCGCCAGGCCCTTGCGCGCGCCGTGCGTCGAGATGAAGTACTGGAGGACGTTGAGGCCCTCGCGGAAGTTCGACTGGATCGGCGTCTCGATGATCTCGCCGGAGGGGCGCGCCATCAGGCCGCGCATCCCGGCGAGCTGGCGGATCTGCTGCGCCGTGCCGCGAGCGCCAGAGTCCGACATGACGAGGATCGGGTTCATCTCGTTCGTCGCCTTCTCGCGGTCGTCCATCGCCTTGAACATCTCCTTGGCGACCTTGTCGGTCACCTCAGACCAGATGGAGATGATCTTGTTGTAGCGCTCCAGGTTCGTGATGACGCCGTCGCGGTACTGCCGATCCACCTCGATCACGTCGCGCTCGGCCTGACCGACGAGCGTCTTCTTCGCCGGGGGCGTCACGAGATCGTCGATGCCGATACTGATGCCCGCCTTCGTCGCGTAGAGGAAGCCGAGGTTCTTGAGGTCGTCCAGCATCTTGACCGTCATCTCGTGGCCAAGACGCAGGTGGCAGTAGTTGACGAGCGCCTGCAGGCCCTTCTTCTTGAGCGTGCCGTTGATGAAGGGCAGCCCCGAGGGGATCGAGTCGTTGAAGATGACGCGGCCGACGGTCGTGTTGATGACGCGGCGGACGTTCTCCTGCACGGCCGCGCGCATCACGTCCTGCGTGTCGTGCTCCTGCGTGAGATCGATGAGATCGCCCGCCAGGCGCAGCTTGATGGGCGTCTGCGTCGTGACCTCGCGCGCGTCGAGCGCGAGCAGGACCTCGTCGATGGACGCGAAGAGGCGGCCCTCCCCTTTGGAGCCTGCGCGGTCGCGCGTCAGGTAGTAGCAGCCGAGGACGATGTCCTGCGAAGGCACGGCGATGGGCTGGCCCGACGCGGGCGACAGGATGTTGTTCGAGGCAAGCATGAGCACCGCCGCCTCGATCTGCGCTTCGGGCGAGAGCGGGATGTGGACGGCCATCTGGTCGCCGTCGAAGTCGGCGTTAAACGCCGTGCAGACGAGCGGGTGAATCTTGATCGCCTTGCCCTCGACGAGCACCGGCTCGAACGCCTGGATGCCGAGGCGGTGGAGCGTCGGCGCGCGGTTCAGGAGCACCGGGTGCTCGCGGATCACCTCTTCGAGGATGTCCCAGACGACCGGCTCCTGGCGGTCAACCATCTCGCGCGCCTGCTTGATCGTCGCGGCGTAGCTTTGCTTTTCGAGCTGGTTGTAGATGAACGGCTTGAACAACTCCAGGGCCATCTTCTTCGGCAGCCCGCACTGGTGCAGTTTGAGTTCCGGCCCGACGACGATCACCGAGCGGCCCGAATAATCGACGCGCTTGCCCAGAAGGTTCTGGCGGAAGCGCCCCTGCTTGCCCTTCAAGGTGTCCGACAGGGACTTGAGCGGGCGGTTGTTGACGCCGCGCAGCACGCGCCCGCGCCGGCCGTTGTCGAAGAGCGCGTCAACCGCCTCCTGGAGCATGCGCTTCTCGTTGCGCACGATCACTTCGGGGGCGCGAAGCTCCATCAGCTTCTTCAAGCGGTTGTTGCGGTTGATGACGCGGCGGTAGAGATCGTTCAGGTCGGACGTGGCGAAGCGCCCGCCGTCGAGCGGGACGAGCGGCCGAAGCTCGGGCGGGATGACCGGGATCACGTCGAGGATCATCCAGTTCGGCTGGTTGCCGGACTTCAAAAACGACGTGACGACCTTGAGCCGCTTGGAAAACTTGAGCTTCTTCTGCTGCGCGGTCTCGTCCTTCATGCGCGCGCGCAGGTCGGTCGACAACTCCTCGACGTTGACCATCGCGAGCAATTCCTTGATCGCCTCCGCGCCCATCTTGGCGACGAACTGGCCCGGGAAGTCGCGCATCAACTCGCGGTAACGCTCGTCCGTCAGGAGTTCCCTCTCCTTGACCGGCGCGTCGCCCGGATCGATGACGATGTAGGACTCGAAGTAGAGAACCTTCTCAAGCTCGCGCAACGGGATGTCCAGAAGATGCCCGATGCGCGAGGGCAGGCCCTTGAAGAACCAGACGTGCGAGCAGGGGGAGGCCAGCTCGATGTGGCCGAGCCGCTCGCGGCGCACCTTGGCCTGCGTGACCTCGACGCCGCACTTGTCGCAGATCACGCCGCGGTGCTTCATCCGCTTGTACTTCCCGCACAGGCACTCCCAGTCCGTGACGGGGCCGAAGATGCGCGCGCAGAAGAGGCCGTCCCTCTCCGGCTTGAAGGTGCGGTAGTTGATCGTCTCCGGCTTCGTCACCTCGCCGTGCGACCAGTGGCGAATCTTTTCGGGCGACGCGAGCGAGATGCGGATGGCCTCGAAGTTCGGGGCCAGTTGCGTCCTGTCTTGCTGGAATCTTGCGAACACGGTTGTCTCCTAAGTGAGCAGAGAGCAGTAAGCAGTAAGCAGTTAAAAAAGGTTTCGACTTTAGATCGGCAGTGGGCGGTGAGCGGGGCAGCTTTTAACTGCTCGCCGCTCACCACCCACCGCTTACTTTCACTCCACGACACTCGCGGTCGGGACGACGGGGCGGCCCGTGCCGTCACCCTCGACCTCGGCCACCGCGTTCTTGTCGATCAACTCGACGTCGAGGCAGAGCGACTGTAGCTCGCGCACCAGGACGTTGAACGACTCCGGCACGCCGGGGTTGAAGTCGGCCTCGCCCTTGACGATGGCCTCGTAAATCTTCGAGCGGCCCGCCACGTCGTCCGACTTCGCCGTCAGCAACTCTTGCAGGATGTGGGCCGCGCCGTAGGCTTCGAGCGCCCAGACCTCCATCTCGCCGAAGCGCTGGCCGCCGAACTGCGCCTTGCCGCCCAGCGGCTGCTGCGTGATCAGCGAGTACGGCCCGATGCTTCGGGCGTGAATCTTGTCGTCCACGAGGTGCGACAGCTTCAACATGTAGATGTAGCCGACCGTCACCTTCTGCTCGAACGGCTCGCCGGTCAGCCCGTCGTACAGGATGGCCTTGCCGGAGTCGCCGACCACTTCGGGCAAGCCCTGCTCGCGCAAGGAAGTGCTCGCCTGCCGAATCATGCCCTTGATTTCAGGCTCGGTCGCGCCGTCGAAGACGGGCGTGGCGAAGTGGAGGCCCAGCACGCGCGCGGCCCAGCCCAAGTGTGTTTCGAGAATCTGACCGACGTTCATGCGCGAGGGCACGCCGAGCGGGTTCAGGACGATGTCAACGGGCGTCCCGTCCGGCAGGTAGGGCATGTCCTCTTCGGGGAGGATGCGCGCGATGACGCCCTTGTTGCCGTGGCGGCCGGCCATCTTGTCGCCGACCGAGAGCTTGCGCTTCATCGCGATGAAGACCTTGACCATCTTGATGACGCCGGGAGAGAGTTCGTCGCCCTGACGGAGCTTGGCGATCTTCTCCTCGTAGATGTCGGTCAAAATCTTGATCTGACGGTCGGTGCGATCCTCGTACTCCTTGACCTCGGCGGCCACGTCCACGCGCGTCGTCGTCAACTGCGCCTTGCGTAGCGCCTTCGGCTCGATGCCTTGCAGCATCTCGCGCGTGATGGTCTCGCCTTTGGGGATGCGGACTTCGCGATCCACGGTCAGGTCAGCCGCGAGCTTGCGGCCCTCGAACAGCTCGTGGATGCGCGAGTCGCGCTGCTCGCGCAGGATGCGCATCTCGTCTTCGAGGTCGCGGCGCAGGCGCTCCTCCTCCTCCTGCTCGATTGAGAGCGAGCGGGCGTCGCGCTCCGTGCCCTTGCGCGTGAAGACCTGCACGTCGACGACCGTGCCGTCTATCCCCGGCGGGCACTGCAAGGAAGCGTCCTTCACGTCGCCGGCCTTCTCGCCGAAGATGGCGCGGAGCAGCTTCTCCTCGGCCGTCAACTGCGTCTCGCCCTTCGGCGTCACCTTGCCGACGAGGATCGAGCCGGGCTTGACCTGCGCGCCGATGCGGATGATGCCGCTGTCGTCCAGGTCGCGGAGCATGTTCTCGCCGACGTTCGGGATGTCGCGCGTGATCTCTTCGGGGCCGAGCTTCGTGTCGCGGGCCTCGATCTCCAGCTCCTCGATGTGGATCGACGTGTAGTAGTCGTCCTTCACGAGACGCTCGGAGACGAGGATCGCGTCCTCGAAGTTGTAGCCGCGCCACGGCATGAAAGCGACGAGGACGTTGCGGCCCAAAGCCAGCTCGCCCCTGTCGGTGCACGGCCCGTCCGCGATCACCTGCGCCTTCCCGACCCGCTCGCCGACCGAGACGATGGGCCGCTGGTTGATGCACGTGTTCTGGTTCGACCGCTTGAACTTCGTCAGCGTGTAGATGTCGGCCGTCACCTCGCGCGAGATCGTGCCGTCCACGTTGTGGTCGGCGCGGACGATGATGCGCTCGGAGTCCACATAGTCCACGACCCCGTCGCGGCGCGCGGAGACGACCGCGCCCGAATCCCTCGCCGTGACCAGCTCCATGCCCGTCCCGATGTACGGCGACTCGGCGCGGAGGAGCGGTACCGACTGGCGCTGCATGTTCGATCCCATCAGCGCGCGGTTCGCGTCGTCGTTCTCCAGGAACGGGATGAGCGAGGCCGCGACCGAGACCAACTGCTTGGGGCTGACGTCAACGTACTCGATCTCGTCGCGGGTCGAGAGGATGAACTCGCCGGCCTTGCGCGCGGCGTTGCGCTCGTTGACGATGTTGCCTTCCTCGTCGAGGACGATGTTGGCCTGCCCGATGACGTACTTATCTTCCTCCCACGCCGTCAGGTAGAACGGGTACGGCTCGTGCTCGGCCCGCTTGCCGTCCGCGCCGACGCGCTTGTTGGCCTTGTCGATGTCTTCCTGCGTGACGTGGTCGCCGGGCTTGTACTTCGTGTCGCCGCCGTTGATGACGCGCACGTACTCGACGACGCGGCCGTCGTGCACCTTACGGTACGGCGACTCGATGAAGCCGAACTCGTTGATCCGCGCGAAGCACGAGAGCGACGAGATGAGGCCGATGTTCGGCCCCTCAGGCGTCTCAATCGGACAGATGCGGCCGTAGTGCGTCGGGTGCACGTCGCGCACCTCGAAGCCGGCGCGCTCGCGGGAGAGTCCGCCGGGCCCGAGCGCCGAAAGTCTCCGCTTGTGCGTGATCTCGGAGAGCGGGTTGGTCTGATCCATGAACTGCGAGAGCTGGGAGGAGCCGAAGAACTCGCGCACCGCGGCCGTCACCGGCTTCGCGTTGATGAGATCGCGCGGCATCGTCGTCTGCATCTCCTGCTGGATCGACATCTTCTCCTTGATGGCGCGCTCCATGCGCACGAGGCCGATGCGGAACTGGTTCTCAAGCAGTTCGCCCACCGCGCGGACGCGGCGGTTGCCGAGGTGGTCGATGTCGTCCGCCAGGTACTCGGCCGGGTTGCGCCGCATCTTCAGGAGGTACGAGATGACCTGCACGAAGTCCTGCGACGAAAGCAGCGGGTCCTGGATGCGGTCGCGCTCGGGCCGCCCCATCTTGATGTTGAACTTGAGCCGGCCGACGCGCGAGAGATCGAACTTGCGCTCGTCGAAGAACATGCCCTCGAACAGCCGGTAGGCCGTCTGCACGGTCGGCGGATCGCCGGGCCGCATCTTGCGGTAGATTTCGAGCAGCGCGTCCACCGGCTTGTGGATCACGTCCTTCTTGAGCGTCCCTGAGAGCACCGTGCCGAGATCGTCGCGCTCAGGGAAGAAGACCGAGAACTCGGTGACGCCCGACTCGACGATCTCCTGTAGCTTCGCGGGCGTGATCTCGTTGTTGGCTTCGAGCAGCACCTCGCCGGTCTCGGTGTTGACCACGTCGGCGAGGGCGTAAGCGCCCTCGAACTGCTGCGAATCGACCTCGACCTCCTTGACCTTCCCCTTGCGCAGATCGCGCAGGGCCGAGGCCGTCACCTTCTTGCCCGCCCGGACGACCGGCTCCGACGAGCCCTTGACGCGCAGCTCGTCGCCGATCTTCATGCCGACGAGGTTCGACGGCCCGTCCTCTTTCACCTGCACGAAGAAGCGACCGCCATCGGCGCGCACGTCGTCAACGGTGTAGAAGGCCCGCAGAATCTGCTCGTCCGAGAAGCCCGCGTTCTTGACCGCCTCTTCCAACTGCGAATCCGACCCGAACCCCTTCGGATCGAACTGCGGGTTGAGCCAGATGCCGAGCGCGCGCAAAAAGATCGACGCGAGGAACTTGCGCTTGCGGTCGATGCGGACGTAGAGCAGGTTCTTCTGGTCGTACTCGAACTCGACCCACGAGCCTCGGTACGGGATGACCTTGGCGAGGAAGACGGGCGACTTCTCGAAGAAGACGCCGGGCGAGCGGTGGAGCTGCGAGACGATGACGCGCTCCGTGCCGTTGATGATGAACGTTCCGTTGTCCGTCATCAGCGGTATCTCGCCGAAGAAGACCTCCTCCTCCTTGATGTCGCGGATCGACTTCGTCCCCGCCTCCTGATCCACGTCGAAGACGGTCAGCCTGATCTTCACCTTGAGCGGCACGCTGTAAGTCATGCCGCGCTCCTGGCACTCCTGCTGGTCGTGCTTGTGCTTGAGGCCCACGGGCTCGCCGCAGTTGTCGCACAGTTGCGGCCGGACGGCGTTGAACGTCCCGCAGTTGTGGCACAGCGATTCGCCCGGCACGAGCGGATCGACCTTGACGAGCGAGCCGCACTGCTTGCAGTTCGCGCGCAGATACCGCAGGCCTTCGAGCCGGCCGCACTTGCACTGCCAGTTGCCGATGGAGAACTCGACGAAGTCCAGCTCAGCCGTCTGGCGGAAGTCCGAGATCGGGAAGACCGAGCGGAAGACGGCCTGCAAGCCCTGCGGCTCGCGCTCCTCCGGGAGCAGATCCATCTGGAGGAAGCGGTTGTAGGAGTCGCGCTGAATCTCGATCAAGTTCGGGATGCGCGCCGCCGTCCTGATCTTCGAGAAGTCGTGGCGCGGCGGCGGCTGGCTCGTGCGCCGCCCCGTGGACAGGAGTTGCAGAGGATTCGCGGACATCTTTTATTCCTTTACTGACAAGCGACAGGTGAGGGGCGACAAGAGTTAAAGCCCGGTTTTCTTGCCACCACTCACCTGTCGGTTGTCACGGTCGATAAAGACGACAAAACGCAGCCGGAGCGCACGGGGCTCCGACCGCTTTTTTAATGGCGGTTACAGTACTTCAACCAGATTGTGGGAGTAACAACGCTCGCGCCTCAACTCCCCCACCTTAGCCGCCGCGCGGCCCGACTGTCAAGAGGACGTAAACCGTGGCGGGTTGACAGGTGACGGGAGAAGACAAATTCTTTCCCGCCACCCGTCGCCGTTTACCCGTCACACGTGTTACTTGACTTCGACGGTCGCGCCGGCGTCGGCCAGCTTGGCGCGGATGGTCTCGGCCTCTTCCTTCGAGACTCCCTCCTTGACGGCCTTCGGGGCGCTCTCGACCAGGTCCTTGGCCTCCTTGAGGCCGAGCGCCGTGATCTCGCGGACGACCTTGATGACGTTGATCTTGTTGCCGCCCGCGGCCTGCAGGATCACGTCGAACTCGGTCTTCTCCTCGGCCGGGGCCGCCGCCGCGGCAGCGCCGCCGCCCGCGGCCGGGGCCGCCACGGCCGCCGCCGCGGCCGACACGCCGAACGCCTCTTCGAGCATCTTCACCAGCTCGGCCGCCTCAAGGAGCGACTTCTCCTTCAGCGCGTCAACGATCTCTTGATTCGAAAGTGCCATGATTACCTCTCATCCTCCTCGGGAAGGGTTCTAGTGTTGCTGTCTCTTCGGTTTCAAGTTTCGCAGCAGGAGAACCCACGGGACGCCCGCCGCCGCCCGTTGCATCGCGGGCGATTTGCGTGCGTCCGGGGCGCGTTCGGCCTGACAAACCGTGCGCCCGTTTTACCGCGTCCGGCTGACTCTTCAAATTGCGGATTGCGGAATTCGGATTGCGGATTGAAAGCAGCGGGCGTCGAGCCGAGCGAGCTGCTTGTTTTCAAATCCGCATTCCGCAATCCGCAATCGAAAATCGTTAGGCGGCTTGGCCGCCTTTCTGTTCGCTGATCTGGTTGACGACGACGGCGAGGTTGCGCGGCACGGCCGAGATGACCGTGGCAAGCCGCTGCGCCTGCGCGTTGATGAGGAACATGACCTTCGAGATCAGTTCCTCCTTCGGCGGCAGCGAGGCCAACTCTTCAACGTCGCCGATGGCGACGACGCGCCCCTCGACGACGCCCGCCTTGAAGGTGAACACGTCCGGGTTCTCCTTCGTGAACCGCGAAACGGCCTTCGCCAGCGTGACCGGGTCGGAGGCGACGGCGACGGCCGTCACGCCTTTAAAATGCTCCGTCGCCTGGGCGAAGGGCGTGCCCTCGGCGGCGCGGCGCGCGAGCGTGTTCTTGACGACCGAGTACTTCGCGCCCGCCTCGCGCAGGGCGTTGCGGAGTTCCTGATCCTTCGCCACCGTCAGCTTGTTGAAGCCGATGAACATCGCGGCGGTCGCCTGCTGGAATTCCTGCGCGAGGGCTTCGAGGTCTTTCTGCTTCTGCTCTCTGGTTTTCATCTCTCTAATCCCCCCTCGCCTATCGCGCGTAAACGGTCTCGTCCAGGAGGACGCCCGGACTCATCGTCGCGGCCAGGTTAACTTTCTTGACGTACTTGCCCTTCGCCGTCGCCGGCTTCGCCTTGACGACCGCGTCGGTCAGCGTCTGGATGTTCTCGCGCAGCTTGTCCGCGTCGAAGGAGACCTTGCCGACGCCGACGTGGATGACGCCAGTCTTGTCCACGCGGTACTCCACCTTGCCGGCCTTCGTCTCGCGCACGGCCGTGCGCACGTCCATCGTCACCGTCCCCGTCTTCGGGTTCGGCATCAGGCCGCGCGGGCCGAGCACTTTACCCAAAGCGCCGACGAGCCGCATCATGTCGGGCGTGGCGATGACGGCGTCGAAGTCGAGCCAGCCGCCCTTGATGCGATCCACGGCGTCTTCCGCGCCGACGAAGTCAGCGCCGGCCTCCTCGGCCTCGCGCTGCTTGTCGCCGCCCGCGATGACGAGCACGCGCTTCGACCTCCCAATGCCGTGCGGCAGCACGATGGTGCCGCGCACGAGCTGATCGGCCTTGCGCGGATCGACGCCGAGCCACATCGTCAACTCGACCGTCTCGTCGAACCGGCGGGCCGTCACGGCCGCCACTTCCTTAATCTTCGCCAGCCCCTCGTCGAGCGTGTACTTGCGATCCAGCTCGATCTTCTCCAGGGCCGCGCGGTACTTCTTCCCACGTTTCGGCATAACAACTTCTCCGAGGTGCCAGCGAGACGCTTTCGATTGCGGGATGCGGATTCCGGATTAGCAAACCGAAGGCCGCCGCCCTCTCATTCGTCTCTCCCTCTCAACGATTGCGGTAGTGGATCCGTCTAAAGGCTGCTGCCTTCCAATCCGAAATCCGCATCCCACAATCCGCAATCACTCCACCGTCAGGCCCATGTTGCGGGCCGTGCCCTCGATGGTCTTGATGGCCGACTCAAGGCTGGTCGTGTTCAGGTCGGGCATCTTCAGCTTCGCGATCTCCTCGATCTTGTCGCGCGAGATCGTGCCGACCTTCTCCTTGTTTGGCTTGCCCGAACCCTTGGCGACGCCGGAAGCCTTCTTGAGCAGGTCGGCCGCGGGCGGCGTCTTCGTCTCGAAGGTGAAGGAGCGGTCGCCGTAAACCGTGATGACGACCGGGATTTTCAAATCCGGGTCCATCTGCGCGGTCTTGGCGTTGAACGCCTTGCAGAACTCCATGATGTTGACGCCGTGCTGGCCGAGAGCCGGCCCGATGGGCGGCGCCGGGTTAGCCTTCCCCGCCGGAACCTGCAACTTGATGTAGCCGGTAATTTTCTTAGCCATGATCTTTAGCTGTTAGCTGTTAGCTGTTAGCTGTTAGCAAGAAAGCAGAGCCGTTTTGTTTGGCTAAAAGCTAACAGCTAATCGCTAACAGCCTCTTACTCTTCTTCAGTAAACGTGACCTTCTCAACGTCGAGGAAGTTCAGCTCGACCGGCGTCGAGCGGCCGAAGATGGTGACGACCACCTTGAGGGTGGACTTGTCGGCGTTCACGTCCTCGACCTTGCCCGTGAAGGAGGCGAACGGCCCCGACTTGATGCGCACCGTCTCGCCCTGCTGGTACGTGAACTTCGGCTTCGGCTTCTCGGCCGCCTCCGTCACGTTGTGGACGATCTGATCGACCTCCTGCGGGGTCAAGGGCGTCGGGGTCTGCCCGCCGACGAAGCCCGTCACCTTCGGCGTCGCCTTGATCAGGTGGAAGACGTTGTCGGGGATGTGCCCGCGCTCGTCGCACTCGATCTGGACGAGCACGTAGCCGGGGTAGAACATCCGCGACGACTCGACGCGCTTGTTGCCGCGCATCTCGACGACCGTCTCGGTCGGCACGAGCACCTCCGTGATCTCGTTTTGCAGATCGGTGTCGCGGATGCGCGCTTTAAGGGAGTCGCGCACCTTCTTCTCGTGCCCCGAGTAGGTGTGTAGGATGAACCACTGCTGCATCGCGTAAAACTTCCCTCGCCGTTAGCCGCCCAAAAGTTTCGTCAGGCCGCCGATGAGCTTCGTGAACCCGAAGTCGATGATGTAGAGGTAGACGGCGAAGAAGGCGCAGGCGATGATCGTGATGATCGTCGTGCTCTGCACCTGCTTGAGCGTCGGCCAGGTGACGCGCCGCAGCTCGGCGCGGATGTCGTGCCAGAACTGCCCGACGCGCTCGAAGAACCCGGCGCGCTCGCCTTTGACGCCGCGCTCGCGGCGCGCGGCGCGGCCCTCAGGCCCCTCCCCGAAGCGCGCGGCGCGCGGGGCGGGAGCATCGGCCGACACTTCAGCGGAGCTTACGCGGCCCGGCGGCGGCTCCGGCTCGGGCGGCACCTGAGCGTCGTCGCCCCGCCCCTCTTCAATCTCGTCGTCCTCTCTTCTTCTCGCCACCGGACTTCCACCTCTCAGAACTTGCTGGCAGGGGTAACAGGATTCGAACCCGTACTTTCGGTTTTGGAGACCGACGTGCTAACCGTTGACACTATACCCCTGGACGAAATGACGAACGATGAATGCGGAATGATGAATTAGAGACTTCGCTTCCAGCTCATCATTCCGCATTCATCATTTACTTCGTCTCTTTGTGTCCCGTGTGCCGACGGCAGCGACGGCAGAACTTGCTGAACTCCAGCCGCTCCGGCGTCGTCTTCTTGTTCTTCGTCGTCACGTAGTTGCGGCTCTTGCACTCGGTGCACTGCAACGTAATGTTATCGCGCGGCATAACGACTCTAACCCTTCAACTCAAACTAGCCCAAACCTGGCGGCGCTACTCGACGACCTCGGAGATGGTGCCGGCCCCGACGGTGCGGCCCCCCTCCCGGATGGCGAACCTCAAGCCCTTCTCCATCGCTATCGGCGTGATCAGCGTGACCTCCATCGCCACGTTGTCGCCGGGCATCACCATCT
>DATHBT010000168.1:0-11275 GCA_035295985.1 Pyrinomonadaceae bacterium | reverse complement strand
AATGCGGAATGATGAATGCGGAATGATGAATGAAAGGCAAATGTCTTTCATTCATCATTCCGCATTCATCATTCATCATCTTTCCCCGTCTCCTCCCGCCGGTAGTAGCGGCGCTGGTAGTAGGAGGTGGCGTCGTCGGGCATCTCTTCCGCGCCGTTCAGGACGACGCCGAGGATGGACTGGCGCGGGAGCGGCTCCAACACGCGGTCGAGCGTGGAGTAGCGCGTCCGCCCGGCGCGGACGACGACGAGGGCGGCGTCGGCGCGCCCCACCAGGACGGTCGCGTCGGTGAAGATTCCGAGCGGGGGCGCGTCGATGATGATGAAGTCGAACTGGCGGCGCAGCTCCGAGAGCACGGCGCTGAACTTCGGGCCTGAGAGCATCTCCGGCGCGTTGTCGTGCGCGCGCCCGCCGGGCAGCAGGTGCAGGCCCGCGGGTTCGAGCCGGAGGATGGTCTCTTCGAGCGCGGCCTCGCCCGCGAGGACTTCGGAGAGGCCGACGGGCGCGTCGATGTCCAGGTACTCGGCGGCGCAGGGGTGGCGCAGGTCGCCGTCGACGAGGAGCGCGCGCACGCCGTCCGTTTGGGCGAGCAGCCACGCGAGGTTCAAGGCCGTGACGGTCTTGCCCTCCATCACGCCGGCGCTCGTGATGACGACGGCCTGCACGCGGCGGCGCTCGCCGGCGTGGAGCAGCCGCGTCCGGAGGGAGCGGTACTGCTCGGCGTGCGCCGTGCGCGGCTGCGTGATAGCGACGAGGTGTGGTTCGACGCGCGAGGGCGAGATTTCCACCGTGGGAAACTCGACCGCGCGCGCCGAACCGGCAGCGCCCACAGTTGCCCCAGCAACACGCGAAGCCGACTGGCCGGGGAGTGCCGACCCGGCCGCGGCCGAAGCGCTATGCTCAGTGGGCGCTGAACCGTGCGCCGCGGACGACACTTCGCCCGCCCGCGCGTTGAAGATGTTCGAGGCGACACCCGCCGCCTGCTCCGGCGCGTGCGCCGCGCGGCCGGCGGCGGAAGTCGCCGCCGCTTCGCGGCCGACCGGCGCGCGCTCGGCCGTGATTTCGGGATCACCGGCGCGGCGCGCGTCGTGGCCGTTGCGGCCGTTCGTGCCGTTGCCGTTCGGGCGCGGCTGATCGGCCTTGCCCTTCGCGCCGTTCTCGGCCGCGCGCTTGAGTGCCTCGTAAACTCTTCCCATTACCTTTCCCCCATCGCGTCCCAGCGGCGGAAGGCCGCGCCGATGTCGCTCACGTCAAGCGGCGCGGGCCGCGCCTCCCGCCCGTCGTCCTCGTCGGGCTGTGACGATCCGTTAGCGTGCTGTGGCGATCCGTTGCCCGCGCGTGCTTCCGCCGCGCCGCCCGGCCGCGCCGCCTGGACGCCGCCCGCGGCCCGCAGCTCCGCGCGCCCGCGCTCGCTGAAGATGCGCGCCGCGGGTTCGCGCTCCGCGGCGTCGGGCAGGCCGGACGCCTCGGCGCGCGGCAGCATGTCGAAGGTGTCCGCGACCTCCTCGACGAGGGCGCGCGTGACGTGCGGCTCGCCCGCCGCGAAGCCGGCGAGCAGGGCGTTGTCGCAGAGGTTGTTGATCTGGCGCGGGATGCCCTCGGAGCAGCGGAAGATGAAGTCAACCGCAGGCGGCGTGAAGATGTCCGTGCGCGAAGCGCCCGCCGTCTCTAAACGCGACTGGATGTACTTCTCCGTCTCCTCGACCGAGGGGAGCGGCCTGATCTCGCAGCGCAGCGCCACGCGCTGTTTCAACTGCCGGAGCGCCGGGTCGTTCAGCACGTCCCGCAGCTCGGGCTGACCCGTCAGGACGACTTGCAGGAGCTTGGCCGAGTCCGACTCGAAGTTCGACATGAGGCGGATCTCTTCGAGCACGGAGGTCGAAAGGCCGTGCGCCTCGTCGATGATGAGGACGGTGCGTAGCCCCCGCGCGTGGCGCGACTCAAGCACCTTGCCGAGCTTGAAGAGCAGATCGGACTTCGTCTCCCACTCGTCAACTTCGAGCACTCGCGTGACGTGCTGGTAGAATTCGGGGACGGTCAGGCGCGGGTTGAAGACGTAGCCGACGAGCACGGCGCGGTCGAGCCGCTGCATCATCCAGCGCAGGATGGTGGTCTTGCCCGTGCCGACCTCGCCCGTCACGACGATCAGCCCCTTGCCGCTCTCCACCCCGTAGTGCAGGTTCGCCATCGCCTCCGTGTGCGACGGCGTGAAGTAGATGAAGCGCGGGTCGGGCGTCAGCGCGAACGGCAGCTCTTTAAGTCCGTAGAACTCTCGGTACATAGTAGCTGTTAGCTGTTAGCTGTTAGCTGTTAGCCAAACCGAAAACCGAAACGAAAGCTGATGCTGATAGCCGTCTTCTTCTGGCTAAAAGCTAACAGCTAATAGCTAACAGCTTCCTCCTCACACCGCCAGCAGTTCGAGGACGTGCGTGAACCAGAGCAGGGCGGCGAGGGCCGGCGCGCTGATGAGCGTGGCGAGGACGCCCGCGAAGGCGAGGGCGGCACGGCGGGCGCGGCGGCGGCGCTGCTCGCGCGGGGTCAGCAGCTCCGGCACGGTGACGAGCACGGGGAGCGAGGTGTAGTGGCGCGCGTCCTCCACGGTCTGGACGGTGAGCAGGCGCGGCACCTCGAAGGCCGCGGCGAAGAGCAGCCCCGCGCCGAGGCCGAGGGCGAGGCCGAGCAGGACGAGCGTGGGGCGGTTCGGCGCGACGGGCTTTTCGGGCAGGCTCGCCGGGTCGATCACCTGGATCGTGGCGGCCTGCGCCTCGTCGGCTGCGCCCTTCTGCAGCCTGGCCCTCTGCTGCTTCTCCAGCAGATTGTCGTGGGCCGCCTTCTTCGTCTGGTACTCGCGCTCGATTGCCGAGAGGCCCACCTCGGCCGCGGGGATGCGGTTGACGCGCGCTTCGAGTTCGCCGATGGCCGCGCGCGTCTGTTCGAGCTGCCGCTCCTGGCGCGCGATCTCGCCCTCGATCAGGCGCATGCTGTTCTCGGCCTGGACGAGCGACGGGTTGGTGCGCCCTTCGAGCTTCCGCTTCTTCTGCTCGATCTTCTCCTCCCACTCGTCGAGCATCCGCTGCTTGCGCTTCTGCACGGACTCAAGCTCCTGCCGCTTGGCCGCCACGTCAGGGTTCTTCGGCCTGAGGCCCCCGGCGAGCATGGCCTGCATGGCGGACTCAAGCTCCGACTCCTGCTTCGACAGCTCGGCCCACGCCAGCGTCGTCTTGGGGTCGGTCTCGGTCTCGGCGACGAAGTCTTTGGCCTCGGCGTCAACCTTCTGGATCGTGCCGATCTGCGCCGAGACCGCCGTGCGCTGGTCGCGCAGCCTGCCCAGCTCCGAGACGTAAGACTTCTGCTGCTCGTAGAGGCCGGTCAGCCGCTGCACGAGGGCGGCCTGCGAGGTGGGCAGGTTCGGGAGGTTCTGCTGGAGGTAGGAGAGGCGCTGATTGTCCACGGCCGTCAGCTCCTCGCGCGCCTGCCGGAGCTGATCCTCGATGAAGCGCAACTGCGAGGCCGCGCCCTCGGTCTCCAGGGACATCTGCTCGCGCGTGTACTCGGAGGCGAGCCGCGCCGTCACGTCCTTGGCGACCTGCGGCGTCGGGCCGCGGTAGGAGAGTTCGAAGCCGTTCGTGATCTCGCGGCTCTTGTGCAGCTCGATCCTGATGTCCTTCGTCTTCATGCGCTCGACGAGCGACTCCATCGGCACGCCGCGCCGGCGGTCGGCCGCGTAGAGGTTGTAGTTGACGATGAGCGGTTCGAGCGTCGTGCGGCTGAAGACCTTCTGGCCGATCTGGTTGATGCGGATCGTCAACTCGTCGTCGGAGAGCTGCGGGGCGATGCCCTGGCTCAGCGTCGAGGGGCGCACCATCAGCAGCGACGTGGACTGATAGACGTTCGGCAGCCGCCACACGACGGCCGTGACCGCCGCCGAGACGGCCAGCGCCGGCAGCAGGATCACCCACTTGCGCCTCCACAGGATGCGCCCGTACTCGGCCGGCTTCCTCTGTCTGAACTCAACACTCATGGTCTCACTCCTAAAAGCAGAAGGCAGAAGGCGGAAGGCGGAAAGCAGACAAGGCCGGCGCGTCCCGCCACAGCCGACAACTGTTCACCTCACCCCCTGCCAACGCGATCATTACTTTGCCCGCCTTCTGCTTTCTGCCTTCTGCCTTCTACAGCGTTGCCAGCGTCCGCCGCGCCTCCTCGGCCTGATCGGGCCGCAGCGCGTTCGACTTGGCGTTGAGGGCCTGCTGCAACTGCTGGCGGGCCTCGGCCTTGCGGCCGGCGGCGGCGAGCGCCTGCGCGAGGTGCAGGCGATAGAGGGGCGCGTCGCCGCCGCGCGCCGCGGCCTTGTTGACGGCCTTCTGCAACTGCTCGACGGCCGCCGCGTGTAGGCCCTTCTTGTAATAGACCCAGCCCAGCGTGTCGGCGAAGCCCGGCTCGTCGGGGAAGCGTTGGACTACGCCCTGCGCGAGTCGCATCGCCTCGTCCAGGTTCCCCTTGCCGTGCTCGGCGTAGTTCCAGGCGAGGTTGTTCGAGGCGAAGATGTCGTCGGGCCGGAGCGTCAGGGCCTTGCGGTAGGCGTCGCAGGCCGCGTCGTAGTTCCTGCGCGCGTCCTCGACCATGCCGGTCAGGATGTGGGGGTTGGCGTCTTCCTTGCGCGCCTCGGCCCAGCGGCGCAGCTCCGCGACGGCCTGATCGGGCTGGTTGGTGTTGATGTAGAGCGCGCCGAGGGCGTTGAAGGCCGGCGCGAAATCCGCGTCGTGTTCGAGCGCGCGGCGCAGCGAAGCTTCCGCCTGGCGTGCGAACTGGGCCGACTGCTCCTGGGCGCCTTCGCGCGCGGCCACGCCGCCCTGGCGGCCGAAGATTTCGGCTTTGAGGAAGTGGAGCGCCGCGCTGTCGGGACGCGCGGCGAGCGCCGCGTCAACGCGCGAGTGGGCCTGATCGAACTGCCGCTCGGAGCTGTAGATTTCGACGAGGCCGCGCAGCGCGTCGAAGTTCGCGCCGTCAATCGAAAGGGCGCGCTCGTAGTGCCCGCGGGCCTCGTCGCGTTTGCCCTCGGCGAGGGAGACGGAGGCGAGGTTGTTGTGGGAGGCGGGCGAGTTGGGTTCGGCGTCGCGCGCGGCCGTAAAGTCGGCGCGCGCGGCGGCGAAGTTACGGAGCTGGAGGTTCGCGGCGGCGCGCGCCGTGTGGGCCTTCGCGCGCAGCTCGCTGATCAACTGCTGCGTGACGTTCGCGCCGTCGGGCGCGGTCTTACTCAGGCGGTCGAGCAGGTCGCTCGACTGCCGCTGCGCGTTCTGCCACTCGCCGGCCGACAAATTGATCTGCACCTGCATGAGCTTCGTCGGCAGGTCTTCGGGGTAGGCGCGCTCCAAGTCTCCGGCGAAGACGCGCGCCTGATCGATCTGGCCCGTGCGCAGGTGGGCCTCGGCCATGTAGTAGAGGCCGGCGCGGTGGCGCGCGTCCTGCTTGAGCACCTCCTTCAGGTCTTCGATGGCGGCCTTCGCGTCGCCGGAGTTCAGGAGCAGGCGCGCACGAAGCAGCCGCGCCTGCTGGTCGTTCGGACTCTTGTCGAGGACTTCCTTGACCTGCGCGTTCGCGCCGGCCACGTCGCCGCGCATCATCAGCAGCTCGGCCAGCCGGTAGCGGGCCGGCATGTAGTCGGGCGACTGCTCGGCGATCTCCCGGTAGGCGCGCGCGGCCTCGTCGTGGCGGCCCGTCTGCAAGTAGAAGTCGGCGACGACGGCGCGGCCCTCTGGCTTGTCGCCGTCGAGCGAGGCGAGGCCGCGGACGGCCTCCTCGGCGCGGTCGAGCTGCTTCGTGTTGAAGATGTAGAAGGAGGCCAGCGTGCGGCGCGCCTCGCGGTTCTGCGGCTCGACCTCGACGGCGCGGCGGAAGTGCTGCTCGGCCGCGTCCAGGCGGTTCTGCTGGACGTTGAAGCGCGCGTATTCGAGGTGCGCGAGCGCCGAGCCTTCGTTGGCCTGGAGCGCGCGGCGGTAAATCTCCTCGGCCTTCGCGTTGTCGCCCACCTGCCGGTGGTAGAGTGCGAGGCTCATCATCGTCTCGACGCGCTGCGGGTCTAGTTCGAGCGCCTTCTGGAGGGCGGAGAGCGCGCCGGCCCGGTCGCCGTCGATGAAGAGGAGCGAGCCGCGGAGGATGTGGCCCTCGACGTGGTTCGGGTCTTTCTGGAGGACTTCCTCGGCGAGCCGCTTGGCCTCGTCCTTGTACTGCGAGTTCTTGGTCTGCCGGAAGCCGATCAGGTAGTAGTTGCCGAGGCGCGTGCGCGCGTCGAGGTTGTTCGGGTCGAGCGCGACGGTGCGCTGCAACTCGCCCATCGCCTCGACGACCTGGCCTAGGCCCTCGTAGGCGCGGGCCAGGCCCCAGTGGGCCTGCGCGGCGTTCTCGTCGATCTGGACGGCGTTGCGGAACTCCAGCGACGCCTCCTGGAACTTGCGCTCCTTGAGGAACGATTCGCCGCGCGTGATATGTTCGGCTTTAGCCTTTTCGGGGTCGGAGCAGGCGGCGAGCGGGAGGGCGAGCAGGAGGCCCGCGAGCAGGACGAACAGCGGCCCCCGGCGGCGGCCGGGGCGTTGGCACTCACTCTGATTCATCTAAGTTCTGAAACTCCTCGCGCCGCCCCGCGCTCGCCGCTGCGGCGACCGGGGCAACGGTCGCGGTGCGGCCCTGACGTGGCGGCCCGGCTGTTTGTTCTAGGGTTCGGCGCGCGGCCGACTCTTTCGGTATCCCCCCCGGCGGGGAAAAGTCTCAATCCTCTCAGGCTTCCTGTGAACGGGGCGGCCGGACGGCCGCCACAGTCGATTCTACAACACCGACGCCCCGGCCGTAACCGTTTTGCGTCGGGAAACTTCAGTCGGGGATGAACGACGGCAGGTGAGGCGCGGCGAGCGACGCGACTTCCACGGCCGTGCGCAGCGCCTCCTCCTCCGAGCGCCCGACGGGGACGACAACGCGCACCATCGCGCCGTCCGAGCGGCGGCGCGTGGCGCTGTCGAGCACGGTGTAGATTTTGCCCCAGTACTCGCTCGCGACCGCCCGGCCGCGCCCCTGATACCAATAGACGAGCAGGCTGCGCTGCCCGCCGCTCTCGATGACGTAGCGGTTGGCCTCGAAGGCCGGGCCGCCGCCCGCGGGCGTGATGTGCAAGAGGCCGGCGTTCGTCATCGCCCAGCCCGAGCCGGGCAGGCAGTTGAGCGGGCTGTGGAAGGTCGCGCCGTTGCGCTGCGAGGCGTAGTAGCCGACGTAGAAGTTGGCGTGCGCGCCGTCCGTCGCGCGCCGGAAATCGCGCGCGAGGTAGTCGTCGGCGCGAAGGACGCGCTCGGTCTCGGCGTCGAACCGCGTGTCCGCGCCGCGCTGCCGCCACGCGCCGAGCTCCGACGGGAACTCTTTGAGCGCGCGCCGCTCGACGTGCGCCTCGCCAATGTGCTCCCACGCGTTGACGAGCGCGCCGCCCGCCACGACGAGCGCGATCAGGACCCAGAAATGCCAGCCGCGTCTTCTCAAACCGCCCTCCGCCTCACGAACTGAGCGCCGGCCCGACCACCTCGTCGGCCGCCTGCTGGTGCTGCGCGACGTTGGCCGCCGTGCCGCCGCCCGCCGCGACGTTCGCCGCCGCGCCGTTGCCGCCCGGGGCCGCAGCAGCCGCGCCGCCCTGCGCTTCCGCCTTAACCACGCCGGCCCCGGCCTCTTTCTTCGAGCGCGCCTTCCGCCCGATGCCGCCCACGCGGTCGAGCACCCAGCCCAGCGCGAAGAGCATCAGGAAGGCGACGATGTAAACGACCCAGCCGGAGAACTCGTGGAAGAAACCGTCGGCCACCTTCGTGCCGTAGTAGCGCGCCAGAATCCCGGTGCCGCTCACGCGCGCCGCGTTCGTGACGATTGCGATGGGCACGGCCGAGGCGACGAGGATCGCGGAGCGCCACGTCGCGTACCGCTTGAGCGAACCGAACCGCCCGCCGCCTTCGCCGTCGCCCGACTTCGGGTGCGTGAAGTAGGCGAAGACGACGGCCAGAGTCACGAGCGTCATCAGACTGCGGATGCCGCTGCACGCCTCGACCACTTCGAGCTTCTTCGTCGTGCTCGACCCCAAAGGCAGCAGCTCGATGACGTTGCCCTGACGCAGGACGGGGATGTCGAAGAGCCGCATCGCCCAGACCGCGCACTGCGAGGCGAAGAGCTGGAGGGGGAACGCGATGCGGTTGAAGACGATGGCCGGGATCGGAACCGCGAGCAGCAGCAGCGCCAGCGGCACGAGCACGAGTTGCAGAAGCTTGAAGCCCCAGAAGTAGACCGCCACGCCCGCGAGCATCAGCACGAACGAGGCGCGCTGCATGAACAGCTCCGCGCCGGCCGTCCCGACCCACAGCGCGCCGAGCGCGGCGAGGACGGCCGCGCCGCCCCAGGCGAGTTGCGGGCGCTTCTCGACCGCGATCAGCCGGCCGCGCTCCGACCAGAGGATGTAGCCGATGATGAAGGGGATGAGCAGGCCGTGCGAGTAGTTCTCGTCGTCCCACCACTGGCGGCCGAGCTTCGGGAGCACGCTCGCGTAGGCGAAGGCGAGCGCCGCCGCGGCGACGACAGGCTTCCAGGGGTTGATTTGGGAGGGGGCGGCGGACATCTCGGGCGGCAAACCTCTCGCGGGCAACGTGCGGACGGCTACGGACGGAGACTCAAGGGCGGCGGCCGGGACAGGGGCCACCCATGTCAGATTAGCTTATGCGGAGCGCGGCCGGCAACCATTTCCTTACGGGCGGGGACGGGCGTCGTCAGGCTTGCGGCAGAGGACGAGGTACTGGCCGCCGAGCGGCAGGCGCGCGAGGTAAGGCTCCGCCCAGCGCAGGAAAGCGAGTTGGCGCGGGAAGTAGAAGAGCGATTCGGAGCGCAGGAGCTGGAAGCCGCCCGCGGCGAGCAGCCGCCGGGCTTCGGGCGGCGAGAGCATGACGGCGTCGGCGTCGAACTCGTTGCGGCTCATCGTGTAGCGCGTCCCAGGATTCCAGGGGTTGTTCTCCCAGAAGGCCAAGAGCCCGCCCGGCCGCAGCGCGCGCAGCACGTAGGCGACGGCCCGCGCGCGCTCCCCTACGGGGATGTGGTGGAAGACGCCATTCGTGTAGGCGAGGTCGAACTCCGCCTCCGGTTCGTAATCGTCGAGGAGCCGGAATTCCGCGCCCGTCGCGGCGTGCTCGCGCCGCGCGACCTCAAGAGACTTCGGCGACACGTCAACGCCGACTATGCGCTCGGGCCGCAGCCCGTCTGCGATGTGCGGCGCGGCCGAGCCCGTCCCGCAGCCGAAGTCGAGCACGGAGCGCGCGCTCGCGCCGCGCCGCTTGAGTTCGGCTGCGAGCCGGCGGAGCCGCCCGCGCGCGAAGTAGTTCTTGTCCTCGCCCGTCGGCGAGAGGCTGCGCGCGAGGGCCGCGTCGTAGGTCTCGGCGTACTTGTCGAATTCCGGGTTCTCGATCATAGGCGTACAGGGCCGCGCCCGCGCCCGCTAGATTAGCGGAACGCGCGCGCGGCAGGCAACGACCCCTTGCTCGACGAACGACCCTTGCCCCCTGGCTCGATAAACGACCCTTTGATCGACGAACAACCCTGGCTCGACAAATAACCCTCTGACTCGACAAACAACCCCTCGACTCAGGGAACGCCCCGCTGGCTCGACGAACGACCCCGGCTCGATGACTGCCCACGGCCCGACAAACTGGGGCGGCGGACGCCGCGGTTATCGAAGTGAAACTACGCGCGGCCAGCGGCCGGGCGATGTTGAGTGCGGCTATCGGATCGCGCTCACGGACGCAGCCGTCTGATCACAACGATCACGGGTTCTGATCGCGATCAGAGGTGCAGCTACGTGATCGTGATCGTGACGGCGTTGCTGCGCTGGCCGCCGACGAGGATCGCCAGCTCGACCGCGCCGGCGCCGCGCAGCTCCGGCAGAAGCACGACCGTCACCTGATCGACGCCGGCCGCGACCGCGCCGGCGAACTCGACCGGAAGCTGTAGCGTGCGGCCGTCGCCCGTGCGCGCTTCGACCGCGACCGACTCGGCGAAGTTGACTATCGCCGGCGAGTTGCGAAAGCCGCCCACGTCGTTCGGCGCGTAAGTGTTGAGCGCGGGGTTCGAGGTGACGCCGGTGGCGAAGAGGGAGACGCGCGCGCGCTTGTCGGACGACAGGTTGTGCGGGGCGTTCACGTCGAAGGCGTCGCAGCTCACGCCCGCGCCGTCCGCGGCGAGCGCGCGGCCCGTGCCCGCCGAGTCGCGCGTGAAGAGGGCGGGGGCGGACGCGCCGACCGTGACCGTGCCCAGCGAGACGTAGCCGTCCTGCGACGTGACGACCACCTCGGCCGCCCCCGCCGCGACGCCCGCCGGGACGACGAAGGCCGCGCGCGCGGGCGAGACGTAAAGGAGCGGCGCGGGCCGACCGCCGACCGTCACGCTCGCGCCGCCCAGCTCGAACGGCAGCGCGTCGAGCGACAGGGTCGGCGCGGCGGCGGGCGCGCCGGCCAGAGGGCTAAGGTCCGCGTCGCCAAAGACGTTCGCCAGCGCGTGCGGCGAGACGAAGGGTGCCAGGCTCGCCGCCGACACGGCTTGGGCCGGGCCGATGACGGGCGGCGAGGCGGCGGCGGCCCCGTGCGCCAGTTCGCCCGCGGAGCCCGCCGAGATGGGCGGCGCGATCAGCGCGAGCGCAAGCCCCAGGCGCGCGGCCGTGATTTGCAGGCGGTTCGTGACGCCCGTCTGGTGGCGGCGCGACCATGCCAGCGCCTCGGCCGCGCGCGCGAAGTAGGAGGAGGAGCGCAGAGCCTTTTCAACGCCGTCGGCTGCGGCCACGCGCCCGCGCTCGGCGACGAAGGCGTCGTAAGCCGTCTGCACGTCCGCCGCGAGCGAGGCCAGTTGCCCGTCGGTCATCGATGACGCCGCGCCCAGTGCGGCGGCCTTCGCCTGCGCCTGCGCGATGAGGCCCGGCGAGACGAGCGGCGCCAGCGTAGGCGTCGGCGTGGCCGCCGGCGTCGGGGATGGAGCAGGCGTCGCGGTCGGCGTGGGCGTCGGGGCGGCGCCGCTCGACGGCGCGGGATCGATCCTGGCGACGAACATGTCGTGGCGGCCGCCGGCGCCCCCCCAGTTCGAAGTGAAGGCGACGAAGCGGCCGTCGCGCGAGACGTTCGCCCGCGGCGAGTCGTAGTAGGAGGAGAACGAGGAGTGGTGGTGCAGCAGGCGGCGCACGCGCCCCGACCCGTCCGTCGCCACCTGCACCACCTCGCCTTGCATC
>DATHBT010000167.1:0-12121 GCA_035295985.1 Pyrinomonadaceae bacterium | reverse complement strand
GTTGTCTATCGAGTCGAAGGCGCGGACCGTGATGCGCGGGTTGTGCTTCGCCAAGACCTTCGTGATCGCCGCAGTCAGGGTCGTCTTCCCGTGATCCACGTGCCCGATAGTCCCGATGTTCACGTGCGGCTTAGAGCGGTCGAACTTTTCTTTTGCCATCCCTCTGGTAGCCTCTTCTTAAACGATGGAGTCGTCGGAAACCTTAAACGGTGGAGCCCGCGATGAGATTTGAACTCATGACCTCCTCCTTACCAAGGAGGCGCTCTACCCCTGAGCTACGCGGGCCTCGGGTCTTGCTGCTGCGCGCCCCGCCAAACTACGGCCGACGGGGAAGCGGGAGACGAGGCTCGAACTCGCGACCCTCAGCTTGGAAGGCTGATGCTCTACCAACTGAGCTACTCCCGCCCAAAAAGCAAAGCAGAGATCAGAGGTCAGAGATCAGAGGTTAGTTAAAGACAGGTCTGTTCTAACCTCTACCCTCTGACCTCTATCCTCTAATTCGTGGTGCAGGGGGCAGGATTCGAACCTGCGTAGGGCGTTAGCCCGCCGGGTTTACAGCCCGGTGCCATTAACCACTCGACCACCCCTGCACGCTTTCGGAGCCTGTCAGAGAACTTAAGTGGAGCCGGCGAAGGGACTTGAACCCCCGACCCTCTGATTACAAATCAGATGCTCTACCAACTGAGCTACGCCGGCCCTCGCGCGCCCGCCACAGACGGCTTCGCCGGAACACACAGACACTTTCCTGCCTGTTCCGGCAAAACGTGGATACTACCAACTGAGTCTCTAAAACGCAAGCGGCTGAACACGTTCGGCGCGTTCGGCGACTGAAATTTTCGGGGAAAAAGTTGTTGACGCCCGCGGCGGCCGGCCGCTAGGATTGAAGTGCCCCCGCCGGAGCCGGCCTGCTGCGCCGAAACCGGCCACCCGACGCCCTCTCACCGAACACCTCCGTAACCCATTCGCCAGCCCTTTTCGACCACGCGGGGCGGCTTTCTGTTGCTTCCGCCAAACTCCCCCAGGAGAAAACACGTCGTGCGAACGCGCAATCTCATTACGAACGTCAGGGATTTAGCCGGCCTGCTCTCGCTGCTGACCCTCCTTTCCCTGCTCACGGCCCTCTCCATGTCGGCCCAGGCGCAGGCCGTCTCGACCGCCGCGCAGGGCGAACAGCCCGCCGGCCCCACGGCTGCGGCGCGCGACTCCGAACTCTACTGCGCCGGCTACATCGAGCACGCGCCCAACTACAGCGCGCTCGAAATCGTCGGCGGCGAGCAGGAGCAGGAGCAGTACGTCTATTCGACGGGAGATCACCTTTACATACGCGGCGGCGCGCGGCAGGCCGTGCGCCTCGGCGACGAGTTCACGGTCGTCCGCCCGCGCGGCCAGTTCAAATCGAAATGGTCGCGGAAGGACGGCTCGCTCGGCGTCTATACGCAGGAGGTGGGCCGGCTGCGCGTGGTCGAGGTGAAAGACGAGGTCTCGGTCGCCGTCGTCGCGCACTCTTGCGACACGCTGCTGCTCGGCGACCTGCTGCGCCACGTGCCGCGCCGCACGCCGCCCGTGGTGGAGACGGCCGACGAGTTCGACCGCTTCCGCGATCCGAACGGCAAGCCGACGGGCAGGATCGTCGCGGCCCGCGACTTCCGCGAGATGGTGTCGCGGGATCAGATCGTTTACATCGACCTTGGCGCCGAGGACGACGTGCGCGTCGGAGACCGCCTGACCGTCTTCCGGCCCGTGGGCAAGGGCGGCGTGACGCGCTTCCGCGAGGAGGAGGTCACGCCCGCCGCGAGTTACGGCTTCGAGAGCGAGGTCTTCCGCGGCGGGCGCATGTCGAACAAGGCCCCGCGCGTGCAGTACCCGCCGGAGGACAGCATCAAGGGGCCCATCCGCACGACGGCGCAGGTCAAGGATCGGAGGCCGCGGCTGCCGCGCAAGAACGTGGGCGAGATGGTCATCCTGAACGTGCAGCGGCGCACCGCGACGGCCGTCATCACACGCGTCGTGCAGGAGATTCACACGGGCGACTACGTCGAAGTCCGCTGAGGCGAACCGGCCGCGCACCGCCGGCAACCCCTCGGAGGTTGACGCGGGCGCGATCCCTTACATCGAACGTCGATCATTTCTGAAAAGAGGTTTACGAGATGGGCAGTGTGACGTGCGAGCGTTGCGGCTTCGTCAGCTTCGCCACATCCGAGGTCTGCAAGCAGTGCGGCAGCCCGCTGCCCGGCCCGCAGGCCGCGCTCAACTGGCGTCCGCAGCCGAACTTGCAGCCGACAGGCGCTCCCGACCGGCAGCCGCAGGCTTACGCCGGTAACTGGCCGCCGGCGCAGGGCTGGCCCCCGCCGCCGCACGGCGACTCGGCCCACTACCAGTCGCAGCCGAGTTACTACGGGACGGACGACGGGCTGCCAAAGCGCAAAGGTCTGGCCGTCGTGTCGTTGCTCTGCGGGCTGCTCGCGCTGCCGGTGATGATCGTCGGGGCGGTCGCGGCCGTCCGGCTCGGCGCGCCCGCGGCGATTCTCGGCTCCGTCGCCGGGCTAGTGCTGACGCTCCTGGCGCTCGCGCTCGGCATCGCCGGGACTGTGCGTGTCAACAAGAATCCGGCGGAGTTCGGCGGCAAGGGGATGGCCGTCGCGGGGATCATCCTGGGCAGTCTGCTGCTCGTCTCGGTCGTGCCCGTCGGGGTCATCGCTTCGATTGCGATCCCCAACCTGCTGGCGGCTCGGCGCGCGTCCAACGAGGCGTCGGCCATCGGCGCGCTCCGCAGGATTTCTTCCGCGCAGGCGACTTACGTATCGGCGGTGGGCGAGAGCGAGAGTTACGGCTCGATGGAGGAGTTAATTGATAACTCCCTGCTCGAACCGCAGATGCGGACGGGGACGAAGAACGGCTACCGCTTCGAGGTCGAGGCCTCGGGCGATTCTTTCGTCGCGACAGCCACACCCCTGAGCTACCCGGACACGGGGAAGAGATCGTACTTCGTCTCGGAATCCGGGGTCATCCGCGGCGCCGACAAGGCCGGGATGGTGGCCGATGAGGAAGACCCGCCGGTCGGCTCCGACGATTTCGCAGGCTCACCCGCGCACGGCGGCGAGGGGGTCGAGTGGACTGAGAACGGCCCGGCCGTACGTCGCGCCGGCCCGCAGTCATACGGCCGCCGCTGACGCGGGCAAGCAAGCGGGACTCGGCGTACGGGTAGAGCCGCGCGGGGCGCGCGTGATGTGAACATCACGCGCGCCCCGCGCGGCTTTATCTCGCCGACAGCCTCAGGGTTCGATGGTCGTCGCGGGCTGCGGTTGCGTCGGCGTGCGCGCGTTGCGGCGTTCGGCGTCGCGCTCTTTGACCGTTCGGGTGGCCGAGGAGCGGTAGAAGGCGCGGAAGTATTCGTACATCGACAGGCAGGCCGAGAGCACGACGATCCAGAGCGTGGCGCGCCCCAGCGTGTAGAGCAGCACCTGCCAGTCGGTCGCCGTCACAGCGCCCGCGCCGAAGAGGTGCGAGACGGCCGAGCGCAGCTCGGGCACAGTCCAGAACTGGATCGCCGGGAACGCCTGCCCGAAGTTGGCGACGGGCGGCGCGCCCTGCGCGCTCGAAATAATCAGCAGAGCGACGGCCAGCACCTGCGAGGCCATCTTGAACTTGCCCATCCGCGACGCGGAGATGATCAGCCCGTCGGCCGCCGCCACGGAGCGCAGGCCCGACACCGCCAGCTCGCGCCCGATGATGATGACGACGGCCCAGGCGGGCGCGAGCCGGTTCTCGACGAGCGAGATGAGGGCGGCGCTGATCAGGAGTTTGTCGGCGATGGGATCGAGCAGTTGGCCGAGGCGCGAGACCTGCTTGCGCTGGCGCGCGATCTTGCCGTCGAGGTAGTCGGTGAAGGAGGCGGCGAGGAAGAGGGCGACGCCGAGCAGGTGGCGCGGGACGCCGAGCCAGTCCTCCGAGACCGGCGTCAGCAGCACGACGACGAGCAGCGGCACGACGAAGATGCGCGACAGCGTCAGTGCGTTCGGCAGATTCACAACCTTTGCGCCCCCATCCCCGCCCCGCGCCGGCCGCCGCCGCGAGCTGCGCCAGTCAGCTTCCTTAACTTTTCGGATTCAGGCGCAGTGTAGGAATCGACGGTCGGGGTGTCAAGACACAGCCGGCGCGCGTTCAGATGCGCGTCACCTGTCGTCAGGCCGACCGCGTCAGCCGCCTCTCAGCACCAGGTAGATTGAGAAGGCCGACAGGGCGAAGGCGAACGGGCTGACCAGCCTGAACTCGCCCGCGCGATCCGGCGTGACGCGCGAGAGCATCTTCTCGCCGTGCGCCGGCCAGACGAAGTAGAGGAGGCCCTTGACGACCAGCCCCCAGCCGCAGACGGTGAGGACGACTTCGGGCCACATCCAGACGTTGTGGAGCGAGACGATGATCGCGCCGAGCGGGAAGTGGACGAAGGCGACGACGAACGCGCCGACCGCCCCCAATTCGCGCAACTTGATAAAGAACTCGGCCCACTCGCGCGGCCTCACCAGATGCGAGACGCCGATCACTGTGTAGCAGACGGCGACGAGTATGCGGGCGGCGTCTTCCATGATTTTCGGCCGCGCGCTATGGCTTCGCGCGCCCCTCGGCCAGCCCCTTGTCGGCCGGCTTCTTCGGCTGCCGCGGCTGCCGCGGCGCGGGCGCGGGCTGCTCCAAACAGCGCGACGCGAGGCCCATCACGGCCGTGGCACGCAGCACGCGGTCTGTCAGGTTGCGCGCGGTGAGCAGCGCGCCGTCGAAGTCGCGCGCGCCGGCCTCGCGGAAGGCGTTTTCGAGGCTGAAGCCGGGCACGTTGAAGCTGCCGTAGGAGCTGAAGTCCTTGCCCTCGATGCGCCGCTGGACGAAGGGGCGCGCGATGTCCGTGTCGCCTTCGAGCACGTTGACGGTCTTGACCGCCTCGGCGAGCACTTCGAGCGAGCGCAGCGCGTCGAAGTCGGCGAAGAGGTGCGAGACGCCGAGCTGCGCGCGCGCCTTGATCGCGGTGTTCGGCGCGGAGCGGGCCGCGGCGGCGACCGCCGCGAGCAGCTCGCCCGCGCGCGTCTTGTCTTCGAGCCGCTTGACGGACTCGCGCGCGATCTCGAAGTAGAGGACGGCGCGCAGGTCGAGTTCGCCGATGCGGTCGGCCGCGCCCCGCGCCTCGTCGAACTGGCCGGCCCTGGCGAGTTGCTGCGCGCGCGTGAAGCCGATCCAGTCGAGCAGTTGGCGGCGGACGTTCGCGTCCGAGGCCTTCTCGGCGAGCCGTTCGAGGCGCGCGAGCTGTTCGAGATCGGTCGTCCCCATGGCGAGGAAGGCGACGGCCTGATCGCGCCGGGCGGGGTTCGCCTGCGCCTCGGCGCGCTCGTACTCGGCGTCGAAGTCCTGCGGCCCGTCGTCCTCCTGATCCCAGCGGAGGTGATTCTCGGCGTACTGCCTGTGAAGATCAGAGACCGTCGCCGCGACGCGCGCCCTCGCCTGCGTGACGCGCTCGGACAGTGCGGGGCCGAGCTGCGGCGCGAGCGTTTCGAGCGTGAGGAGTGCGGCCGTGATCTGCGTCGTCTCCGCGCGGGCGACGACGTCGCTCCTGAACCGCTCCGGCGCGGCTATGATCATCTCGGCCCGCGCGAGCAGGGCTTTGACGAGCGCGTCTTGAAGTGCCGGGTTAGGCTTGAAGCCTTCGGGCACGCGGTAGAGGGTCGAGGCGCTGACGGGCGAGATGGCGCGCTTGAGGCCGAACGCGTAGGCGGCGAGGTAGGAGAGGTCTTGCGTCTCGCCCGCCGCCGAGTAGGCCGCGGCGGCTTCGAGGGCGAGACGGTCGGCGGCCTCCCTGTCCGCTTTCGACAGCTCGTATAAGAACTGCGGGTGCGTGTAGGAGGCCGGGTGGCGGAAACTGCTGCGCGCGAGTTCGACCGCCGCCTCACGATTCATCTCGAGCAGCGCCGACGCCAGCCCGATCAACTTCTCGCCGAGTCGCATGCCTTCCGCGCCCGGCTCCGACGACGCAGGCCCGTCCGGCTTCCCCCCCTCGCGCTTCGACTCGTCGGCCACACCCTCGGCGAGCTTGCGCGCCCACGCCGGGTCGTGTTTGGCGATCTCCCGCATGACCTCGAAACGCTGATCCGGCGGTCGCGAGATCAGGCCCCGCCCCTCGCGCCGCACCTCGTCGCCGCGCTGTCTGAAGTGCTCGGCGGCGATGTCGAAGGCATCGGCGAACAGCTTGCGCGCGGCCTCCTGCCGGTGCGGCCAGAGCAGGCCGGCGGCGCGCGCGAGCACGCGAATCTTCCCGGCGGAAGGCTCGAAGGATTTGGCCTCGGCCGCCTGCTGCTCGACGAGCGCGACGGCGCGCGCCTGATCGCACGGCGGCGGCGCGGGCGCGGCCTGTTTCTGTGCCGCACCCTGCGGCGAGGCGGGCGGCGCGGTCTGCGCGAAGGCGTGTGTGGCCGGCAGAGAGAGGGTGAGAGCGATTGTGAGCGCGCGTCGGCGGGGCAGGGCGTCCATCGGTAGAACCTCCGTGGGCTGGGCGTGGCGGACGCGATTCTACACGCAAAGCGGGATCATCCGGTTCAATTTTTCGCAGAATCGCGCCCTAAATTCCCCGCCGCGCGAGCCGCTTGTGCCGGCCCGCGGCGTCGCGTAAAATCGTCGTTTCTTCGCTCCCGAAGATCGTCGGCCGTAGCGACCGGGAAATATTTTTACGATGGCAATCGACCGGATCACGGTGCGCGGGGCGCGCCAGCACAACCTCAAGAACGTCAGCGTCGAAATCCCGCGCGACCGCCTGACGGTCGTCACCGGCCTTTCGGGTTCGGGCAAGTCGTCGCTGGCCTTCGACACGATCTACGCCGAAGGGCAGCGCCGCTACGTCGAGAGCTTGTCGGCCTACGCGCGCCAGTTCCTCGATCAGCTCGAACGGCCCGACGTGGATTCGGTTGACGGCCTCTCGCCCGCCATCTCCATCGAGCAGAAGACCGTCTCGCGCAGCCCGCGCTCGACCGTCGGCACCGTCACGGAAGTTTACGACTACCTCCGCCTGCTCTTCTCCTCAATCGGCCAGCCGCATTGCCACCTGTGCGGCGCGGCCATTACGCGCCAGTCGGTCGAGCAGATCGTGCAGAGCGTCCTCTCGCTGCCCGAAGGCGAGCGGGTGATGGTGCTCGCGCCGGTGGTGCGCGGGCGCAAGGGCGAGTTCAAGAAGGAACTCGAAAAACTGGCGAAGGACGGCTTCCTGCGCGCGCGCATCGACGGCGATCTCGTCTCGCTCGACGAAGAGATCAAACTCGACAAGCGGCGCAACCACACCATCGAGGCCGTCGTTGATCGTCTGCTCATCAAGGCGGGCATCAACGACCGTTTGACCGAGTCGGTCCGCACCGCCTTGAAACTGACCGGCGGCGCGGTTCTCATCTCGGTCGTTGACGGCGAGGAGAAGCTTTATTCCGAGCGCATGGCCTGCGTGAACTGCGGCATCAACGTGCCGCCTTTGGAGCCGCGCTCCTTCTCCTTCAACTCCGCCTACGGCGCGTGCAAACGCTGCCACGGCCTGGGCACCGTGCTTGAGATCGATCCGGCGAAGCTGATCCCTGACGCCAACGAGCGCGCGGACAAACTGCTCTTCCTCGGGGCGGCCGACAAGCAGGGGTCGGCATACTTGAAGAGCGCGCTCGCGGCCACCGCCGAACACTTCGGCGCGCCGCTCGCAGTCCCCTTCGCGGACCTTCCCAGGAACGTGCGCGAGGCGTTCTTCCACGGCGTCGAGGGCCAGCTCACGTTCCGGCAGGGCCTCTACAGCTACCAGGGCGATTGGAAGGGTGCGATCCGACACCTGCGCGAACGGATGAACAACGCTCCGTCCGAGAAGGTCAGGGTCGCGCTCGAAGAGCTGGTCTCGCCGGTCGGGTGCCCGGAGTGCGACGGCAAGCGTTTGCAGCCGGAGTCGCTGGCCGTGCGCGTCGGGAACTTAGGCATCGCGGACTACACGGCGCTGCCCATCGAGGCGGCGGCGGCCGTCTTCGGCAAGATCAAACTGAACCAGCGCGAGGAGCAGATCGCCGGCCTCGTCCTGCGCGAGGTGCGCAACCGCATCAACTTCCTCGCGCAGGTCGGCCTCGGCTACCTGACGCTCGACCGCCCGTCGGCCACGCTCTCCGGCGGCGAGGGCCAGCGCATCCGCCTCGCCACGCAGATCGGCTCGCAACTGCGCGGCGTGCTCTACGTCCTCGACGAGCCGTCCATCGGCCTGCACCCGCGCGATAACCAGCGCCTGCTTGAGACGCTGACGGCGCTGCGCGATCTCGGCAACACCGTCCTCGTCGTCGAGCACGACGAGGAGACCATCCGGCGCGCCGACTACGTGGTCGATCTCGGCCCGGCCGCGGGCGCGCACGGGGGCGAGGTGGTCGCGGCGGGCACGCCGGAAGAGATCGCGTGTAACAAAACTTCCGTCACCGGCCAGTACATCTGCGGCCAACTGAGCATCGGGCTGCCCGAACAGCGGCGCGCGCCCAACGGCCACTGGATCACGGTGCGCGGCGCGCGCGAGCACAACCTGAAGAACATCGACGCGGCCTTCCCGCTCGCCACGCTGACGGTCGTGACGGGCGTCTCCGGCTCCGGCAAGTCAACGCTGATCGATGACATCTTGTATCGTGCGCTCGCGCAGCACCTCTACGGCTCGCTCGCCGAGCCGGGCCGGTACGAGTCAATCGAAGGGCTGGAACACCTCGACAAGGTGATCGAGATCGACCAGTCGCCCATCGGACGGACGCCCCGGTCTAACCCCGCGACCTACACGGGGCTGTTCACGCCGATCCGCGAGTTGTACGCGATGCTGCCCGAGTCGCGCGAGCGCGGCTACAAGCCGGGCCGCTTCTCCTTCAACGTCAAGGGCGGGCGCTGCGAGGCGTGCGAGGGCGACGGCATGAAGCGCATCGAGATGAACTTCCTGCCCGACGTGTACGTCCTCTGCGACGTGTGCCGCGGCGCGCGCTACAACCGCGAGACGCTCTCGGTCAAGTACAAGGGCAAGTCCATCGCCGATCTGCTGGACACGACTATCGAGGAGGCGATGCCGCTCCTGGAGAACATCCCGCAGATCAAGCAGAAGCTACAGACATTGCTCGACGTGGGCCTCGGCTACATCAAGCTCGGCCAGTCGGCGACGACCCTTTCGGGCGGCGAGGCGCAGCGCATCAAGCTCGCGCGCGAACTCTCCAAACGCGCCACGGGGCGCACCATCTACATCCTCGACGAGCCGACCACCGGCCTCCACTTCGCGGACGTTCACAAGCTGCTCGACGTTTTGCAGCGGCTCGTCTCACTCGGCAACACCGTCATCGTCATCGAGCACAACCTCGATGTGATCAAGTCGGCCGACCACGTGATCGATCTCGGCCCCGAAGGCGGCGAGGGCGGCGGCCGGGTGGTCGCCTGCGGCACGCCGGAAGAGGTGGCGCGCGTCCGCAAGTCTCACACCGGCCAAGCCCTGCGCCCGCTCCTGAACGGCCACGCCGCGAACGGCAACGGCCGCCGCCCCGCTCGCGGCGGCAAAACGGCCGGCAAGCGCGCACGCGAAAAGACTGCTTGAACCGCGCGCCGTTGGCGGTTAGCATACGGCCGGCACGGCAGACGCCGCGGCCGGCCCGCACGCCCTGCGTGAGCGGCTCAGTCCAAGATCAAAGGGAACTCTAATGACAAACTCTTACCCCCGCCCTTCTCTGCCGTCGCTGCTCGCGGCGGTCGCACTCGTCATCTTCTACACGCAGGCCGCCGTCGCGCAGGACGCCCCGCGGCCGACCCCCGTCAACCCGACGCCGACTGAGACGGCCGCGCCCGCGAAGGGTGAGACCGCGAACGCGCAGGAGGCCCCTTCGGTCGCCAAAGACCCTGCCGCCGCGCCGACACAGGCGAAGCCGGCGGACGGCGCGCCTGAGAAGTGCGCCTGCGAGTCGCCCGACGAGCCCGACCCCGCGTCGTCGCGTCTCGAATCGGCGACCGGGCAAGGCAGCCAACTGTTCGCGTCGGCCTCCGTCACGCCCAAGTCGGTCGCGCCCGAGCTGTTCCCGCGCGTCACGCTGCGCGACGAGCAAACGACCGGCACACAGCAGCAGACGGGCGCGACGGCCGCGCCGCAGTGGACGCCGCTCACCAACGAGGAGAAGATGAAGCGCGCCGCGCGCAACGCCTTCTTCAGCCCCATCGGCGTGGGGCGCGTGCTCATCAGCTCGGCCATCACGCAGTACAACGAGGACGATCAGCCACACAAGACCCGCGGCGACGAGTTCGCAGACTTCGGGACGCGCTTCGCCATCAGGTACAGCCGCCGCGCCACGCGCACCCTGTTCGGCTCCGGCGTCTATCCCGTCCTCTTCAACCAGGACCCGCGCTACGACCGCGCGCCCGAAGGCAAGGGCTTCGCCTACCGCGCCGCGCACGCCGTCAGCCGCGTCTTCGTCCAGCGCGGCGACTCGGGGAAGCTCCAGCCGGCCGCCTCGCGCTGGGCCGGGTCGCTCTCCGCGAGCGCCCTCTCGAACCTTTGGGAGCGCAGCACGCCCGGCCACGACCGCATCGGCGCGGACGCCACCTTCCGCCGCTTCGCCAACTCCTTCGTCAACGACTCGATCAACTTCCTCTTCGTCGAGTTCTGGCCCGACATCGCCAAGATTTTCGGGAGGTGAGCGTGGAGTGTTGGTTCAAAAGTCTGATTCGTGCAAGTTAGTTGTACGTGAAGCTCCAGCTTGGCTTAATTCTAAGGCACGGTCAGACTCTTGAACCAACACTGTAAACCAAGATATATGTCAGAGACTCTGAACATATGTTCCTCACAAACAGTTAATGAGCAATCAGCTTATCAACACCATTAGCATTATCGGTTCAGTCCTTTCACTAATTGGTGTAATTATAGCTATTGCCCAAATTCGCAAAACTCTACGAGCGGCTAAAGCGGCACAAGCTGCAGCGACTCAAACTCAGATTGCGATTTCACGGAATGTTTTACTTACGGACATATCAACTTGCGCTAGATCACTTGAAGAGTTGAAAGTATTGATAAGAGGTAACCGCTTTGAAGCAGCTTTAATGAGAGTCACTGATCTTACGAGTCAACTCGTACAGTTGCAGCATCTACAGCGGCCTATAAGCACCATTCAAAGCATCGATTTCAAAGAAGTGCTTACTCAACTTTCAATACTAAGAGAACTGTTGGAACGCAAGATTTATCAGCACCAAACCGAAATCAACCCAGTGCTAATGAATTCTCAACTCTCACAAATTTCAGACGAGTTGAATCGCTGGATCGGTGAGGAAAAATACCTAGTAACTGAGAGGGGCGACCATGGCTAGTACAAAATTGAATCAGCTGATCGATCTCTTGTACGAGCGGACACAGAAAGGCCAAGTGAATTGGGAGTCAACACCCGATGAAGATGCTTTTGTCGTTCATTTCAGTGAGTTATCTCTATCCATAAGATCAGGATATGACGAAGACGGGGACGAGTTTGTTTCTATATCATTGAGGAATCAAAACGGTCGGGTAATTGATAATGATTATTTCTGGGATGCGATGACTGAGACCGGTGCTTGGGACAAAGCTTTTTCTTTGTATTCTGCGGCTAAACGTAAAGCTCTTGGGGTCGATGAAGCGTTAGATCGGATACTTGACGAACTAAAAACAAATGCTGTTGTAGGTAGGGCACGCTCTAGGCAAAAATAAGATTCCGTTTGTAACTTCAATCTGCTGTTATTACCGTTTTCGGGCGTACTCCCTCTATACCTATCTCAGTCATTCATATGCACGAACGCATCTCCACAATCGTCGCCGAGAGCATCGAGGCGAAGCGGCGCTACTTCGCGGAGCACGCTGAAGAAGTGGTGCGCGCGGCGAGCATGATCGCGGCGGCGTTCAGCGCGGGCGGGAAAATTTTGCTGTGCGGCAACGGCGGGTCTTCGACCGACGCGCAGCACGTCGCCGGAGAGTTCGTCAACCAGTTCGGGCGGATCAAGCGGCGCGCGCTGCCCGCCCTCGCGCTCTCGACCGACGGGGGCGTGCTCACCTCGGTCGCGAACGACACAGGCTTCGAGCAGGTCTTCGCCCGCCAGGTCGAGGCGTTCGGCGAGC
>DATHBT010000166.1:0-8269 GCA_035295985.1 Pyrinomonadaceae bacterium | reverse complement strand
TCTTCGAGCACGTACTTGTCGCCGACCCGCGCCCGCAGCAGTTCGACGCCGCGCGACTTCAGCGCGAGTTCCAGCCCGAGGTTGCTCATCACGGTCGCGACGACCCTGCGGCCGGTGAGTTGGCCGCGCGCGTCGAGGTAGTTCGCCAGCGCCCAGAGCGTTGCGTCGCCATCCACCACCTGGCCGCGCGCGTCCGCGAAGAGGGCGCGGTCGGCGTCGCCGTCGTAGGCGACGCCCAGATCAGCGCCCGCGCCGACGACCGCCTCGCCCAGCCGCTCGACGAAGAGCGAGCCGCAGTCGCGGTTGATGTTGCGGCCGTCGGGCCGGACGTTGATCGCGTTGACGCGCGCGCCGAGTCTGGTCAGAAGTTCCGGCGCGAGGCGCGAGGCCGCGCCGTTCGCGCAATCGATTACGATCCGCAGCCCGTCGAGCCGCAAGCCTTGTCCGATCTCTCCGGCGAGGAAATCGAGGTAGCGCGCGGCCAGTTCGGACGCGCGCCGCGCGCCGCCGTCAGAGTCGCGCACGGAGGCGGCGGGCGCGTCCGCCGCGACGCCCGCGCGCGTGTGCTCGTGGATGTCGGCCTCGATCAGCCGCTCGGTCGCGTCGTCCATCTTGCGGCCGTCGGGCGCGAAAATCTTGATGCCGTTGTCCTGGTAAGGATTGTGGGACGCGCTGACGACGACGCCCGCGTCCGCCCCGAGCACGCGCGTGAGGTAAGCCACGCCCGGCGTCGTCATCACGCCGGCCGACTCACACTCCGCGCCGCCCTCGCGCACGCCCTCCGCGAGCGCGCGCTCGATCCACTCGCCCGACTCTCGCGTGTCGCGCCCCGCGACGACGAGCGGCCGCCGCGCGCCTTCCGCGCGCGCGGCCAGGTGGCGCGCCAGCGAGCGGCCCGCCGTGCGGATTGTCTCCGCGTCGAGCGGGAACCGCCCCGCCTCGCCGCGCATCCCGTCAGTGCCGAAAAGTTTGTCCATGAAGAAGCTGTTAGCTGTTAGCTGTTAGCTGTTAGCAAAACAAAAAGTTGTGAGTGATTGTTGCCGAATTCCGTCTTAGGAAAGCTAAAAGCTAACAGCTAATAGCTCTTAACCGTGAAATGCTGGGGCTGCGTCGAGAGCATTTCGACGCGGCCTTCGAGCGCGGCGGGGAGCCGGAGGCGCGCGCGCACTTGGCCGTCGCCGGCCGGTTCGAGCAGGATCGAGAGGTCGCCGGCGCGCAGGCTCTGGACGACGGAGCGCGGGCCGCGCACGGTGACGGCGGCGCGCGCCGGCTGCGGCTCGCCCTGCGCGCCTTCGGGGAGGACGACGGGGATCGAGTCGAGGCTGCGCTCGGCGGTCGGCTCGCCGATCCGCACGAACACGTCAACGGCCGCGTCGAGAGGGACGACCTTGCGGTCGCCGATGTCGATGGCCGTTTGCTGAGCGACGAAGTTCTCCGTGCGCCCTTCGACCGAGATCAGCTCGGTCGGGGCCGTTTCGAGTTCGTTGACGTGCCCCTCGGGGCCGCGCACGCGCACGAGCGAGGGCCGCACCTCGACGCCCTGCAACTCGTAGCCTTCCGCCAGCTTGCCTTCGATCCGCGGCCTGACCTCGACCTGCCGCTCGACCCTGCGCTCCAGCCGGAGCGGCACGTTAGCAGGCTCGACCCGCTCGACCGTCAGCCCCTCGCCGTTCACGCCCTGGGGCAGCTCCAGCGTCACGTTCGCGGGCGTGAGGCGGACGATCCGCTCGCCGGGGCGGTGCGCGCCCGCGTCGTAGGTCAGCACCACATCGCCCGCGCGCAGGGCGTTCAGGACGCGGCGCGAGCCGCGCAGGATCACGTCCACCTGCTCGCGCGGCTCGTTGCCGATCTCCATCTCGGGGGGTAGCAAGAAGTGGAGCGCGACGTTGCGCAGCCGGGCGGTGGCGGGCGCGCGCTGACCCGTGACGGCGAGCCACAGGCCGAAGGCAACGGCGAACGCCACCAGCTTCAGGCCCCAGTCGGCGAAGACCAGATCGTGCAGCCACCGCCGCCCGATCAGCACCGCCTCTTTCTCAACGTCTCGGAGAGGCATAGTCAACAGCCAGAGGTTAGAGGTCAGAGGTTAGAGGTTAGAAAGAGAAAGTCTTTCACTAACCTCTAACCTCTGACCTCTAACCTCTGCTCTATTTCGCCCGTCTCGGCCTCGGCTTCGGCGCGCTCCTTCGACTCGCCGCGCGCCGGGGCTTGCAGGGCCTCGAAGATGAGTGCGCGCAGGCGCGTCGCGTCTAGTCCCCGTTTGATCTGACCGCGCCCGACGAAGGAGATGAGGCCGGTCTCCTCGGAGACGACGACCGCCACGGCGTCCGTGTCCTCCGTGATGCCGATGGCGGCGCGGTGGCGCGTGCCGAGGTCTTTCGACAGGCGCGGGTTCAGCGTGAGCGGCAGGAAGCAGGCGGCGGCCGCGACGCGGTGGCCGCGCACGACGACCGCGCCGTCGTGCAGGGGCGTCGCCGGGTTGAAGATGGTGACGAGCAGGTCGTAGGAGAGGTCTGCGTCGAGGCGCACGCCGCCGTCCGTCACGTTGCGCAAGGAGATGTTGCGCTCGATGACTATGAGCGCGCCGGTCTTCGTCGAGGCGAGAGTGGTCGCGGCGAGCACGATCTCGTCATAGACGCCCTCGCCGAACTGGCCGCGGTGGCGCGCGAGAGAGGGCAAACGGATGCGGTTGCCGAGCGAGGTCAGCGCCTGGCGCAGTTCCGGCTGGAAGAGGACGATGATGGCGACGCCGATGTAGATGAGCGCGCCGCGCAGGACGAACTCAAGCGTGGCGAGATCGTAGCGGTAGGCGACGAAGTAGAGGAGCGCGAAGGCCGAGATGCCGGCGGCCATCGGCGCGGCGCGCGTGCCGCGCAGCAGCTTCAGCACCGTATAGACGATCAGGAAGACCAGGACGAGATCGAGCAGGCTGCGCGGCTCGCGCAGTCGCTCCAGGTACTCCGTGTACGGCAGTATGAAAATCCCCGTCATCCGAGATACACGTCGGGCACAAACCTTTCGGCCCTGTGACGGTTGGCCCGATTGTTGCGCTCATCACGTCAGTCGCACGTCCTGCAACTGGTCTTTGACCCAGCAACGGCCCGCGGGGGCGGGGCCGGCCGGCTCGTCTGCTACGGACGCCGGCCGCGCGGTCAAACTTACGGCTGCGCGCACCGGTGTATCGATACACGCGTCCGCGCCGATTATGCAGAAATACGGCGCTCAAGGCAACGGCGAGCATCCGCGCACCGCGCGCGAAGTCCTCGACGGGGGGAAGTTTTACTCTGACGCGGCGGCGCGCTTGATGCGGCCGCGCTGGAGGAAGCCGACGAGCCGGCCGGTGTCGTCTATGACGCCGAGCGCGCCCGCGCCGTTGCGCCGCATCAGTTCGTCGGCGCGGCCCAACGAGGCTTGCGGGGCGACGAAGAATTCGGGCGCGACGGGGCGCATCACCTCGGAGACGCGCGTCCGGTGCCACCGCTCGCGCGGCAGCTTCTTCAAGTCTTCGAGCGTGAGTATGCCGTGCAGGCGGCCCGCGCGCGCCACGGCGAAGGCCGACTGCTGACGCACGGGCAGAATCTCATCGACCAGCCGGCTCACCAGCGTTTCGGGTTCGAGCGCGAAGGGCGCGATCATCGCGTCGGCGACCGTGCGCGCTCCGCCGCCGCCGTGCGCGCGATAGACCGCCCGCGCCGCGTCCCACAAAAACAGCCCGACGAGCACTGACCAGACGGCCATGAAGTACGCGCCGTAGAAGGCGGCCATGTAGAGGCCGTAGAAGATGACGACGCCCGCGATGAGCTGGCCGAACTGGCTGACGCGCCGCGTGGCCTGCCTGAGTTCCCCGCCCCGGTGCCAGAGCAGAGCGCGCAGGACACGGCCGCCGTCCAGCGGGTAGCCGGGCAGCAGGTTGAAGAGCGCGAGCATGAGGTTGCCGCCCGCGACGATGGCGAAGACGGGCCAGACGGTCGTGGCGCGGAAGCCGAAGTAGGCGACGCTGAACGCGCCGAAGGCGAGCGCCGCGAAGACGAAGCTCGAAGCCGGCCCGGCGACGGCGATGCGGAACTCGGCGCGGGGGCTGTCCGGCTCCGTGCGCAGACGCGCCAGCCCGCCGAACGGGTGCAGCACGATCTCCTCGATCTCGATGCCCTCCATCTGGCCGACGACCGCGTGCGACAACTCATGCCCGAAGATGGAGAGGAACAGGAGCAGCGTCGTCACGACGCCGATCACCCACGAGGTCGAGGCGTCGAACGGCGGCAGCTCCCACAGCCCCCGCCGGAAGTTCTCCGCGATCAGCCACGTCGAGACCGCGAAGACGACGAACCAGCGGTAATCGATGCGGACGGGGATGCCGAACACCCGCGCCACGCGAACCTGCCGGTGAAGGATGCTGCCGTACTTCATAAGAATAGCCGTTAGCGGTTAGCTACTAGCTGTTAGCAAAACCGGGGGCCGAAAGAAGAGCGAAAGCCGGGCCGAACGCTGATTTCTTCCGGCTAACAGCCGATAGCTAACCGCTGACAGCTCCCTTTCACGGGATTTCATACGCCGTCACTTCGCCGTCCAGCAGCAGCGACTGCTCGTTGCGGGTGACGCGGCGCAGCAGGAGCGGCTCGTCGAAGAGTTGCATCAGGCCCTTGACGCAGGCGTGGCGCGGCTCCTCGACGACGTGCGCGCCTAGGCGCGTCTCGCGGCGGAGGAATTCGCCCATGCCTTCCAGGAGCGCGCCGCCGCCCGTCACGATCAGGCCGCGGTCGTAGATGTCGGCCGCGACTTCGGGCTGCAATTCGCCGAGAGTCGTCTTGACCGCGTCGGCGATCTTGGCGAGCACGGGGCGCGCGACCGCGTAGATTTCGTCGGCCGTCACGTCGATGGCCGCGGGCGTGCCCGTCGCGGCGTCGCGCCCCTTCACGTTGAGCGAGCGCGCGGCGTCGGCCGGCTCGACCGCCGAGCCGAGTTCCATCTTCAGGCGCTCGGCCGTGGCCGGGCCGACGACGAGGCCGCGGAAGCGGCGCAGGCGCTCGGTGATCGCGGCGTCGATGTCGCGGCTGCCCGTGCGCTCGGCCCGCGCGTAGATGATCATGCCGAGCGAGACGACGGCGACGTTCGTAGAGTCGCCGCCGATGTCAACGACGACGGAAGCCTGCTTGTCCTCGACGTTGACGCCCGCGCCGATGGCCGCGGCCAGGCCCTCCTCGACCATATAGACGCGCCCGATATGCGCCTCCTCGGCGGCGGCCAAGAGAGCGCGGTGCTCGACGTGCGTGACGCCCGACAGGACGCTCATCACGGCGCGCCGGCTGAAGTGCGAGACGCCGCCGCGCGCCGAGCGGACGAAGTGCGAGAGCATGCGCGCCGTGTTGTCGAAGTCGGCGACGACGCCGTCGGCGACGGGCCAGACGAGCGAGACCTCGCGCGCCTCGCGCCCGTGCATCTCGCGCGCCTCGCGCCCGATGGCGACCACCTCGCCGGACGACTTGTTGACGGCGACGACCGACGGCTCGTCCACGATGACGCCACGGCCCCGCACGGCGACGACCGTGTTGGCCGATCCCATGTCGATAGCCATCGAGTCGGAGACGAGATCGCGCAGGGTCTGGAAGTGCCAGAAGGAGCGCGTCCGCCGCTTGTAAGTCCGTGGTGGCATAAAGGTGTCGGGCCGAAATTTTTTAGAGTCTCTCGCGCATCCGTCCTGTTTCGTTGCGTTAACCGACAATATAGCACGCGCGCCGGGGCGGCGGCAGTCGCATCGGCGCGCCCCGTCAATAGACGCCGCGCGCCGCCGGAATGCCGCACATTTTTTTACTGAGCCACGGACGCGCGGTGGCCGCCGAGTCTGACGGGCTGAAATTCCCGCCCCAGCCGGCCGCGCGGGCGGCGACGTACTTGGGGCGTTGATTTAATGCTTCTTTAACACCGTCGTTATACGATGTTCAGGCGCGGGCGAGTGGGGGGCATCCGCTTCCGGCCAGCCTCGCAGACGCGCGCCCCGCGCGTCGCCCCTTTCACGGCCGTCAGATTCAAGACCGACAGGAAGGACACTTCTCATGCGCCAACTCTTGCAGCACACACTCGCGGCGTGCGTCGTCCTCTCCGCGCTCGCGTTCGCGGCACGCGCGCAGACGCCGCCGTCCGCCGCCGCGGCGCGGGGCGCGAACGCGGTGCGACGCCGCGCCGCCGGCGAGACCGCGGACGCGGCGACACCCCTCGCCGAAGTGCGGCGGCAGTTGCGCGAGCAGCAGGCCGAGATCGAGCGGCTGCGCGAGACCGTCGCCGAACAGTCGCGGTTGCTCAGCGAACTGCTCGCGCGCACGGCCCGCGTCGAGTCGTCGGCGACGCAGACGGCCGCGCCGGCCCCCGCGACCGCGCGCGAAGCGGCCTACGCGGTGGACGGCGTGGCCGCGACCGACGCGCTCGCGCGCACGTCAGCCGCGCCCGACGCCGGCGCGCGGCAGGCGGGCGGCGCGGCGGCGAAGAACCCGCAGACCGAGCAGCCGCAGGCGGACGTGGCGCAGTTGAAGAAGACGACCGAGGCGCTCGCGCGTCAGCTCGGCTCGATCACGTTCAGCGGCGACATCAGGCTGCGCTACGAGTCGCAGTTCGGCCAGCTCAACGCGCTGCCCAACGCGGAGAACCCGGCCGTCGTGGGCAACGAGCTTTCGGCCCGCCACCGCTTCCGCCTCCGCGCGCGCCTCGGCCTGCGCGGGCGCATCGGCGAGCAGTTCGACTGGGGCCTGCGCTTCACGACCGGCACGATGCCCGACGTGACGAGCACCAACCAGACGCTGACAGACTTCTTCAGCCACAAGACCTTCGCGCTCAGTCAGGCCTTTCTGACCTACCGCCCCGCGGCGGTGCCGGGCCTCAGGCTGCAAGGCGGCAAGTTCGACACGCCCTGGCTCTACACCGAGCTGACCCTCGACAACGACATCCAGCCCGAAGGTTTTAACGAGTCCTACTCGCGCGACTTCAAACGGGCCGGCGCGCTCAAGAACCTCACGCTCATCGCGTGGCAACTGCCGATGCTCGAACGGCAGGCCGCATTCGTGCTCGACTCCGCGGGGCGGCTCGACGTGGACGCCTCGCGGCGGGGCGGGCGCGACCTCGCGCTCTACGGCGCGCAGGCCCGCGCGCGCTTCGAGCTTTCGCCCAAGGCCGCGCTCACGGTCTCGGCCGCCGATCTCTACTTTTCGGGGACGCAGTTCATCACGCCCGCCCAATTCTTCGGCGGCCAGATTCAAGTCCCAGTCACCGTGACCATCCCCGCTTCGGGCGGCAGCCCCGCGCGCACCGCGACCGGCTTCGCCGCCATCCCGCGCGACATGCTCGTCTCAGGCTCCGCGCTCGGCGTCTCCTCCGCCTCGACCAACGCGACGAACGCCGACGGGCGTCTTTCCTCCGGCTACAACCTGGTCGATCTGATCGGCCGGCTCGAACTCACACACAGCCCACGCTGGCCCGTCACGCTGCTCCTAAACGTCGTCGCCAACACGCAGGCCCGCGACGTGATCGCGCCCGGCGGCGTGCGGCTCGACAACGACGAAAACCTCGGCTACTGGGCCGAGTTCCAGTTGGGCCGCACGCGCGAGCGCGGCGACCTCCTGTTCAACTACACCTTCATCCGCATCGAGCGCGACGCGATTCTTTCGCCCTTCAACTACTCCGACATCGCGCAATCGACGGACGTGCGCGCGCACCGCTTCGTCGCCGCCTACGCCGCCGACCCGCGCGTCACGCTCTCCCTGACCGGCATCGTCAGCCAACGCCCGCACGGCCTGCTCGGCGTCTTCGGGCAGACGCCCATCGGCTCTCTCAACCGCCCAACCACGCGCCTGCAACTCGACACCACCTTCCGCTTCTGAAGTCGCGCGCCGCGGAAGAGGCGGCTGACGCGCCGCTAAATAAGATCGGGGAGCGGGAGGCCGCGGGCGTTCATCTCTGAACGCCCGCGGCCTCCCGCTCCCCGCCGTCTTCTTACGTCGCGCCGGCTTGACGGAAGACGGGTTAGCCCCGCGTCTTCCCCACTCAGCCGCCCACGTCCCAGAGCTTCACGCTCTTGTCGCCCGCGCCCGCGAGCGTCCGGCCGTCGGGCGAGAAGGCCAGGGGGGTGGTGATGCCCGTGACGCCGGCGGTGAGCGTCTGTTTGAGCGCGCCCGTCCGCGCGTCCCACAGCTTGACCCAGCGGTAACTGCCGCTCGCCACCGTCGCGCCGTCGGGCGAGACGGCGACCGAGAAGACGGCGTTCAGGTGCTCCTCTTCGAGCTTGAGC
>DATHBT010000165.1:0-10232 GCA_035295985.1 Pyrinomonadaceae bacterium | reverse complement strand
CTTGCCCCGCCCCTACAAATTTATCGGGCCTTGAGTGCTTTACGGACGCCGCGTCGGGCGGCGCGGGGTCGGCGGCGGGGGCGGCGTGGCTTCGTCTTCCGGCGTGGCCGCGGGGCGGGCCTTGCTGCGGCCGTCGCGGTTGCAGTACTGCTGCACCTCCTCGAAGAACTGCTGGCAGAACTGATCGCCAGAAAGGTTGGCCTGCTCACACTTCTCCTGCCGCCACGAGATGGTGCGCCGGAACTCCGTGGCCGCGGGCACGCCGTCGCAGAAGCCGGCCGCGCCGCGGCTCTCTTCGAGGCAGCTCTTGAGGAAGATGCGCGACTTGATCGCGGAGGCCATCCCGCGGTCGCGGCGGTAGCGGTCGAGCGTCTCGTTGAGGCAGCGCCACTCGTCGGAGTCGCGGCCGAAGGACTGCCCCTCTTCGGCCGTCTGCACCGCCGCCCCGATCATGTCCTTGCCGTAATACTGGTAGAAGAAGTAGCCCCCGCCCGCGAGGAGCAGGGCGCCGAGCACCGCCGCGACGAGGCAGCCGATGCCGACTTTTGCGGCCGTTGACGCCATAGTTGATCTCCTTCGAGACTGTGACAGGTTGGAACTGCGGGCGGGCAGACGGCGCGCGGCCCGCGCGTGTTGAGTTACGCGCGGGCCGGGTGCGCGGTTTCAGAGATGTCTGTGACGACGGCCTTCAGTTGAATGTGGTCGGAAACCACTCACCACAGAGACACAGAGCGCACAGAGGGGGCACGAAGAAATCCTCTGTGTGATCTCCGTGTCCTCTGTGCCTCCGTGGTGAGTACCTATCAATAGGCTCAACCGAAATTGACCGGGAGCGACATCCCCGCCGCCAGCTACCAGTTCTCCCGCGGCCTCAGGCTCAGGACGATCTCCGAGCCGCGGCGCAGTTCGAGGTGGTCGCGGCCCTGCGCGTAAACCGAGCCTGCGCCGGCCGCCGCGCCGACGGCCGCGCCGATCCCCGCGCCCTTGCCGCCGCCCGCGATCGCCCCGATGAGCGCGCCGACGGCCGCGCCGATGGCGACGCGCTGCGTGGTGCGCGAGGTCGGGCTGTCGCCCTCCTGGATGCTACCTTCGGCCTCGTTATCGACGCGCACCTGCTCGCCGCCCCCCGTCGGGTTCACCTCCTCGATGAAGCCTGCGACCTGCTGCGTGCGCCCGTCGCGCAGGCGTATGCGCTCGACCTGTAGCTCCATCTCGGCGCGGCCCGAGACGCGCCCGCCGCGGTTGACACGCGCCACACGCCCCTCGATCACAGCGCCCTCGAAGCCGTCGGGCGAGCGGACGATCATCGTGAAGGGATCGCCCTCGCGCGTCGTCTGAGTGGAGAGATCGTTTTCGAGCACGGCGACGAAGCGCGCGTCCTCGCCGATGTAGAAGCCGGTGAACGGATCGTCGGCGGGGCGAGGAGGATCGTTTCGGCGGATGACGGGCGGCTGCGGGCGCGGCTGCTGCTGCTGCTGCTCCTCGCGCGGCTGCGGGCGCGGCGGCACGCGCCCTTCGGCGCGCTCCTCGCGCCCGCGCGCCACCGACTGGGGCACGGGTTCGCCGTACACCGTGAATCGCGCGACATCAGAGGTCTTGTCGTACATGCTCTGCACGATGACGGGGCGGCCCAGCCGCGAGTCGGTGACGCGGCGCGTGACGCGCAGGCGACGGCCGCGGTCGAGCACGTCGAGGTTGACGGAGAACTCGTCCGCAGACTCGCCGCTCGAACTGATCATCAAACTGTCGCCGTAGACGGCGGCGCGCGAGCGCAGCGTCCGTCCGTCGGGCGCGCGCTCCGTGTGCGTGACGCCGTCGGCCACGAAGGTGACGCGCGGGGCACGCGTCGAGGCGAGGTCGATGGCCTGGCCGCGGCGGCGGATGGCGATCTGGCCGGGCGAGCTGAGGCGTTCGGCGAGTTCGCTCAGCACGCGCTCACGCTCGTCTGGCGCGAGGTGCGTGGTCGCGCGCTCGGCGGTGGTGTACGGGTCCGTGCTGAGCGACGTGTTGAGCAGATAGACTCCCGTCATGCGCGCGTCGGCCGCCGACGTTGTGGCGGGGCGCGCGGGCGTCGTCCGGCGCTGCGGCGGGACGGTCGTCGCCCGCGGCGGCGTGTGGGTCCTGGCCCGCGTGCGCCGCTGCTGCGCGAGGACAGCCGGGCAGATGTTGAGCAGCACGAGTGCGAGCGCGACGGCCGCGCCGCCCCTCAAAACGCCTTTCGACTTTGACATCGGAATCTCCCTCCGGCCAGTTAATCCTTCCACGACTCTTGCGGGGGCAAGGCGCGGCCCGCGGTCGCACCAGTTATCGGGGAATCAGACTACGAGGGAACCGGGTCGGGGGAGGTCTTGAGACAGAGATTAGAACCGTCACACCGCTTTACGCAAGAGGCGCGCGAGGGCCTGAGGCCCGAACAACGAGGAGTTCCGGAATAGTCGCCTGAGCAGGGCAGCGCTTTGGGGCGAGAAAAGTTCCCGCATCGACGGCCCGGTGAAATGTTTCGCCCCAAAATTTCATGATCAGGCGGGCGGGCTTGGCGGGCCGTATGACCACTTCGGCACGAGCCGGCCGCGGCGGAGGGCGGTGCGGCTGCGGAAATATACAGCCGCATGAAGTGTTGACTTTTTCGCCTGTTTGGTCTATGTTCCCTGCGCTCGATCCTAGGGGTTGCCTCAGCAGAAAAATCCTCGCGGGTATCGTTTCTTCGCCCTCCTGTCCGTGCGGGGTGCCTGCCACTCAGGCGCTTGAGCCGGATTCGTTCTAGTGATCGTCCATCAACCTAATCTCTCACACTGCTATGAAAACAGGCCAAAAGAGAAATCGGCGCGGGGCGCTGAAATCTCTCCTCCGACGAACTTCAAAGGCGGCGTTCCTCGCCGGCAGCCTCTTCGTCTCGACCTTCTCCGTGGCGAAAGCCTCCGAGGTGAAGCGCGGGCAAGAGACCATCGGCGAGCGCGTTAAGACCGTCCGGGAAGAACTCTCGAAGAAGCTGGACGACAGTCAGGGTCTGCCGGACAAGTTGTCTTACGCGGAGCGGGAGGTGGCCCAGTGGGGCAACTGGGGCAACTGGAACGACTGGCGCAACTGGAACAACTGGAACAACTGGCGCAACTGGAACAACTGGGGTAACTGGCGCAACTACTGATCAGCGCCCCGCCCGTCCGATTCAGTCTCAGTGTTCGTGCGTTGACAAGCGCGGTAGCAAACAGGGAACCCCTCAACACGCGAAGTAGCCTCCTACTGACGCCCGCCGCAAAAGGCCGGCGTCCCCGTCAGGCGATCAGGCGCGACGAGTAAGCCCGCCGGACTCTAGCCATCAACCTTTTCGTCCCGGCCGCCGCGAGACCTCGATCTTCAACCACCGGGCGGAAACCCCTTCCGCCCCCCTCCGCAGCGTTTCGGCCGGGTCTTCGTTATGAGGGCCGTAGAGAAAGTGTTCCCTTTAAGAAAGCCCCCCGCCCCCCCGTGGCGCGTGAACCTTCTCGTGGTTCAGCCCACCCCGTTCTGCAACATCAACTGCGACTACTGCTACCTCCCGAATCGCGACTCCACGAAGAGGATGCCGGTCTCCACACTCGTCCGCGCGGTGGAGCAGGTGCTGGCGGGCGGGATGGTGGGCGAGAGGCTCAGCATCGTCTGGCACGCGGGCGAGCCGCTGGTGCTGCCCGTCTCCTACTACGAGGAGGCGTTCCGCGCCCTCGCCGCGCTCCCGGCCGCGCGCGGGAAGAGGATCGCGCACTCCATCCAGACCAACGGCACGCTCATCAACGACGCGTGGTGCCAACTCATCAAAGAGCACTCCATCAACGTCGGGCTGAGCATAGACGGCCCCGACTTCATCCACGACGCGCACAGGAAAACACGCCGCGGCCTCGGCACGCACCGTCAGGCGATGAGGGGCGTCGAGGCGCTCCGCAAAAACGGCATCTCCTTCCACGCCATCGCCGTCATCACCGAGCAGTCCCTTGATCACGCGGACGAAATCTTCGCCTTCTTTCTGGAACATGACATCCGTCAGGTCGGCTTCAACATCGAGGAGGTCGAGGGCGCGAACCGCAGCTCTACGCTGGCTAAGGAGTCGGCCGAGCGCAAGCTCAGGGATTTCCTCGGCCGGATGTACTGGCTACAGAAGAGCAGCAACGGCGCGGTTAAAATCCGCGAATTCGACCGCGCCTACGAGGCCATCGCGCGCTCAGCGGCCCCCGCCGAGGGCAACGATCAGTCGGAGCCGTTCGGGATCGTCAGCGTGGACTGCGACGGCAACCTGTCCACCTTCTCGCCCGAACTCTTGGGCGTGAGCAGCGAGACCTACGGCGACTTCTGCTTCGGCAACGTCCTCGCCGGCGATCTGGCGCGAGTGCCGAAGAACCGCAAGTTCAAGCGCGTGCTCCGCGACATCCGCGCGGGCGTCCGTCTCTGCGCCGAGACGTGCGAATACTTCGCCCTCTGCGGCGGCGGCGCGCCCTCCAACAAGTACTTCGAGAACGGCTCCTTCGCCTCCGCCGAGACGATGTACTGCCGCCACACGATCCAAGCCCCGATAGACATCGTCCTCGCAGACCTCGAAGCCTCGCTCGGCGTCAACCGGCGGGACGCCGAAGCGGCCCGCGGCCGTGAGACCGCCGACAGCCTCGTCGCTTAACAATCAGCCGGCACGACGCAGCGTCCGTGCAGCACAGCCCCGCACCCCTTACTGGAGGTAACGTAATGCTCCCCAGCGCCCAACTCCCGCGCGCAGACGAAAACATCGACGGGTTCATCAGCTACTCCCACTTCGACAAGGCGTGGGTGGATAGCCTGCACGCCAGGCTGGCCGACCGGCTCGCGGAACAGCTCGGCGAGAAGCCGAACATCTGGCGCGACACGCGGATGGGCCGCTCCGAAGCCTTCGCCCACACCCTCGTCCTCAAACTGTCGAAGACGGCCTTCCTGATCTCAGTCCTCTCGCCGGGATACATCAATTCCGAGTGGTGCATTAAGGAGCTTAACGAGTTCTACCGGTACGCCACCGAGAGCGGCGGCATCCGCATCAACAACAAGTCGCGCGTCTTCAAGATCGTGAAGTCGCCCATCGAAGACTTCGACGTGCCGCCCATCCTTCAGGAGTTGCTCGAGGATTTCCTCGGCTACGAGTTCTACGAGATAGACAAGTTCTCGGGCAAGCCGCGCGAGTACAGGCCGGAGCTGGGCTCCGACAGTCTGGTGAAATTCCTGGAGCGGCTGGAAGACCTCGTCTACGACATCAGGGACTTCATCAAAAGCCAGAAGCTGAGTCGTGGCCCGGAACTGGCCTCCGAGTCTTCCGGGACGACGATCTACCTCGCCGACACCGCGCCCGATCTGCGGGACGAGCGCGACCGGATCAAGCGCGAGCTACAACTGCACGGGCACACCGTTCTGCCGGACAAAGTCCTGCCGCTCGAAGCGGTCCGGTTCGAGAGCACCGTGCGCGAGTTCCTGGCCCAGTCGCAGTTCTCGGTGCATTTGGTCGGCGAGACCCGCGGTGTCCTCCCCACCGGCGAGAAAGAGCGCTCGACCGTGCGCCTCCAGTACGATCTGGCGGGCGCGCACAAGAACCCTGACTTCTTCCGGCTGGTGTGGATGCCGAAGAAGTTGCGCGCGTCGGCTGTGAGCGACGAGAACCACCGCAAGTTCGTCAACGACGTGCTGCGCGGGACGAGCGTCAGGAAGGGCGACGAACTGCTGATCACCAAGTTGGAAGACCTGAAGACTGCAATCGAGGAGAGGACTAACGCGGCGGCCAAAGCCCCGGCCAGAGCGGCGGCCCAGCCCACGCCCGCCCCGGAGAACGTCGGCGAGGCCGGGGGCAACCACCTCACGCACGTCTACCTGATATGCAAGGGGCAGGACTTGGAGGCCGCTGCCCCGCTCAAGCAATACCTCTTCGACAAGGGTTTTGAAGTCATGTTGCCGCTGGAGGACGGCGACGTGGCCGAGATCATCAAGGATCATAACGAGAAACTTTCGTACTGCGACGCGGCCCTCGTTTACTTCGGCAGGGGCGGCGAGAACTGGGTGCGCGAGCAGCTCAAACAGATACAGAAGAGCGCGGCCTCCCGGCAGTCGGGGCCGCTGCTCGCTAAGGCCGTCTACAGCGCCTTCGACGAGGCTCCGGGCGCTGACGCCTCGAAGGCCAACTCCAAGGCGGGGGCTAAAGAGAATTTTCAGACCCACGCCGCCCTCGTCATTAAGAACTACGGGCCGTTCTCGCCCGAGCCGCTAGAGCCGTTCCTCGCATTAGCCCAGGGCACGGGAGGTGGCGGGAAATGAGCGTGCAGACGCTGGAGGCGCCCGCCGCCGTCGCCGCCGAGGCCCCGCCCAACCCGTTCCCCGGTTTGCGGCCGTTCGACTTCGACGAGAGTCACCTGTTCTTCGGGCGCGATGATCAGAGCGAGAAGCTATTGGTGAGTCTGAGCCGCGTGCGCTTCGTCGCCGTGGTCGGCACTTCGGGGAGCGGCAAGTCGTCGCTCGTCCGCGCGGGCCTGCTGCCGGCGCTGTGCAGTGGCCTGATCAGGGACGCCGGGTCGGAGTGGCGCGTGGCGGTGATGCGACCGGCGCGCGCGCCACTCCACAGCCTCGCCTGCGCGCTGACCGAGGCCGGCGTGTTCGACTCGGGCAGTTCGGACGACAAGGACATACGGACGGCGCTGACCGAGGCGGTGCTGCGCCGCGGCAGCCTCGGGCTCGTCGAGGCGGTGCGCCAAGCCAAGATGCCGGAGGACGAGAACCTGCTGGTCGTGGTCGATCAGTTCGAGGAGCTGTTCCGCGTCGCGCAGTTCGCCACCGACAGCGATTTCGAGGACGAGGCGGCGGCCTTCGTCAAGCTGCTGCTGGCGGCCAAGGAGCAGAAGGATCTCCCCATCTACGTCGTCATCACGATGCGCTCCGACTACTTGGGCGAGTGCGCGCAGTTCTGGGGCCTGCCCGAGGCGATCAACGAGGGCCAGTACCTGATCCCGCGCATGACGCGCAACGAGCTGCGCGACGCCATCACCGGCCCGGTCGCGGCGGTCGGCGGCGCTGGCATCACGCCGCACCTCGTCAACCAACTCGTCAACGAGACGCAGGACAAGCCGAACCAGCTACCCATCCTCCAACACGCCCTGATGCGCACGTGGGACTGGGCGCACGAGAGATCGCCCAAGGGGCAGCAACTCGACAACGAGCATTACGAAAAGATCGGCGGGATGGACGAGGCGCTGTCGCAGCACGCCGACGAGGCCTACGAGGAGTTGGACGAGCGCGGCCGCCAGATCGCCGAGAAGCTCTTCAAGTGCCTCACCGAGAAGGGGCCGGAGAATCAGGAGGTGCGCCGGCCGGCACCGCTGCGCGAGATCTGCGCCGTGGCAAAGGCCACCGAGGAGGAGGTGGTCAAGGTCGTTGACGCCTTCCGCGCCAAGGGCCGGTCGTTCCTGATGCCGCCCGAGGGCGCGGAGCTGTCGGCCGACACGATGATCGACATCTCGCACGAGAGCCTGATCAGCGGCTGGGGGCGGCTGCACCAGTGGGTCGAGGAGGAGGCGCAGTCGGCCCGCGTCTACCGCCGCTTGGGCGAGCAGGCCGAGCTGCACCGGGAGGGCCAAGCCGGGCTGCTTGACGAGGTTGACGTAAGACTGGCCGTCGAGTGGCGCGAGCGGTGGAGGCCGGACGGGGCTTGGGCCAAACGCTACCGCTACGACTTCTCGAACGCGATGCGCTTCCTCACGGATTGCGAGAGGAAGGTTCGCAAGGAGATCAACCGGCTCAGGATCACGACCGGCGTCTTCGGCATTCTGTTCTTGCTGGCGGTGGTCTCGCTGCTGCTCGCCCTGCGGTCCATCAGCCTTCAGGAATTCTACAAGTATAAATCCTACCACCACCTGACCAGCTCCGCGCTCGACGAGGGGGGGAAGGGTAACTTCCCGAAGGCCAACAGCCTGCTCGGCAGCATCAACTTGAAAGAGTGGGAAGACATACCCCACTTCGAGTGGAAGTATCTGTGGCGGTCGTCGCACAACGAGATGGCGACCTTGGCCCAGCAGCCCTACGCGATTCCCTCCGTCTTCTTCACCGCGCAAGGCAGCAAGCTGGCCGCGGCGGACACGGGCGGAAACGTCATCTGGTGGGACATCAGCAACGGGCAGGCGCAGCAGCCGAAGACGGTGCGCCTGAAGGAGGAGGCGAAGGGCGAGAACGGTAGTCAGGGGCACATGGCCCCCATCTACACCGCGGCTTTTTCGCCCGACGGCAGGCACGTGGTCACGGGGCACGACGACGGGAGCCTGCGCGTGTGGGACGAGGGCGGGAAGAAGGTTTACGATCTCAGCCGTTTCCCCGAACCGCCGAAGGACGCCGGGCCTTCGGGGCCGCAGGCGCAGCACGAGCCGCGCGGCGTGTCCTCCATCGCCTTCTCTCAGGATGGTGCAGTGCTCGCCGCAGGGCACGCCGACGGCGTCGTACAGGTCTGGGACTTGGCGTCGCGGAAACCTAGCTGGTACATGGAGCCGTGCCCGCAGAAGGCGGAGGCATACTGCAGGGCGGGCGGCAAGGCGGAGAGGCAGTCGGCCGCCGGTCTACAGTCGGCCCGCACCGCGGTCGGTTTTTCGCCCGACGGCAAGTACATAGCGACAGGCCACGCGCGCGGTTTGTTGTTGCTGTGGGACAGCAGCAACGGGCAGATCGTGAGGACGGTTGATTCCCCGAAGGGGCAGTTGGACGACGCCAGTTCGGGCGCGCTGAGGGACATCTTCTCCGTCACTTTCTCGCCCGACGGCGAGTGGCTCGCCGCCGGCCGCAACAACGGGATCGTTGACCTCTGGTACGTCGCGCGGCAGTCCGCGCCCGAGCCGGACGGCACACCCGGGGCCGGCAGTACGCCCGCGCCTCGCAGGAGGAGACTGGGCGGGAGGCTCGCAACCATCACGCAGGAGAAGCGGGCAAACGCGCGGGACGCGGGGGACGCCAACGAGAGTAGGGAGACGGATCTGGGGAGGGGGGCGGAGAACAGCCACAGCAGCTCCGTCTCGACGATAGTGTTCCTCAACAAGAACACGGTCGCCTCCGGTAGTTTAGACGGGACGGTGAAGCTGTGGGATCTGACGAAGGACGCGGGCCGCGAGTTCGTGGCGAGCAAGAAGGGCCACTCCGGCGGCATCCTGTCGCTGGCGTATTCGCCGGAGACGAAGCGCCTCGCCACGGGGGGCGACGACAAGGCGGTGAAGCTGTGGGACGCGACGGAGCAAGAGCCGCCGCCGTCATTACCCGAAGTCAACAGTGTCCAATCGGTGGCCCTGTCGGCCAAGTCGGGCAAGCTGCTAGCCACCGTCGATCCCGGCGGGAACATCGCCCTGTGGGACACGGAGGAGAGGCGGAAACTGGATAGCCCGAAATTCGAAGGGGCGCAGCCGGTGGGGGAAATCAGGATCATGTCGGTGGCGCTCTCGCCCGACGGGTCGCTGCTCGCCGCCGGGTGGTACGACGGCACGGTGAAGGTCTGGGGAGTCGGCACGGGGCAGTTGCTCCAGCAGCTCGACCGGCCGCCGGCCGATCAAATCGGGTCCAATGTCGTCGCGCTGGCCTTCATTTCGGAAGACGGCGCGGCCCTCGCCGCCGTGAACTCCGCCGGCCGGATGAAGGTGTGGGACACCGGCACGTGGAGGTTGGTGCGCGACGGCAGCTTTGACGAGAGTCATGGCCCGGCTGCGCGCGAGTACGCCGCGGCTTTCTCGCCGGACGGCACCACGCTGGCCTTCGGGGTGAAGGGCGAAAATAGTGACGTGAAGCTGTTGGACGTGGGGACGTTCAAGCTGAAGAGCAAGCTCAAAGGCTCCGGCGGGGTTAAGGCGTACCTCTCGCTGGCGTTCTCCGGCGACGGGAGAAGGCTGGTCGGGAGTCTCGATCAGACCCTCAAGGTGTGGCCGACTAGTGTCACGCGGACGGAGGCCGTCATCAACTGGCTGCCGAACGTGCTCACCCAGAGACTGGGGATCGAGAGTCAGCGCGAGCCGCTGATCTTGAAGATATACAAGAGTCCCATCCTTTCGGTAGCGTTTAACGATCGGGTGCTCGCCGTCGCGCCCGCCAGCGGCGGCATAGAGCTGCTGCGCGCCGCCGAAAACGATAGGATAGAGCGACAGCAACTGAGCGAGAATCAGCAGCCGGCTCAAACTAACTGAGAGGCGGTTAGGTCTCAGTGGTTAAGTGTCGGTGGTTGAGACTGAGCCGCCCCGCGC
>DATHBT010000164.1:0-14724 GCA_035295985.1 Pyrinomonadaceae bacterium | reverse complement strand
CGCGCCGCCGCCCGCAACGTCGCCGACCAGCTCGGCCGAGGGCGAAGGGGGCGGCTGCGCGCGCTGCTCCCGATGCGCGCGGCCCGTATGAGTTTCGAGTCCGGGCGCTGCCAGCTTTTCATCCCGCAGCGCGCCCGCGGTCGTGTCGCGCTCCGCGGCCCGCCGGGTCTCCGAAGCCTTGCGCGCGAGGGCCGCGGCCAGTCGGTTTTCGAGGACGAGGTCGGGCGAGAAGTTTTCGACGCGGAGGAAGTAATCTGCGGCGCGGTCGAGCGCGGCCTGCGGGACTAACCCGACGATCTCGCTGCCCGCGACTTCGACGCCCCACCTCTCGGCCTCGCGGCGCACGGCCTCGAAGGCGTGGTGCATCGAGGTGCGCTCGAAGCGCACGAGGTTCATCGAGACCTGCACCAACCCGCGTTCGGGGAGCGTGAAGCCGAGCGCCTTCAGGTAACGCAGGCCGCCGTCGCGCCCGCGCACGGCCCGCGCGATGCGCCGCGCGATCTCCTGATCGTCGGTGCGCAAATTTATGTTGTAGGCGATGAGGAATGAGCGCGCGCCGACGATCATCGCCCCCGCAGTTTCATGAAGCCGCGCCTCGCCCACGTCCGGCTCGCGCTCCGGGAGCCGCCCGATCTCCTCGCGCAACTGCTCGTAGCCTTTGCGCCGCACGTCTTCGAGGTTCACGCGCTCGGGCCTGCGCGCCGCGCTCTCGTAGAAATAGACCGGGACTTTCAGCTCGCGCCAGACGCGCTCGCCCGCCTCGTGCGCGAGGCGGATGCAGTCTTCGAGCGTCACATTTCGGACGGGCACGAAGGGCAGCACGTCCAGCGCGCCGACCCGCGGGTGCTGACCCGCGTGCGCGCGCAGATCGATCTCTTCGACCGCGACACGGGCCGCACGCAGCGCGGCCTCGACCACCGCCTCGGGTTCGCCCGCGAACGTGACGACCGAGCGGTTGTGATCCGCGTCCGCGTGCGTGCCGAGCACGGCCACGCCCGCGACCGAGTCAACCGCCCCGACGATGCGCGCGACCACCTCGGGCCGCCGGCCCTCGCTGAAGTTCGGCACGCACTCGACGATTCGATCAACCATTCGATTGCGGATTGCGGATTGCGGATTGCGGATTGGGGATTGGCGGAAGGTGAGATGACCGACTCGCCGGCTCGTTGATCCGCTGGTTAAGCAGTTTAACGAGCCGCCGAGTCGGTTCTTCAAATCCGCAATCCCCAATCCGCAATCCGCAATTGAGTTAGTCCGTCCGCGCCCGCTGCGCCGGGCGGCCGAGGTTGGCGAGCTGGTTGATGCGCCAGCGGATGGCGCGCGCGTAGGCGCGGACTTCGGACGGCGTGTAGTTGGCGGCGCGGAAGGCGTCCGAGAGTTGGCGGTCGGAGAGGCGCGCGAGCCACGAGCCGATCCAGCGCGCGTCCTCCACCGTCACGTCGTTGAAGATGCCGCGCTTCTTGCCGGAGAAGTGGAAGTCAACGCGGCCGTCCGACTTGATCTCGTCGATGAAGCGGTCGCCGGAGAAGCCCTCTGCGTCGTTGCGGCTGCGCGTGAAGCGCCACAGCACCGGCCAGCGGCCGGTCTTGCCGAGCGTCGCGCCGAGATCGCTGATGGCGTAGTGCAGCTCGTCGCGGCCGTCGCGCGGGACGTGCAGGATGACGTTGTTCGAGTCCTTGATGTCCCAGTTGTTGAGCAAGACCATCATAACTTTGAGGCCCTGGAACTCGCGCGTCCCCGTGAACGGGTTCTCGTCCCACTTCCACTCGCCCGCGCGATCAATCGCCCTGGGCCGCGCCTCGAAGCGCGCATTGCGGAAAGTGCCCCTGCCGCGGATGTTGACGCGCGGCACGAGGTGGACGATCTCTGTCGGGTAGCCCACGGCCCACAGCAGGCGGGTGGCCGCCGTCTCGCTTTGCGCCTCCTTGCCGACCTTGACGACCCACTCGCGGCCCGCGCCGTCCCGGACGCGGTACTTCGTCGAGTAGCCGCCCTTCTCCTCCTTGAGGAAGGCGACGTTCGACAGGGCGGGGCGGCTCGCGGGGCCGCCCGCGCCGTGGCGCAGGTCGCGCGTGCGTATGTCCGCAGGCTCGCGCCAGAGGACTGGCTCGCCGTCGGGCACGCGCTTCTTCTTGCCGTTGTCGTCGCCGCCCTGTGCGGCGACCGTTGCGTTGAATGACAGGAGGAGAGCCAGGAGAGCTATGACGTGGAGCCTACTTCTCGCAGACATGACTTTGGCCTTTCTCGGTTAGCCTCGCCGCCCGGCCCTTCGCGCACGCACGGCGCACGCAACCCCGGCCGGGGGCGGCTTAGGATTCGTTCAGTCCGAGGGGGAAGTCGTCCGCCTAATTTAATAGCACAACTCGGCGGCGGAAGTGGAGAGCGAAACAGAGAGTGGTCAGTGACGGGTGGTCAGTGGTCAGTCGTTTGAGTCTCACTTGGCCCGACGCGCGAGACGTGACGCCGCAGGCCGTGAGAGATGAGCAACTGACCACCGGCCACTGACCACTGACCGCTCTTTCTTAGTTGTTGGCTAAACCCGCCGCGCCGCGTTAGAGTGTTCGCCGGCCGCGAAGCTCTCACGAAAATTTCAGACTCCGGGCAAGGCGTCCATGTCATCGGATCGTTTCATCAGCGAGCGCAAGGGCGCGTGGCAGCGGCTCGAAGAGCTGCTGGACTCGCTCGACCGCCTCAGCCTGCGCGGCCTGGGCCGCGAGGAGGTGCGCGAGCTGGGCCGCATCTACCGGCGCGCCTCCTCAGACCTCGCCATCGCGCGCGCCGAGTCGCGCGACCCGCGCCTCGTCAACTACCTCAACAGCCTCGTCATACGCGCGCACGGCCGCGTCTATCGCGCCGAGCCGGGCGAGGGCTGGAAGCTGCTGAAAAACTTCTTCGCGCGCGACTTCCCCGCCACCTTCCGCCGCACCTGGCGCTACACCGCGCTCTCCTTCGCCGTCTTCCTCGCCTTCGGCGTCGCGGGCTTCCTCGGCACGTGGCTCGACCCGGACTTCTCCGAGCTGGCCGGCATCGACTACCGCTTCCGCGACGTGGTCAACTCGCGCATACGCTGGTGGGAGTCGCTGAACCGCGCGAACCAAGTGGGCGGCGCGATGATCACGACGAACAACATCCAGGTGATGTTCAACGCCTTCGCCCTCGGCGCCGTGTTCGGCATAGGCACGCTCTACGTGATGGCCTTCAACGGCGTCATGATCGGCGCGGTGCTCGCCCTCACCTACCGCGCCGGCTTCGGCAACGAGCTGGTGGCCTTCATGGCCGGGCACGGCGTCATCGAGCTGACCTGCATCTTCATCGCGGGCGGCGCTGGCCTGCTCGTCGGCAACGCCCTGCTCGCCCCCGGCGACCTCTCGCGCTTCGACGCGCTCAGGCTCCGTGGCCGGGAGGCCGTCCACCTCATCGTCGGCTGCGTCCCCCTGCTCGTCGTCGCCGGCACAATCGAGGGATTCATCTCGCCCGCCCCGATCTCTCCGCTCTACAAGTACGGCGTCGCCGCCCTCACGGGCGTCGCGCTCTACGGCTACCTGCTGCTCTCCGGGAGGGAGACTGAGCAGGGCGGCTGAATAGTGACCGAAGACACGTCTCCGCCGGCCGCAACAGCCCCGGCCCGCCGCGCGTCCCAAAGAAAAATTCGTAACTTTCCGCCGGCCCGGATGTTTTATAGTCGGGGGCCTGCGCCTCGCGGCCCCCCGAAATTCTCCCGCGGGAAAGGCTGGCGTGTATGCCCACCGTTCTGACACACGGCAATTTCATCGGCGAGTCGCGGGGCGAAGTCACCGCGCGCGGGTTCTCTTTCAAGGAAGTCCTGGATCGGGTGGACGGGGAAGTCCCGCGCCACACGCACGAGGACGCGCACTTCCTGCTGGTAGTCCGCGGGGCGTATATCACTTCGGCGGCCGACGCCCTCCCACTCTGCACGTCGCCGACACTCATCTTCAACCCGGCGGGCACGACGCACCGCGACCGCTTCCAGACCCGAGGCGGCCTCTTCTTCACCGTCTCGGTCGGGCGCGAGAGCCTCGATCTGTTCCCCCGACCGCTCCGCGCGGTCGAACGCCCGACGGGTTTCCGAGGCGGCGAAATCCTGCGGCTCGCCCTCGGCATGTACAAGGAGATGCGCGCGGCCGACGATCTCTCGCCGGTGCTCCTGGAGGGGATGGCGCTCGAACTGCTTGGCCGCGCCGCGCGCCTGCGCGCCGAGGGCGGGCCGAAGCCGCCCCGCTGGCTGCGGCGTGCGCGCGAGATGGTTCACGACCGGCGCGACGAGTCGGTGCCCGTCGGCGAGATCGCAGAGGCCGTCGGCGTCCACCCGGTTCACCTCGCGCGCGCGTTCCGCCGTCATTACGGCGCGACCGTCGGCGAGTACGCGCGCCGGCTGCGCGTCGAACACGCGCGCCGCCAGCTCGCCGCGACCGACCTGCCGCTCTCCCGGATCGCCACGGCCGCGGGCTTCTACGATCAGAGTCACTTCTCGCGCACCTTCAAGCGGGCCACGGGCGTGTCGCCCGCCGAGTACCGCAGGCTCTTTTCGAGGTTGGTCTGATGCCAAAGGTTTGAATGTTCCAATACTCCGCCGCGGAGCGCGTGCTAGCCTGCGCTGAAGTCAGAAGCACCCGAAGGAACGTCCGGCCATGAAAAGATTTCTGCCGCGCGCCGCGCTACTCGCCCCGACCCTGCTGGCCGTCGGCCTCGTCTCCCAAACGCTCCACGCGCGCGGGGCCGCCGCGCAGACGCCGAGGCGCGCGCCGACCGTCGAGGAGTGGATGAGTCTGAAGACCGCCGACGCCCCACGGATTTCGCCCGACGGCCGCGCGGTCGTTTACACGGTCAGCGAGGCGGACTGGAACGCGGACTCGTACGACAACGAGTTGTGGATCGCTTCCGTCGCCGCGGGCGAGCGCCGCCAGCTCACCAGCGGCAAAGGATCAAGTTGGAGCCCGCGCTGGTCGCCCGATGGCACGCGCCTCGCCTTCCTCTCCACCCGCGAGGGAGCGCCGCAGATTTACCTCACCTCGCCAGCTGGCGGCGACGCCGTGCGGCTGACGCGGGCCGAGGGCGGCGTCGGCTCCTTCGAGTGGTCGCCCGACGGCCGCCGGATCGCTTACACGTCGGGCGAGGCGCGTGCGCGCGGCGGGGGCCGACCGCGCGAGGAGGCGAAAGAGTTCCGCGTCGTCGGTGAGGAGCCGATCTGGACGAGCAGCCTGTGGCTCGTCGAAGTCCCGGCCGCCTCCTCGTCGGCCGCGCCGCCGGCCGCGTTGCGTCTGACGGACGGCGACGGCTTCGCGGCCGACGACTTCGCCTGGTCGCCCGACTCGCGCCGCATAGCCGTCAGCGCGAACGATCCGGCCCACCCGCACCCGTTCTGGACTTACGACATCTACGTCGTCGAAGTGGCCGAGCGGACGGTGAGGAAGATCGTCGAGACGCCGGGCGCGGACTTCTTCCCCGTCTGGTCGCCCGACGGGCGCGAGATCGCCTACCGGACTTACGTCCGCCCGAACAGCGGCGACGAGTACACGACCTTCTCGAACGGCTACGTCGCGGCCGTGCCGGCCGTCGGCGGCGCGCCGCGCGTGCTGACCGAGCAGTTCGACGAGAACCCGACCCCGCTCGCGTGGTCGCCCGACGGCATCTATTTCTCGGCCCGGCAGAGGACTTTCCAACACCTCTTCCGCCTCGACCCCGCGACCAAAGCGATCAAGCGCGTGAGCGAGCCGGCCGCCTCGGTCAACTTCGCCTTCTCCTTCACGAAAGATCTAAAGCAGGCTGCCTTCGTGAGTTCCGACGCGCGGAGCTACCAGGAGGTTTACGTCTCCTCACTCGGCCAGTTCAGGCCGCGCAGGCTGACCGACATGGGTGCGCAACTGAAGGGCTGGGGCATAGCCACGCGCGAGATCATCAACTGGACTTCCGAGGACGCTACGCCCGTCGAGGGAGTCCTCGTCAAGCCGCGCGACTTCGATCCCGCCAGAAAGTACCCGCTGCTCGTCATCGTCCACACCGGCCCGGCGATGGTCGATCAGGCGACGATAGATCGCGACCTACCCTACATCGCGGAGATGTTCGCCCAGAGGGGCGCGCTCGTCCTGCGGCCCAACTACCGCGGCTCCGTTGGCTACGGGCAGAGGTTCCGGGCGCTGCTCGCCGGCAACCTCGGCGAGCCGCAGTACTGGGACATCATCTCCGGCGTGGATCACCTCATCGGGCGGGGCGTGGTCGAGCGCGGGCGGGTCGGCGTCATGGGCTGGAGCCACGGCGGCTACATCGCGGCGTTCATCACGGCCTTCAGCGACCGCTTCAAGGCCGCGTCTGTCGGGCAGGGCGTCTCCGACCTTAGGTTCTTCTACACGTACGGGGCAGGCCACACCATCAAGCCTTCGCCGCTCGAACCGACGCCCTGGGACGCCCCGGAGGCGTTCCGGGCGGCGTCGCCACTCACCTACGTCAAACGCGCTAAGACCCCGACGCTGATTCAGCACGGCGAGGCCGATCAGATCGCGCCCGTCGGGGGCGCTTACGAGTTGCGCCGCGCGCTGTTGGATCAGGGTGTGCCGGTCAGGATGATCGTTTACAAGGGCGCGGGCCACCTGCCCTCCGGCCTCAGGCAGACGCGCGCCGTCGCCGAGCACAACCTCGAATGGTTCGACCGCTGGATTTGGGGCAAAGGCGGAGGCGGCTGACCCACATGCAGGCCCGGTGATTTTGCGTCTCCGTATGGAGCGCCGCCGTTTGGCCTTACAGCAAGCCTCTTTCCTTCACGCGGATGTAGGTTTCGAGGAGGCTGGGCGCGAGCGTGGCGGTGGTCACGTCGAGGGCGAGGCCGCCCTGGCGTTCGACGAGGCGGAGCGCGGCCTCGCGGTGGGCCGTGATCTCTTCGGCGACCGACTGGTTGAAGAGGTCACGCACGTTGTCGGGCGTCTCGCGCAGGGCCGAGCGCAGGTCGCGGTCGGCGATTGTGGTGACGAGCGGGAGGTGTCGCGGACGCAGCAGCTTCAAAGACGTGAGCAGCTCGCGCGAGCCTTCCTCGTCAACCAGATCGGTTAAGAGCACGACGAGCGCGCGGCGCTTGCAGTTGGCGGCGATGTACTCGAAGGCGCGGGTGTAGGAAGGCTCGATCAGCTCCGGCTCGACGGCGTGGAGCGATTCAAGCACGGCGTCCATCTGCTCGCGCCCGCGCGAGGGCGGGATGTATGCGCCGACCCGGCGGCCGAATACGACGAGGCCGGCGTTGTCGCCGCCGCGATGGGCGGCGCTCATCAGGGCGAGCGCGGCGTGGATCGCCGAGTCGAACTTCGTCTCCTGCTCGATGCGCGCCGTCATCAGTCGGCCGGCGTCTAACGCGATGAGGATCGTCTGGTCGCGCTCGATCTGGTACTGGCGTGTGGTGAGCTTGCCGCGCCGCGCGGTCGCGCCCCAGGAGACGTGGCGCAGCTCGTCGCCCGGCACGTAGTCGCGCAAGGACTCGAAGTCGCGCCCCTCGCCGCGCCACGCCGCGCGGCGGTGTGCCGCGACGAGCGAGCGGGCTCCCAAAGCCTTCAGCTCCGCCTCGCGCGCGCGACGCAAATTCGGATAGACCTTGACCGACTCGGCACGGCCGCCCAAGTCCGCGCGCCAGACGAGCCGCCAGCGCGAAAGGTAGCGCACGGCCACGCGCCCGAACTCGAAGCGCCCGCGACGCGGCGGGACCGCGCCGTACACCAGTGCCGCGCTCGTCCGCGGGGGCAGCAACATCTCGGCCTCGCGCGGGCTATTGATCTTCATCTGCGGCGGGTACTCGTCCTTGACGCGCAGCCGCAAACGTCGCGGCGAGTTGTTGCCGACCTCGATCCGCACCTCGGTCTCGCCGCCGATGTAGAAGCGGCCGTCGAACTTGCGCTCGACCGACAGCCCGTCGGGCCAGCGGCTACGTCTTGCGTCAAGAAGCGCGGCGGCGACGAGCGCGAGATCGTAGGCGAGCGCGACCCACTTCAGTGCGGGCCAGGCCCAAGCCAGCGACAGCGGCACGAAGCCGAGCGCGAGCAGGACGTAGAAGAGTCTGGAGAAGACGAACGACACTTTCAGATTTTACCTGCGACCCAATTCAAAACTTGCCACTCCTTCGCGGGCTTTGCGCCTTTGCGTGAGACTTCTTCGGAAAAATGTCACGCAAAGGCGCAAAGGCGCGGAGTCAGTCAGTCCGCGCCGTCAGCGTGGCACTTCGACCGTGTTGAGGATGTCGGTGATGGCGCTCTCCGGCGTCGCGCCGTCGAGTTCGGCCTCCGCGCGCAGGCGTATGCGGTGGCGGAGGACCGGCCGCGCGATGTCGCGCACGTCGTCGGGCGTGGCGAACTCGCGCCCGCGCATGGCGGCCAGGGCCTTCGAGCACAGGAGCAGCGCGACGGCCGCGCGAGGGCTTGCGCCGTAGGCGACGGCCGGGTGCTCGCGCGTGCGGCGTATGATCTGCACGACGTAGCGCTGCACGCCCGGCTCCATCCGCGCGGCGCGCACCTCGGCGCGGCACTGCGGGACGGCGTCGGCCGCGAGCGGGCGCAGCTCGATCTGGTCGAGGCGGCGCGCGTTGAAGCCCTCGTCCCAGTTCGAGACGATGCGCGCCTCCTCGTCGAGCGACGGGTAGCCGATGATGATCTTTAAAAGGAAGCGGTCGAGCTGCGCCTCCGGCAGCGGGTACGTGCCCTCGTACTCGATGGGGTTCTCGGTGGCGAGCACGGTGAAGAGGGGCGAGAGCCTTTGCACCTCGCCGTCAATCGTCACCTGCCGCTCCTCCATCGCCTCCAGGAGCGCGGCCTGCGTCTTCGGCGGCGTGCGGTTGATCTCGTCGGCGAGCAGGATATCCGTGAAGACCGGCCCGCGCCGCAGGGTGAACGCGGTCGTCGCGACGTTGAAGACGTTCGTGCCCGTGATGTCCGAAGGCATCAGGTCGGGCGTGAACTGGATGCGACTGAAATCCGCGCCGACGATTCGCGCGAGCGTCTTCACCAGCAGCGTCTTCGCCGTGCCCGGCACGCCCTCGATGAGCGCGTGCCCCTCGGCGAGGAGCGCGACCAAGACCTGCTCGACCACCGCGTCCTGCCCGACAATGACCTTGCCCAGTTCTGTCCTGATGTGTTCGACCGTTGAGGAGACGTTTTGCAGCAACTCTTAAGTGACGGAGTGATAAGTAATGAGTGATGGGTGATGAGTAAAACAAGCTGTCAGCTATTAGCCATTAGCCGGAAAACTTTTCTTTACTCACACTCATCACTCATCACTCATCACTTCATCGTTCCTTTCAAAAGGATCGCATAACTTTCAAGATCGGTTTGCCTGCTTGATCTCGCGGGCGCGCATGCGGATGCCGAGCGTGCGCTCAAGCTCGCGCAAGCTGCGCGCGAGGTGGAGGGCGCGGCGGGGCGTGAGCTTCGCACCGGCCGCAGCGTCTTCGCACTCGCGCATCAGCTCTTCCAAGCGCGCGCGGTCAATCCCGGAGCGCGACGAGACGGCGGCGGCGATCTCGGCGCGGTGCGCGGCCGAGTCGGTGCCGCCGTAGCGCGCGAGCGCGCGGCGCGTGCGAGAGTAGATGTTCTCGATGGCGAGGTCAAAGGCGCGGGCGCGCTGTTGCAGCTCGGCCATCGAGGCGACGAACTCAAGCTTCGAGCGGCGGTCGGGGCGCGCCGCGGGCAGCGGGCGCGCGAAGCGCCGGCCGCGCGACCAGACGAAGAGCGCGACGACGAACGCCGCCTGCCCCAGCATCGCCAGGACGGGCGTGCCCGCGAAGTAGGTCGAGACGCGGTTGTGCGCCGCGCCGCGCCCCTGGTGGAACTCGTCGAAGGCGACGAGGCCGCCGCCGGCGGTGATGACGTTTACGGCGAGCTGCAAGTTGTCGGCGCGCGCGATGCCGTTGTTGGCGACGATGAACGGGTCGGAGAGGACTACGACGCGGCCCTCGCCGCGCTTGTAGTCGAGCAGGAACGCGCCGCGCTCGTCCGCGAGGTGGACGGTCGGCGCTTCGGCCGCGACCTTCTCCTCTTCCTCCTCGTCGTCGAAGACCCCGAAGAGTGGCGAATCTTCTTCGGGCGTCGGTGTCGGCGTTGCGGTCGGGGTCGGCGTCTCCTGCCCGCCGCCGGCTTCCGCACCTTCCGCCGCGACGGCCTCGTGCGTTGCCGCCGACTCCGCCCCGCCCATGGCGCGCGGGTGCACACGCGATGCGAAGCGCGAAGGGGCGACGCGCTCGACGGCGCGCGTGAGTTGCGTGGGCTGCGACGGCGCGACGGGCTGAGTGCCGGCGACCAGGCTCTCGCCGTCGTCCGCGCGCGCGTCCGGCTCCGGCTCGTGCGTCTCGCCGCGGGAGACGCCCCAGCGTTCGTCGCCCGGCAGCAGCCCTTCGGCCTCGCGGTCGATGAGGACGAGCCGCCCGCCACGCGCCACCCAGCGCATCAGGCTCTTCCTCTCGTCCTCCGTCACGGGGCGGCGCACGCTGCCGACGACGACGAAGGTCGCGGGCCGCGCCTCGCCCTCCACGGTCAGCAGCGCGGCCGGCTCCTCGCGCCAGCGAACGACCCTGTGCCCCGACTCTTCGAGAAACTCGAAGAGGGCGCGCGTGCCCGTCGGCCCCGCGTTCGAGGTCGAGCGATCCGGCTCCGCCTCCAGCTCCGGCTCGCGCCCGACGCGCACGTAGCTCGCAGCGTTCAGCGCCACGAGCAGCACGACGACCGCGACGACGAAGAGGAAGATGGAGAGGCGTCCGCGCATAAAAGCCGTGAACAGTGACTCGTAAATCGTGAATAGGTGAAGACTCGTGAATCGTGAATCGTGAATGGATGAATCCGGCTCTGCTCTATTTACGATTCACGATTTACGATTCACGGCCTTTACGTCCCTATCGCTCGGTTACATAGCGCACGGTAGTCGGCCCAGTCGGCGTCGGACGCGGGGACAAAACCGTACCAGTGGCGCTCGAAGGCGTGCGTGAGCGGGTGCATCACGCCGTAGAGTTCCGCGCGGTCGCGCAGCGAGGCGAGGTAGTCGCGGTTGGTCTTGTGCTGCGCGAGGCGTATCAGGTGGCGGTCGCCCAGCTCGCACAGGACGGCGACGTACGCCTTGCGGATCGCGCCGCGCAGGTTGCCCGCGCGGGCCAGTTGTTCGGCCTCCGCGATCAGGTCGGCGGCGGTCTGGTCGGGCGCGAGCCGTTCGCCCAAGACGACGCGCGCCTCCCGCGCCCGCGCCCGGCGCGACCCGCGCGCGCGGCCCGCGAGCAGCGGGCCGTAGCGCCAGACGAGGTACGCGATCAGGCCGAGGGCGAGCGCGTAAACGAAGAGGCGTGCGACGATTGAGAAGAGGCTCGCCGTGCCGGAACTCATCGGCGAGCGTTTCGGGAGCAGTCTCTCGATCAACTTGGAGAGCCACTCCAACACCTTTTCGAGCGCGCCCCCTTTGGCCGCCTCCTCGTTGTACTCGGGCCGGCGCAGGATCGTTTGCAGCCGCCCCTTCTCGGCCTCCTTGTCGCGCGCGCCCTGCCCGGCGGCGGCGGCCTCCTCGTCGAGCGCCGCGGCGAGAGAGATCAGGCGCTCGCGGATGAGGGCGATCTTCTTCCTCTTGTCCTCGATCTTCTCGGGCGGGAGCGCCGCGTAAGCGTCCAGCTCTTTGTGCAGCCAACCGTTGTCAACTTCGACGGCGCCCCCGGCGCGCTCGACGCGCTCGCGCGCCGGGAGCAGCGAGCGCAACCCGGCCACCGCGCCGGCCTCGTACTCCCTGCGCTCGGCCTCGTCACCCCACTCGCCCAGGTCGGTCGTTTCGACGAGTTCGTCGGCGAGCGCGGGGGCGCGGCGCACGCGCTCGCGGTACTCGTCGAACGCGGCGGCGCGGGCGGGCGTGGCCGCGAGGCCGAAGCAGATGACGAAGAACGCGGAGGCGAAGCGGCCCAACGCGCGGCGGCGAGAGCGCACGGGGGTCGGGACGCGAAACGCGGCTTCGGGAGTCACGGCCTTGCGCGCGTCGTGTCGTCGTGTGCGGCGCGGCCCGATCATCCGCGCGGCCTTTCGTTAAGCCCGAGGATCGAGGGCGGGGCGGAGGGTCGCGGCCCTTGGCCGACGGGGTGGACGAAGGGCTGCGGCGCTGGTAGGGGCGGCGCGCTCGGCCGTCGGCCTCGTCCGGTGTAAACGGCGGGCGCGAGCGGGGCCTCGCCGCCGCCGGGCAGTTCGGGCATCTCGCCGAGCCGCTGGGCGGCCATCAGCTCGATGTCGTAGCCCTCGTGGCGCACGCGCTCGTCAACGTAGAGGAGCGAGAGTCCGAGCATCCAGACGGGCGCGAGCAGGATCGAGGCCGTCTGCGTGACGACCTGCTGTGAGAGAGAGTACCAGAGCGGCCAGTCGGCCTCGCTGAGCGTGAGCGGGTTGACGCCTTGCAGGTAGCCGAGCCAGCCCAGCGGGATGACGAGCAGCATCAGGACGGAGTAGGTGGCGAAGGTGGTGAAGAGGAACATCGCCGTGAGCCGCCGGACGTTCCCGCGCGCGAGCGAGATGCTGCGGCTCATGGAGTCGAAGACGCCGCGGCCCTCGACGAGCATCACCTGCGGCACGTAGGCCACGCGCCCCATCACGAGGAAAAAGAGGAAGAGCGCGGCGAGCGTGATGGCGAACGACAGCACGAAGGCCAGGACTAAGCCGAACATGCCCTCCCCCGTCACCGCGATCACCCCGCCCACCGCGAGCAGGACGGCCATCAGCCAGATGAAGAGGATCGGGGTCAGGATCAGCCCGGCCAGCAGCCCGATCATCACCAGCGCGCCGACCAGCCCCCAGAAGCGCGCGCGCACGTTGCGGTAGATGGCCGCGGCCGAGACCGGCTCGCCGCGCAGCAGGTGAAGCACGAGGTTGCGCGACGCGCCGCCCATCACGAGCAGGAAGCAGAAGTTGCCGAAGAGGATCAGGATCGCGCCCAGGACGATCATCACGACGTAGAGCGCGAGCGCGCCCGGCGTCTCCGTGAGCGCGCTCTCGCGCCAGCCGACCGTCCAGAGGACGGAGCCTGCGGCGGCGAGGACGACGGGCGGGGCGGCGGCCCGGACGAGCGTCGTGAAGTGGCGGCGGTAGAGGCGTATGGTGCGGTCGATCAGATCGCCCGCGCCGAGCGGCGAGAGCGCGAGCTGTTCGAACGCTGGAGCCGTGCCTGTGCTGGACATTTTTCTGTGCGAATCCGCCCGCCGTGAGGCCGGCGCGCTAACGCCGCGCGCGCCTGGCGAGAGCAGATTCTAACACACGCGCGGCCGGCTCCCGCGAGGGCGAGTCGGCGCGCGCCGCTCAGTATTCGAGCGCGCCGGTATCGCTCGTGGTCGAAGTGTCCCGGCGGGCGCTGGTCGTCTGCCCGAAGGTGTCGCCGCCGACCGGCAGCGAGGTCACGGCGTTGGCCGCGCCGGGCGGCCAGCGCGGGCGGGTCGCGGGCGCAGCGCACCTGATTCGCGTCGGTCTGGTGCGGCCCACAGTTGGCCGGCGGCGGCGGTGCGGGCGGCGCGCGGCGCGCAAACTACAGCCGAGTCCCAACCCGGCCGCCAGACGAAGCCGCTTGCCTAAGGGCGCGGGGCGGGGGCTATAATTGCGCGCCCACACGGCCCGGCTTCGAGACGCCAGGAGGCGCGACCGTCCTCTCGTCATGATCGAGCACGGCCGTCCCCAAGTTTGTTGCGACTCTTCCGAGCAATCGGGTAGGATGCCGCGTGTGAACTTTCGCTCGCGGGACGTTCCCCGGGGTCGCCGCCTCACGGCTCCCTTTCACATCATCTTAGTCGGAAATCGAGGAGAAAAAATGAGTAGCAGTAGCATTCGCAAGTTAGGTATCTCAGCCGCCGCGTGCCTTCTCGCGGTCGCCGCGGTCGCGCCGGCCGCCGCGCAGAAGATGAAGGCCGAGGAGGTCATCGCCAAGCACCTCGAATCGGTCGGCCCGGCGGCCGCCCGCGCGGCCGTTAAGAACCGCGTCGCCTTGGGGACGGTCGTCATCACCTTCCGCGAGCCGGCGGGGCAGCTCTCCGGCGTCGCGGTGCTGTCGTCGCAGGGCGAGAAGAGCCTGATCGGCATGAGCTTCGACAACCCCTCGTACCCGCACGAGAAGGTGGGGTTCGACGGCAAGGACGTGTCGGTCAGCTTCGTGCGGCCCGGCCGGCGCTCGACGTTCGGCGACTTCCTCATGCAGCACAGATCGATCATCAAGCAGGGCCTGGTCGGCGGCACGCTGTCGGACGCGTGGCCGCTCTTCCGGGCCGCGGAGGAGAAGGCGAAGATCGAGTACTCGGGGCTGAAGAAGGTGGGCGACCGGCAGGCGCACGCCCTCAAGTACCTGCCGCGCGGCGGCTCCGACATGAACGTCATCCTCTTCTTCGACGCCGAGACCTTCCGGCACGTCCGCACCGAATACACCCGCACGCTCGCCGCGCAGATGGGCGCGACGCCGGAGGCCTCCGCGCGCCAGCGGGAGAGCCGCTACAAGTTGGTCGAAGACTTCACTGATTTCCGGCCGGAGAACGGGCTGACGCTGCCGCACAAGTACCGGGTCACGCTGGAGATGATGCTGCCGGGCGGCTCTTACAAGTTGGAGATGGACATGGACTTTCAGCAGTTCGCCTTCAACCAGGACATCGACCCGAACTCGTTCGACGTGGACGGCGAGTGAGCGGCGCGCCCGGCGAAGGCCGGGGGAACGGCGGAGATAAAAATAGGGCGTCACCCCGCGGGGTGACGC
>DATHBT010000163.1:0-28807 GCA_035295985.1 Pyrinomonadaceae bacterium | reverse complement strand
GCATCTACGGCGTGATGGCCTACTCGGTGACGCAGCGCACGCACGAGATCGGGCTGCGGATGGCGCTCGGCGCGGACAGGCGCGACGTGCTCCGCATGATCGTCGGGCAGGGGATGCTGCTCGCCGCGCTCGGCGTCGGCGCGGGACTCGTCCTCGCGCTCGCCCTCACGCGCGTGATGCAGTCTCTGCTCTACGGCGTCTCCGCCACCGATCCCGTCACGTTCGGCGGCGTCGCGCTCGTCCTCGCGGGCGTCGCACTCGTCTCCTGCTACCTGCCGGCCCGCCGCGCGACGAAGGTCGATCCGATGGTGGCGCTCAGGTACGAGTAAGAGCTGTTAGCTGTTAGCTATTAGCTGTTAGCAAAACCAAAGATCAAAGCGAAGCCGAATGCTCAAGCTGATTTCCTTCCGGCTAACAGCTAACAGCTAATCGCTAACAGCTTCTTGAGGAGGTTGTGATGGGGAAGCTGCTGCAAGACGTGCGGTACGGCGCGCGCCGGCTGTGGAAGAGTCCGGGCTTCACGCTCGTGGCGGCCGTGTCGCTCGCGCTCGGCATCGGGGCCAACACGGCCATCTTCAGCCTGATTGACACGGTGCTGCTGCGCCCGCTGCCCGTCGAGCGCCCCGCCGAGCTGTACAAACTCTTCGGCACGATGAACAGCGGCGCGGACACGACCATCCAGTCGTACCCGAACTACAGGGACTACCGCGACCGAAACGAGGTCTTCTCGGGGCTGCTGGCCTACCGCTTCGCGGTGATGAGTCTGAGCCGCGGCGGCGACAACCAGCGCGTCTGGGGCTACCTCGCGTCGGGCAACTACTTCGACGTGCTCGGCGCGCGCCCCGCGCTCGGCCGCTACTTCCTCCCCGAAGAGGATCGGACTCCGGGGGCGCACCCCGTCGCCGTGATCAGCCACGCCGCCTGGCATCGGCGCTTCGACGCAGACCCCTTAATCGTCGGCCGCCAGATCACGCTCAACGGCCGCGCGTTCACGGTGGTCGGCGTCGCGCCTGAAGGATTCATCGGAACCGAGGTCGCCTACGCGCCGGAGGTGTGGGTGCCGATGATGATGGCGAAGGAGATCGAGCCGGGGAGCACGTGGCTCGACAGGCGCGGCAACAACAACATCTTCGTCGTCGGCCGCCTCAAGCCGGGCGTGATGCCGCAGCAGGCCGAAGGCTCGCTCCGCGCGCTCGCTCAACAGCTCATCGCGGAGTACCCGAAGGAGAACGAGGGGATGGGCGTGCGCCTCGGCCCCCCCGGCCTCTTCATCCCCGACATACGCGACGCCGTCATCGGGTTCTCGGTCGTGCTAATGGCCGTGGTCGCACTCGTCCTGCTGCTCGCGTGCGTGAATTTGGCGAACCTGCTGCTGGCGCGCGCGGCCGAGCGGCGCAAGGCGATCGCGATCCGCGTGGCCCTGGGAGCGTCGCGCGCGCGGCTCGTGCGGCAGCTCGTCACCGAAGGGCTGCTGCTCTCTTCGGCGGGCGGCGCGCTCGGCCTCCTGCTCGCCGCCTGGATCAACGATCTCGTCGCCGCGATCCAACTGCCGACCGACATCGCGCTCGTCTTCGACCTCCGCATCGACTGGCGCGTGCTCGCCTTCACCGTCGCGCTCTCGGTCTTGACCGGGGTGCTCTTTAGCCTCCTGCCCGCGCTGCAATCATCGAAGCCGGAACTCGTGCCCGCGCTCAAAGACGACCCTGCCACGTCGGGCTTCCGCCGCTCGCGGCTGCGAAACGCGCTTGTGGTTGCGCAGGTCGCGCTCTCGCTCGTGCTGCTGGTCGGCGCAGGGCTGGTGCTGCGCAGCCTCCACGCGGCGCAGCGGATGCGCCCCGGCTTTAACCCGGAGAACGCCGTCGCGCTCTCCTTCGACGTTGGGCTGCAAGGGTACGACGATACGAAGGGCCGCGAGTTCCAGCGCCGCGCTTTGGAGCGCGCGCGCCAGCTTCCGCAGGTCACGTCCGCCGCGCTCGTCTCCTACCTGCCGCTCAGCATCAACTACAACAGCACGTCCATCTACGCCGAGGGGCAGCCGGCGGCGTCGGGCGCGAACCTCCCGCAGGCCGTACCGAACTACGTCACGCCCGGCTACTTCGAGACGATGGGCATCGCGCTACGCGGGCGCGACTTCACGGAGCAAGACAATAAACCTGAGTCGCGCGTCGCCGTCGTCAACGAGACGTTCGCCCGGAAGTTCTTCCCCGATCAAGACCCCATCGGGCGGCGCTTCAACTTCGGCGGCCCCGACCAGCCGTACTGGCAGGTGATCGGCGTGGCGGCCGACGGCAAGTACGAGAGCCTGGGCGAGCCGCCGAAGCCCGCGCTCTACCGGCCGCTCCTGCGCGACTACAATACGACCGTGACGCTCGTCGCGCGCACGGCCGCCGACCCGCGCGGCGTCATCAACGAGCTGCGCCGCGAGGTGCAGGTGCTCGACCCGCAGCTCCCGCTCTACGACGTGAAGACGCTCACGGAGCACATGAGCATCCCGCTCTTCCCGGCGCGCATGGCCGCCGCGGCGCTCGGAAGTTTCGGCCTGCTCGCCCTCGCCCTCGCGGCCATCGGGATTTACGGCGTGATGTCCTACGTCGTCGCCGGTCGCACGCGCGAGATCGGGGTCAGGATGGCGCTCGGCGCTGATCGCAGCGATGTCATCCGCCTGATCGTCGGGCAGGGGATGGCGCTCGCGCTCGTCGGCCTCGCGGCGGGCCTCGTGTTTGCGTTCGCCCTCACGCGGCTGTTACAGGGGGTGCTCTACGGCGTCAGCCCGGCCGACCCGGCGACTTTCGTCGTCATCCCGCTGCTGCTGGCGCTCGTCGCGCTCGCGGCCTGCTACGTCCCCGCGCGGCGCGCGACGCTGGTCGATCCCGTGGAGGCGCTGCGCCACGAGTGACCGCCGGGCATTCGGCGCGAGCGGAACGTCGGTTGCCACTGAGTCGTCACTGGAACTTGAAGCGCGGACAACTGCGTAGAACGGGCGGATCGGCAAGGCGGCGGAGTTTTCCGATCCCGCGAACGGGAACAGAGAGTCCCGCAACCGGAACGGCGGCGGCCGGTAGTGAGGTGACTTGGTGGGAAATTTTCTGAGGGATTTAAGGTACGGCGCGCGCGTGCTCGCCAAAAGCCCCGGCTTCACGCTGGTCGCGGTGCTCGCGCTCGCCCTCGGCATCGGGGCGAACTCCGCGATCTTCTCGGTCGTCAACGCCGTCCTGCTCCGGCCGCTGCCCTACGCCGAGCCGGATCGTCTCATCAGGATCGGCGGGACGAGCAAGACCGAGCGGATCGGCACGTTCAGCCCGCCCGACTTCTTCGACTGGCGCGCGCGCAACACCGTCTTCGAGGGGATGGCCGCCTTCGACGCCTCCTCGCCCTCCCTGACGGGCGGGGGCGAACCCGAACGCCTCAACGCAGCGCGCGTCTCGCCCGGCTTCTTCGCGCTGCTGCGCACGCCGCCCGCGCTGGGCCGCGAGTTCCTGCCGCAGGAGGAGCAGCGCGGGCAGCACCGCGTCGCGATCCTCAGCCACGCGCTCTGGCAGCGGCGCTTCGGCGGCGACCCGTCGGTCGTCGGCCGCAGGATCGAGTTGAGCGGCGACAGCTTCGAGATCGTCGGCGTGATGCCGGAAAAGTTCGAGCCGCCGCAGTTCGCGGGCCGCGACGCTCAGCCTCCCGTGCTGTGGGTTCCGTTCGCGCCCGATCTTTCGCAGTGGGGGAGGGACGGCCGCTCGGTTGACGCAGGCATCGCGCGGCTCAAGCCGGGCGTGACGGTCGAGCAGGCACGCGCCGAGATGGAAGCAATCGCGCGGCAGCTCCAAGCGGAATACCCGAAGTCGAACGCGAACGCGGGCGTGCGCCTCGACACCTTGCAGGAGCAGCTTGTCGGCGGCGCGCGGCGCGCCCTGCTCATCTTCATAGCAGCGGTCGGCTTCGTGCTTTTGATCGCGTGCGCGAACGTCGCCAACATGCTCCTGGCTCGCGCGGCGGCTCGCAGCAAAGAGATCGCCATCCGCACGGCGCTCGGCGCGTCACGCGGGCGCGTCGTCAGGCAACTCATGACCGAGAGCGTGCTGCTAGCGCTCGCGGGCGGCGGCCTGGGCCTCCTGCTTGCGCTGTGGGCCAACGAGTTCCTGCTCGCCTTAAGCGCGGGCGCGCTGCCGCGCGTGGAGCACGTCGCGCTCGACTCGCGCGTCGTCCTCTTTACCGTGATCGTCTCGCTGGCGACGGGCCTGGTCTTCGGACTCGCGCCGGCCTTGCAAGCGTCGAAGACCGACCTGACCGAGTCGCTCAAAGAGGGCGGTCGCGGCGGCGCGGCGGGCCTGCGCTCCCGCGCTCGCTCGGCGCTCGTGGTCTCGGAGGTCGCGCTCTCGCTCGTTCTGCTCGTCGCCGCGGGGCTTCTCGTCAAAAGCTTCTGGCGTCTGCAACAGACCAGCCCCGGCTTCGACCCCGAAGGCGTGCTTACGATGAACGTCTTCCTGCCGGGCCTGCGCTACCCGGAGGATGCCCAGCACGCGGCCTTCTTCGGGCGCGTCCTGGAGCGCGTCGCCACACTGCCCGGCGTGCGGCACGCGGGCGCGACGAGCAACCTCCCCATCAGCGGCAACTACGACCGGCTGCCCATCTACGTCGAGGGGCGCGCGGAGTCGGCCGCGGGCGAAGCGCCCGAAGCCGAACGCTACATGGTGAGCGACGACTACTTCCGCGCGCTCGGCGTGCCGCTCGTGTCGGGGCGCGGCTTCAACGCGGAGGACGCCGCCGGGAAGCCGCCCGTCGTGATCGTCGCAGAGTCGGTCGCGCGCGCGAACTGGCCGGCGGGCGACGCCGTCGGCAAGCGCGTCAAGCTGGGCGACCCGGAGAACCCGTGGCTCACGGTCGTCGGCGTGGCGGGCGACGTGCGCCACTACGGGCCGGACACGCCCGCGAATTTTCAGGTCTATCTCCCGCACCGGCAGTCGCCCTCGCAGGTGATGACGCTGGTCGTGCGCTCGGAGGCCGATCCGGAAAGTCTCGCCGCGGCCGTGCGCGGCGAGGTGTGGGCCGTTGACAAGGATCAGCCCGTTTACGACGTGAAGACGATGCGGCAACTGCTCTCGGCCTCGACGGCCGCGCGCCGCTTCAACATGCTGCTCATCGCGGTCTTCGCCGCGGTGGCGGTCGCGCTCGCCGTCGTCGGCATCTACGGCGTCATGGCCTACACGGTGGCGCAGCGCACGCGCGAGATCGGCGTTCGCGTCGCGCTCGGCGCGGGCGCGCGCGACATCTACGGCCTGATCGTCGGGCGCGGGATGGCGTTGGCGGGCGCGGGCGTCGCCCTCGGCCTCGCGGCGTCGTTCGCCGTGACGCGCGTGATGAAGAGCTTGCTGTACGGCGTGGACGCGGCCGACCCCGCGATCTTCGCGTCGGTCGCCCTGCTCCTCTCGGCCGTCGCGCTCCTGGCCTGCTACCTGCCGGCCCGCCGCGCCGCGCGCGTCGATCCGGCCGTCGCGCTCAGGTACGAATAAAGGGCTGTTAGCTGTTAGCGATTAGCTGTTAGCCGGAAGAAGGCAGCTCTCATCTTTCGCAGCAGACTACGGCCCCCGGTTTTGCTAACGGCTAATAGCTAACAGCTAACAGCTTCTCTTGGAGGTATTCGAGGTGTTCAAAAGCAGTCTGTTTAAGTTTTCGCTCGCGCTGGCGCTGGGCGCGTTCGCGGCGTCGTCTGCCAGTGTGTGCTTCGCGCAGGCGTCGAAGCAGACGACCACGCGGAGCGCGACCGAGGAGAAGAAGTCCGAGGCTAACTCGCGCTGGACGTGGACGCACACGGACGACGGCCGCGGGATCAAGGTGGCGGTCGAGAACAAGGTCGTCTTCACGGACGACTACTCGGACGTGCGCGAAATCCCCTCGGACGGCCGCCTGATCATCGAGGACAACCGCGCGGGCGGTGTGGATAGGCGCTACCGAGTCGAGCGCGGCGCGGGCGGCGAGCTGGTGCGTACCTACCGCGTCAACGGCGCGGAGCGGCAGCTCGACGCGGAGGGGCGCGAGTGGCTGCGCCGCGTGATGCTCGAAGCGGTCAGGCAGGGCGGGCTTGAGGCGCGTCCGCGCGCGCAGCGCATCCTGCGCGAGCGCGGCGCGCGCGCCCTCGCCGAGGAGCTGACGCACGTGCGCGGCGACTACGTCCGCCGCATCTACTTCGAGGAGCTGATGAACGCGCCGGGCCTCGACGAGCAGACGCTCGCCGACGCGCTCCGCAACGCCTCGCGCATCTCCAGCGACTACGAGCGCGCGCAGCTCCTCATCCGCGTGGACGACACTTTCCTGGCGAAAGACCGGCTGGTTCCGGCCTACTTCGAGGCCGTCGGCCGCATCAGCTCCGACTACGAGCGGCGGCGCGTCCTCCTGAACGCGCTCAAGCGCGCGGGCTTGGGCGGCGACGCGCTCGTGGCGCTCGTCCATGCGGCGTCGCGCATCTCGTCCGATTACGAGAAGGCCACCGTGCTCATCCAGGTCGCGCGCCTGAACCCGACTGACTCGCGCGTGCGCGGGGCTTTCGCCGAGGCCGTCAGGACGATCACTTCGGACTACGAACGCGGCCGGGTCGAGAAGGTTGCGGCACGCTCAGGGGCGGCCAACTGAGCGCGTCTTTGCTCCCGCCGCGCGTGCACGTGCGGCCGCGCTTTCGCGCACGCGCGACGGGATGTTAAAAGAGAGTGCGGCCGGGTCGTTACGGCCGCACAATTTTTATCGCGGGCCTTCCGGCCGCAGGGCCGCCGCCCCCGCGAGAGCGTCCGACGCGCACAGATGAAAAGTTCCGACCAGCAGGCCCCGCGCATACTCATCGCCGACGACCAGTCGGACGTGCTCGAAGCCCTGCGCCTGCTGCTCAAGGGCGAGGGCTACCGCATCGAGACTGTCTCCTCGCCCGCTGCCGCGTTCGCCGCCCTGCGCTCGAGCGACTTCGATCTCGTCCTCGCCGATCTCAACTACACGCAGGACACTACGTCCGGCCAGGAGGGACTGGAACTCCTCTCGCGCATCCAGTCGCTCGACTCCGCGCCGCCAGTCGTCGTGATGACGGCGTGGGGGAGCGTCGAGCTTGCGGTCGAGGCGATGCGGCGCGGCGCGCGCGATTTTATTCAGAAGCCCTGGGAGAACGCGCGTCTGCTGACCGTGCTGCGGACGCAGTTCGAGTTGGGCCGCGCGCTCAGGGAAGGGAAGCGGCTCGAAGCCGAGAACGAGGCTCTACGGGATGGCATACGGCCCCCGCGCCTCATCGCCACCTCGGCCGTGATGCGCACCGTGCTGCAACTCGTCGAGACGGTCGCGCCGTCGGACGCCAACGTCCTCATCACCGGCGAGAACGGGACGGGCAAGGAGGTGGTCGCGCAGACCATCTACGCGATGTCGTCGCGGGCCGGCCGGCCGATGGTGACGGTCAACGTGGGCGCGCTCTCCGAGGGCACCTTCGAGTCGGAGCTGTTCGGCCACGTGAAGGGCGCGTTCACGGACGCGAAGGCGGACAGGGTCGGCCGCTTCGAGCTGGCCGACGGCGGCACGCTCTTCCTCGACGAGATCGCGAACGTGCCCGTCGCGCAGCAGGCTAAGCTCCTGCGGGTCGTCGAGACGGGCGAGTTCGAGCGCGTCGGATCGTCGAAGACGCGGCGGGTGGACGTGCGGATCGTCTCGGCGACGAACGCGGACCTGCGCGAGGAAGTTTCCGCCGGCCGCTTCCGTCAGGACTTGCTGTTCCGTCTGAACACGGTCGAGATACGCCTGCCGCCGCTCCGGGAGCGCCGCGAGGACATCGCCGCGCTAGCGCGCCACTTCCTCGCGGGCCACGCCAAGCGCTACCGCAAGAACGGCGTTGACTTCTCGGACGCCGCGCTGCGCGCGCTCGAAGGCTACGACTGGCCGGGGAACGTCCGCGAGCTGGATCACGCCGTCGAGCGGGCGGTGCTGATGGCGCGCGGCGACCGCATCGAGCCGGCCGATCTCGGCCTGCACTCTTCCGGCCCCGCGCCCGAGCGCGCGCTCGAAGAGATGAGCCTCGATGAGGTAGAGTGTTTCCTGATCCGGAAGACGCTGGCGCGTTTCGACGGCAACGTCGGCCTCGCCGCAGAGGCATTGGGGCTGAGCCGCAGCGCGCTCTACCGCCGGCTCCAACGCTATGGCCTCTGAAGCGCGACGCCCGCGACCGAAACGACGGCTCACACACGAACAGCGCGTCCTCGCCTATGCGCTCGCCGCCGGCCTGCCGGCCGTCGTCGTCGCCTTCGCGCTGCTCTGGTCGGGCGACTACACGCCGCGCGTGCAGTGGACGCTCGGCGTCCTCATCTTCGGCTTCTGGCTCGGCTACTCGTTCGCCCTGCGCGGCCGCGTCACCCGCCAGCTCCAAACCCTCTCCAACCTGCTTTCCGCCCTGCGCGAAGGCGACTACTCGATCCGCGCTCGCGGCGCGTCGCACGAAGACGCCTTGGGCGACGTGATGTCGGAGGTCAACGCCCTCGGCGAGACCCTGCGCGAGCAGCGCCTCGGCGCGCTCGAAGCGACCGCGCTCGCACGCACGGTCATGGCCGAGATCGACGTGGCGATCTTCGCCTTCGACGCCGAGGGCCACCTGCGACTGATCAACCGCGCGGGCGAGCGCCTGCTCGCGCAGCCGGCCGAGCGTCTGATGGGGCGCGGCGCGGCCGAGCTTGGGCTGGCCGACTGCCTGAACGGCGCGCACAACGGCGAGGCTTCGGCGAACGGGGCGAACGGCGACGGCGCTGCGCGCACGCTGCAAAAGAAGTTTCCGGGCGGCGCGGGCCGCTGGGGCGTCCGCCGCAGCGTCTTCCGCGCGCAGGGCCGCCCGCACCAGTTGCTCGTCCTCTCAGACCTCACGCGCGAGCTGCGCGAGGAGGAGCTGGGAGCTTGGCGCAGGCTCGTGCGCGTGCTCGGCCACGAGCTGAACAACTCGCTCACCCCCATCAAGTCAATCGCCGGGAGTCTGGAAAGCCTGCTCTCGCGCGAGCCGCGCCCCGCCGACTGGCGCGACGACATGCGGCGCGGTCTCTCGATCATCGGCTCGCGCTCCGAGTCCCTGGGGCGCTTCATGCAGGCCTACGCCCGGCTCGCGCGCCTGCCGCAGCCCCGGCTCGAACCCGTCAACATCGGCGAACTCGTCCGCCGCGCCGCCGCGCTTGAGACCCGTCTCCACGTCGAGATTGTGCCCGGCCCCGAAGTGACCACCAGGGCCGACTCGGATCAGCTCGAACAACTCCTCATCAACCTGATCCGCAACGCCGTCGATGCGTCGCTCCAGACGGGCGGTACGGTGCGCGCCGGCTGGTCTGCCGCCCCGGGGACGCTCGACCTCTGGGTCGAGGACGAGGGGCCGGGCCTGCCGAACACGGCCAACCTGTTCGTCCCCTTCTTCACCACCAAGCCCGCGGGCACGGGAATTGGCCTCGTCCTCAGCCGCCAGATCGCCGAGGCGCACAACGGCGCGCTCACGCTCGACAACCGCCGCGACGCCTCGGGCTGCGTAGCACACCTCCGCCTCCCGCTCTAAAAGACCCCCGCCCCGCCTGCGGCGGCGAAAAAAGGGGTTAACGCGGCGGCCGGTTTCTTACCTCTGAAATATCCCCGCCGTCTTGCTTTGAGCGGACAGGTCAGTACCGCCTGCCGTACTGACCCCAGATCAGCCGCATAGTGATCGGTAACACTGAATCGGTAATCCGGCCTGAAAACACGACGCCCCTGAAACGTCGCGCGGTTCAAAAAGCCGCGACGTTTCAGGGGCTTCGTTTTAACTACCGACGCTCCGGCCGCGCTACTCCGTGCCGACGGCCAGAAAACTCTCGGACACTTCCGTCTCGATCTCGTTCGTCGCCGACGACCCGGCGCGGCGGCCGTTGTTCTCGGGCCGCACAGCCTGCGCCTCGTTCACGTAAGTCAGCCACGGCCCCGGCGCTTCGCGCTCGCCCGAAGTGATCTCGAAGAAGACCTTCTGGATGCGCTCCGTCACCTCGCCCCGACGGCCCGCGCCGATCTGAATCTTATCGACCGAGCGGATGGGCGTCACCTCCGCGGCCGTGCCCGTGAAGAACAGCTCGTCGGCCACGTAGAGCGCGGCGCGCTGGAGCGCCTGCTCGCGCACCGGGATTTCCAGCCCGCGGCAAATCTGTATGACGCTGTCGCGCGTGATGCCCGGCAGGATCGAGGAGGAGAGCGGCGGCGTGAAGACCTGTCCCTCGGAGACGAGGAACAAATTCTCGCCCGACCCTTCGGAGACGAAGCCGCGGTCGTCGAGCGCGATACCTTCGGAGTAGCCGTTCTTGATCGCCTCCATCTTGATGAGCTGCGAGTTCATGTAGTTCGCGCCCGACTTCGCCATCGCCGGCATCGAGTTGGGCGAGAGGCGATTCCAGGAGGAGACGCACACGTCAACGCCGCGCTCGATGGCCTCGTCGCCGAGGTACTTGCCCCAGTCCCACGCGCCGATGTAGCAGGAGAGCGGGTTCGGGAACGGGTTGACGCCGAAGGCCGGTCGGGCCTCGTCCAGGCTGCGGAAGAGGATCGGCCGCAGGTAGCACTGATCGAAGCCGCTGCGGCGGACGAGTTCGACCGAGGCATCGCACAGCTCGTCGAGCGTCAGCCCCGAGTCCATCCGGTAAATCTTCGCGGAGTTTAAGAGCCGCTGCATGTGCTCGCGCAGGCGGAAGACGGCCGGGCCGCGCCCGGTCTTGTAGCAGCGGATGCCCTCGAAGACGCTCGACCCGTAGTGCAGGACGTGCGACATGACGTGGACGCGCGCGTCGTCCCACCTGATGAATTTCCCGTTGTGCCAGATCTCCGGCACGATGCGCGGCGTCTTCACGTCTTTGACGGGTGCGTCGTCTGCGAACATTTAGTAACACTCCTTCCGGCGAGTTTTATAAAGGCTTAGCGCGGTCTTAACCTTGGTTCCGGGGGCGAGGGTCGGGTTAAGGAGACTGAACCGGCGTCTGAAAATTTCTGCGCGCGTTACGGATTAAATCGCACGATACCGTAAACGCGCGCCGGTTGGCAAGAAGTGCGGTCGCGCTTGCCGCGCGCCGACGCCAGGGCGTACCATCTCGCTTCGCAACTAATAAAGTTTGACCGCCGATGCGCGTTCCACTTTCGCGACCGACGATGCGCCTTCCGACGCGAGGTTTCCACAGGCAGACGCTGCTGCCCGCCATCCTCGCGGCCGCGGCCGCGCTGTCGCAAGCCAACTGCCGCATGACCGAAAAAGCCCCGACGCCGACCGCCGACGCGCCGCCAAGCCCGCGGCAGGACGCCGCGCCCGACGCCTCAGACCCCGCGTCCGTACACCGCGACGCGATCCTCATCGACATGCATGCCGACACCGTCCAGCGCATGATCGACGAGGGCGCGAACATCAACGAAAAACTCCCGGACGGCCACCTCGACGCCGCGCGCGCACGCGCCGGCGGATTGGACGCTCAGTTCTTCTCCATCTGGGTCGAGCCGCAGTACTTCGGCGCGGGCGGGCGGCGCGCCGTCGAGCGGGCCGACAAGCAGATCGCCGCCGTGCGCGCGCTCGCCGACGAGCGCCCCGATCTGTGGGTGATAGCGACGAGCGCCGAGGACATCCGCCGCGCCGCGCGCGAAGGGAAGATCGCCGCGCTGCTCGGCCTCGAAGGCGGCTACGCGATTGACGAGCGTGTCGAGAACGTCCAGAAGTATTTCGATCTCGGCGTGCGCTACATGTCGCCGACGTGGACGGTCTCGACGAGCTGGGCCGGTTCGAGCGGCGACGCGGTGGGCGCGTCGCGCGGCTTGAACGACTTCGGCAAGGAAGTCGTCCGCGAGATGAACCGGCTCGGCATGATGATCGACGTGTCGCACGTCTCGGACAAAACCTTCTGGGACATCGTCGAGACCTCCCGAAAGCCGGTCATCGCCTCGCACTCGGCCGTCCGCTCAATCGTCCCGCACCACCGCAACCTGACGGACGATCAGATTCGCGCGCTGGCGCGGACGGGCGGCGTCGTCTCGGTCGTCTTCTACCCGGCCTTCGTCGAGCCGGGCTGGAAGGAGGCGCAGGCGCGCGTTGACGCCGAGATCGCCGCACAGGTCGAAGAGGCTTCGCGGCGCGAGCAGGGGACGCCGACGCAGAAGCGCGCCGCGCGAGACCGCGTCCGCACGCGCGAGTATTCAAGGCGAATGCCGCGCGTCTCCGTCGCGCGAGTCGCCGATCACATCGACCACGTCGTCCGCCTGGTCGGCGTCGATCACGTCGGCCTAGGGTCGGATTTCGACGGCATCCAGGCAGTCCCCGCAGACCTCGCCACGGCGGAAGACTTCCCGAACCTGACGAAAGAGTTGCTCAGGCGCGGCTACAGCGCCGAGGACGTTCGCAAAATCCTGGGCGGCAACATCCTGCGCGTGATGGAGGAGGTCGCGAGAAAATGAGTGCGTTAGAAGACGGCAAGGGGAGGGGCGCGGCGTCGAATTTTCGGGTCAGCCAGATCGATCACGTCCACGTTTACGTCGCCGACCGGCGCGCGGCTGCCTGCTGGTACAAGGACGTGCTCGGCCTCGAAGTCTGCCACGACATCGAAGGCGATGACGACGGCGGCCCGCTGGTGGTTTCGAGCGACGGCGGGAGCACGGGCCTCGCGCTCTTCAAATCGCGGCCGACTGCCGCGCGCACGAGCACGACCGTCGCCTTCCGCGTCGGCGGCGCGGGCTTCCTCGAATTCCTCGGCCGCCTCGCGTCACTGAAAGTTGAGGGCGGGAACGGGCGGACGCTTGCGGCGTCCGACGTGGTCGATCACGACTACTGCTACTCGCTCTACTTCAACGACCCGGACGGCAACCCGTACGAGCTGACGACCTACGACTACGACGACGTGCGGGTGCGTCTGGAGGGCACGGTTTGAGCGCACGCCCGACCGAGTCGACAATCGAAAGGGAGCGGCCGGCCGAGTCGGAGGTTGAGCGGGCGCGGGCGGACGCCGCGCGCGCGGCGCAGTGCCGCCCCCGCATCGGCTTCCACGCGCCGGTTGCCGGCGGCTTGCAGAACGCGCTGCTCAAGGCCCACGCGCTCGGCTGCGACGCGGTGCAGATCTTCTCGCGCAACCCGCGCGGCTGGGCCGCCCGGCCGCTGTCGGATGAGGAGGTCGAGACCTTCAAGCGCGTCCGCGCCGAGACCGGGATCGATCCGGTCGTCGTCCACGCGAACTACCTGATCAACCTCGCGGCGGCCGACGAAGTGATCCGCGAAAAGTCAGTCCGCGCGTTCCGCGAGGAGGTCGAGCGCGCGCTCACGCTGGGCGCTGATTACCTCGTCGTGCATCCGGGAAGCGCGAAGGGCGCGTGCGAGGCCGACGGCATCAGGACTTGCGCCGAGAGTCTTCGGGAGGCATGCGACCGGATAGAGTTCGGCAGCTTCCGCGTCCTGCTCGAAAACACGGCCGGGCAGGGCGCGTGCATCGGGCACCGCTTCGAGCACCTGCGCGAGATTGTCGAGGCGTGCCCGGAGCTGAACCTCGGCGTCTGCTTCGACACGGCCCACGCCTTCACCGCCGGCTACGACCTGCGCCCGGAAGATGGTTTCTCCGCCACGCTCGACGCGCTCGAAAGAAACGTCGGCTGCGAAAACGTCCGCGCCGTCCACTTCAACGACTCGAAGGCCGACTACAACTCGCGCGTGGATCGCCACTGGCACGTCGGCCTCGGCCACATCGGCGCGGCGGCCCTCGCGCGCGTCGCGCGCGCGCCCGAACTCGCGCACGCCGCCTTCCTCCTCGAAACCCCGCAGGACGAGACGGGCGACGACGTGCGCAACCTCTCTGCCCTCAGATCGTTCGTCGAACAGGGTGGGCCGGAGTAACGGGCTGAAGGCTAAGGCTCAATGGGCGGAAGTCGCTGTAAACGCTGCGGGCTTATGAATTGGGCCGACGCGGCGGCCTGCAAACGCTGCGCCGCGCCGCTCGGCGGCGCACGCGCGGCAACCGAGGCGGACGGCGAGAGGGCGGGAGCGTCGTTGGGCGGCAGGCTCCTCAGGCGCGCGCTCGTCGTCGTTGGCGTCGTCGCCCTGTTCATCGCCGCCGCTTACGTCTCGCTCCTGATCACGTCGGAGCCTGTCACCGCCGAGCAGCGGCAGTTGATCCACAGCGCCACACGGTTGCTCGACGAGAGGGGCTTCGGCGACAGCGCGCGGCTGCTGCGCCTCGCCACCTACCGCTCGACCGACAACTGGTGGAACCGCTACGTGGGCCACCGCGAAGCGTACGCCGCGGTCAACTTCCCCTTCCAGGTGGTCACGCTCTACCCGGACTTCTTCTCGCACCCGACCGACGACACCGAGCGCGCCGTCATCCTCTTGCACGAGGCCTACCACCTCGCCGGCAGCGGCGAGGAGCGGGCCTTCTCCGGCGTCTGGCGCGACAAGGAGCGGCTCGGGTGGACGAAAGAGAGGTACGGCCAGACGCGCGTCTGGGGCAGCGTCCGCGAGTTCACCGCGCAGCACGCGCCCTCGCTCTTCCGCTGCGGCGAGGACGGGCGGGGCGACTGCCTGGAGGAGCCGTGAGGCGGCGCGCCGCAAGGAAGCGCGTGTCGGTTGACCGCGACGACGTTACACTTGCCGCCCCGTTCGGGGTTTGTCAGGCCGCCCCGCGATCTACGCGCCGGGGCGCGGCGCGGCGAGAACCCGCGGCCCGGAAATTTCGTTCGACAAGGGCGGACGGGCTGCGTTAAGATGGCGGCCAGCCAGTCGAAGTTAGTTAGGTAATCCGATGCGACGTTTTCGCCAGCCAGTCAAACTCCTCCTTACGTAGCCGCCCCGGCCGCGCGCCGACCCCTGTCACGCGCGCAAGCGACGCACCTGCCGGGAGCGGCGGCACTCGATCAAAATCCGCGAGTCGAAAAGCGTTCGGCGCGGCGTGCGCCTTGCCGCCGCGTCGCGCGCCGCGGCTTGCGGGTCGTGCGGAGTTGTGTAAGGTTGAGGGAAGGTGAACGGTGATGGACGAAAAGTATTTCCCGGAAAAGATCGAGGAGAAGTGGCAGCGGCGGTGGGACGAGTCGGGCGCGTTCGAGGTCGAGGCCGAAGACGCGCGGCCGAAGTTCTACTGCCTGGAGATGCTGCCGTACCCGTCGGGCTTTCTGCACATGGGGCACGTGCGCAATTACGCCATCGGCGACGCGCTCTCGTGGTTCAAGCGGCTGCAAGGCTTCAACGTCATCCACCCCATCGGGTGGGACAGCTTCGGACAGCCCGCGGAGCAGGCGGCGATCAAACGCGGCATCATGCCACGCGACTGGACGGAGCAGAATATCGCTCACATGCGCGGGCAGATGCGGCGCTTGGGCGTCTCTTACGACTGGCGGCGCGAGATCGCGGCGCACACGCCCGAATACTACAAGTGGGATCAGTGGTTCTTCGTGAAGATGTTGGAGCGCGGGCTGATCTACCGCAAGAACTCGCCGGTCAACTGGTGCCCGCAGGAGCAGACCGTCCTGTCGAACGAGCAGTCGTCGGGCGGCGTCTGCTGGCGGTGCGGCGCGGCGGTGGAGAAGCGCGACCTTGAGCAGTGGTTCGTCCGCACGACCGACTACGCCGAAGAGCTGCTGGAAGGCATGAAGGAGATCGAGCGGGGCTGGCCGGAGCGCGTGCTGACGATGCAGCGCAACTGGATCGGCAAAAGCGCGGGCGCGTTCGTCGAGTTCCCGGTCACAGACTCCGACGAGCGCATCCGCGTCTTCACAACGCGCATCGACACGATCTACGGGGCGACGGCCGTCGTCGTCTCGACGGAGCACCCGGTCGTTCAGAAGTCGCTCTTGAAGGACGAGGTCGGCCGGTTCGTCGAGCGCGTGCGTGTTGAGCGGATGGCGGCGGCGCGTCAGCCGGGCGAGGACGTGGAGAAGGAGGGCGTGGCGACGGGGCTGTTCGCGTTGAACCCGTTCAGCGGCGAGCAGGTTCCCGTCTGGGTGGCGAACTACGTGCTGATGGAGTACGGCACGGGCGCGGTGATGGCCGTGCCGGCGCACGACGAGCGCGACTTCGAGTTCGCGCAGAAATACAGCTTGCCGATCCGCCGCGTCATCGAGCGCATCTCGCACGAGCAGGAGCAGATCGATCACGATCCCCTGAGCGAGGATCAGTCGGTCGCTATGCCGCACGCCTTCACGGACTACGGCATCTTGGTCAACTCGGCGGATTGGAGCGGCAAGCTGTCGGAGGACGCGATCCGCGAGATGGGCGAGTTCGCGAAGCAGCAAGGGTTCGGCGAGCCGGCCACGACGTACCGCCTGCGCGACTGGGGCATCTCGCGCCAGCGTTTCTGGGGCGCGCCGATCCCCGTCGTCTATTGCGACGCTTGCGGCGCGGTTCCCGTGCCCGAGGATCAACTGCCCGTCCTGCTGCCCGAGCGCGCGGAGTTCACGGGCGAGGGCGGATCGCCTCTGGCGAATGTGGGGGAGTTCGTCAACACCACCTGCCCGAAGTGCGGCGAGCCGGCGCGGCGCGAGACCGACACGATGGACACGTTCGTCGATTCGTCGTGGTACTTCTTCCGCTACACAGACCCGCGCAACGCGGACGCCCCGTTCGATCCGAAGATCGCCGGCTATTGGACGCCGGTAGATCAGTACATCGGCGGCGTCGAGCACGCCGTCATGCACCTGCTCTACACGCGCTTCTGGACGAAGATGATGCGCGACATCGGACTCGTGCAGTTCAACGAGCCTGTGAAGAATCTGATGACGCAGGGCATGGTCGTCGCGGAGACTTTTTACCGCGAGGGCGAGGAGGCGGGCCGGAAAGTCTATTTCAACCCGGCCGACGTTGACGTGGAGCGCGACGAGAAGGGGCGCGTCACGCGCGCCGTCTCGGTCGCGGACGGTCTGCCCGTCGAGGTCGGGCCGTTCGAGAAGATGTCGAAGTCGGTCAACAACGGCGTCGATCCGGACGAGATGATCCGCGCCTACGGGGCCGACGCCGTGCGGTTGTTTAGCCTCTTCGCCGCGCCCGTCGAGAACGACCTGCGCTGGCAGGAGGCAGGCATCGACGGCGCGCTGCGCTTCCTGCGCCGCGTGCACTCGACCGTCTTCCGCTGGCGCGAGCACTTGTCGTCGGCTTCGGCCGACGACACAGGCGAGCTGTCCGACGCGGCGCGCTCCCTGCGGCGCAAGACGCACCAGACGATCCTGCGCGTGACGGACGACTTCGACGGGATGCACTTCAACACGGCCATCGCCGCGCTGATGGAGTTGATGAACGAGCTGTCGGATTCAGGCCTGACGCCGGAGGCGACCTCCACGGCGGATAGGGCTGTTGTGCGCGCGGCTCTGGAGGCGGCCGTGCTGATGCTCGCGCCCTTCGCGCCGCACTTCGCAGAGGAAGCGTGGGAGGGGATGAATCGTGAGGGCGGGCTGCTCCGAAGCGGCGCGCGCTGGCCGGCGGCCGATAAGGATCTGGCGCGCAAGGAGTCGCTGGAAATCCCCGTGCAGGTCAACGGCAAGCTCCGCTCGCGCGTCACCGCATCGCCCGACGCCGGCGAGGACGAACTGCGCTCGTTGGCTCTGGCCGACGAGAAGGTTCGCGCCTTCACAGAGGGCAAGCAGATCGTCAAAGTGGTCGTCGTGCCCGCGCGGCTCGTTAACGTGGTGGTTAAGTGATTGTCCGCCGTCCGTGGTCAGTTGTCCGTTGTCCGCGCCGGACTTCGCGTCACGTCAAAGGCGTCAAGCCCGATAGGCTCGAACAACTGACCACGGACGGCGGACAACTGACCTTGCTTCGGCTTGGCAACGCCGCCCCGTTGCCTTTAGTCTAACCCTTCGTCCAGCGACAACAGTCCGCCTTCATGCCAAAGGAACGCTTCGACCGAATGATGCCTGACGAAACAGAGAGAGAGAGCCCGCGCGTCTGGACGCCGCGGCGTCTGGCCCTCGCCGCACTCGCCTTCGCGCTGATCGCCGCGGCGGCCTCGCCGGGATGTAACCCGACGGACGGCTCCGCCAACCTGAACGCGTCGAACGCGAACGCGCCGACGGCGCGTGGCACTGTTCCCGGCGTGCCCCAGCGTTCGGGCGGCGCGCCGCGCCGGGCCTTCGCGGACGCGATAAGCCCGGAGCCGCGCCCCCTGGCCGAAGCGGTCACGGCCGCGAGGATGAGAGACCTCGAAGGGAAGGGTTTCAGGCTCTCGGATTACGAAGGCAAGATCGTCGTGCTCAACGTGTGGGCGACCTGGTGCGGGCCTTGCCGGAGGGAGATTCCTGACTTCATCGCGATGAACGCCGACTACAAGGGCAGGGACGTGGCAATCGTCGGCCTCACGATGGAGGACGAGCGGAACACGGCCGAGGCGGTCAGGAACTTCGTCAAGGGCTACAAGGTCGATTACCGCATCGTCTGGGCCGACCTGGAGACTTACAAGGCGCTGCTCGAACCCGGCTACCAGATTCCCCAGACCTACATACTCGACCGACAGGGGCGGCAGCTCTACAAGTTCGTCGGCTACGCCGCGGCCGAGCGCGTCCGCTCGATCATCGATCAGGCGCTCGAAGCGAAATAGGGGGGATGGGGGTTTTAGGGGCCGGGGGTTAGGGAAAAACAGAACTCGGATTATTCTTCCCCATCCCCCAACCCCTAACCCCCGACCCCTCACCTCTGCTCGCGCAGCTTGCGCTCGCCTTCCTCTTGCAGCCGCTCGCCCTCGCGCTCAAGCTCCTTGTCTTGCAGGCCGTGTGCGACGCGCTCCTTGGCGCGCCCCTCGATGGCCTTCATCTCGGCCTCGACGCGCGACTCGACCTGATCAATCGCCGCAGGCTCGCCCGTCTCCTCCTGCGTGACAAATTTTTCCTGCTCTTCCGCCATCGTAAAGTCCTCCTCACGGAACCAGTGCAGTTGATTAAATCGGGGGCGCGGCAATCGTCTCACCCGCGGGCGCGCGAGGTCAAACGGGCGCAGTCGGCGGCAACTTTACCCCGCCCGCGGGCGTCCAAGGCTGGCGCGCTGACCGGGCGTCGTGTAAATTGTCGGCGTCCGTGAGGAGTCGGAATTTTTTAATGACGAAGAGAACATTCAGAGCACTTCCAACGGCCGCGGCGCTCGCCGCCGCGGCGCTCGCGTTGCAGGCCTGCGGCGGCTCGTCCGGCGAGAAGGCGCGACAGAACCAGCCGCAGCCGACGCAGACGCAGACCGCGCCGCAGCAGACGAGCCTCGCACACGGCCCCTCGTCCGACGCGCTCGGCCCGCGCGTGCCGCAGCAGCAGCCGGCGGCCGACGCGCACCACGGCCACTCGCACGGCGAGCCGGGCCGCGTGCCGGCCTTCCAGAAGACCGCGGCCGAGCTGAAGAGTCTGCCGGCCACGCTCGCGCCGCAGCAGTTTTCGGGCAAGACGCGGCTCGCCTACCAGGCCGTCGCCGCGATCCCCAAAACCATCGCGCAGTTGCCCTGCTACTGCCACTGCGACGAGGGCTTCGGCCACAAGAGCCTCCACAGTTGCTTCGTTGACGACCACGCCTCGCACTGCGCCGTCTGCGTCGACGAGGCCCTGCTCGCCTACAGGTTGCAGACCGAGGGCGGCCTCACGCCTGAGCAGATTCGCGAGCGCATCGTCGCGCAGTACGGCACGGCACAGTAGCGCGTGACGGCGCTCACGCGGGCGCAGTTAAACGTGGACACGGCCCGCCCGCGGGCATAAAATCTCCCCTATGCGTTCCCCGCGCACACGAGCGACGGACTTGCTGAGACGCCTGACGGCGCTCGGCATCGTCGCGTGGCTCGCTGGGGCGGGCTGCCTGCTCGGCTGCTCCGCCGCGACCGCCTCGGCCCACGCACATTCGCAAACCCACGCCGCCCAAGACGAATCGCACACGGCCGAACGGCCGGCGGACTCGTGCGCCGCGATGAGCGGGCACGACTGCTGCGCGGGCGTCGAAGATAGCGAAGGCGGTGCGTCGGCCGGAGCGGAGAATCATGGCAGCCGCACGGCGATGCACTGCCCGCTCGGAGGCCGCCACTCGTCCGACCCCGCGCGCAAAGTCCGCGTCCAGACCACTTCAACCGCTTCCGCGCCCGCGGCGCAGTTGCACGCGCCCGCGTCCGTGTACGCTTCGCCGCCGCGCGCGGCCGGAGACCTCGTGCGCGACCGTGGCGGCACACACCTGCGCTGCTGTGTCTTCCTGATTTAGAGGCGGGGTGAGGAGTGTCGGCGCGACCGCCGCGCCGGCCGTCTTACACCCACGTCCGAAAATCAGGAGACACAAAGATGAAGACCTTCAAACTTTTCTCCCTCTCGCTCTTACTTTCTCTCGCCGGCCTCGTTTACGCCGCCGGCACTCAGACGACCGCGCAGACGCCTGCGGCGGCGAAACCTTCCTGCTGCGCGGCCAATGCTGGCTGTTGCGCCGACGGCGCGGCCTGCTGCAAGGCCGACAAGGAGAAGGCCGGCTGCTGCGCCGAAGGCGTCTGCCAGATGCACTCGAAGTCGGCCGAGCACCACGCGAAGGCGCACGGCAACGGCGCTGAGTCCTGTTCGATGGACGGCTGCTGCGCGGGCCACGACAAGGCCGAAGGCCAGCACGCGGCGGCGCACGGCGATTCCTGTTGCATGATGCACGGCGACAAGGCCCACGCCGCGCACGCCGCAGCGTCCACGGGCGGCGAGAAGGCCCACGCCTCCTGCTGCGCGATGCACAAGGCCGGCGGCGCTAACGCCGGCGACGCCAAGAGTTGCTGCGCGCCCGGGGCCGCCTGCTGCACGGCTAACGCGGCCTGCTGCGCCGCCGCCAAGTCCGACAAGCCGTAGGCCGGCAAGCCGCCAGCGCGGCTGATCGACCGCCGGGCGCGAAGGTCTCTTTCAAAACCTTCGCGCCCGGCCTTTACGCGGCAGGGACGCTCACTCTACGCGATAACACACACCACCTTCTTCTTTGCGCCTTTGCGCGAGCCGTTTCTTTCGTGCGAAAGTCTCTCGTGCGGAGGAGCGAACCGAAAAACACGCCGATGAAATTGTCGCTGATCACAATCTGCCTGCTGCTTTGCGCCCCCGCCATAGTCGCGGCGCAGTCGCAGCCCGTTAAACTGACGGGTCAGGTCGTCTGCTCCGACTGCTGGTTCGAGTCAAAAGATCGGGTGAAGACGCCATACGGCACGGCGTCCGATCTCAAGTGCGCCGCCGACTGCGCCGATAAGAAGATTCCGGCCGCGCTCGCCGTCCGCGAGGGCGACCGTTTCAAGCTCTACGAGCTTGAGGACGGCGACTACAAACGCGAGGGCAAGGGCTGGCTCGCCGTCATGTCTTCGATGGTCGAGGCCGAGGGGACGGTGAGGCGCAACGGCGACAAGCAGTTCTTCAAAGTCAACGCGATGCGCGTCGTCGGCCCGTCGCCCGTCGCGCAGACGGCCGTCAGTGTCGTCGGCACGCAGCCGGAACTCGCGCTCCGCGATCTGTCGGGCGTCGAGCAGAGTCTTGCCGCTCTGCGCGGGCGCGTCGTCGTGCTCAACTTCTGGGCGACGTGGTGCGAGCCGTGCCGGCGCGAGATGCCCGACCTCGCCGCCATCCAGAACGACTACGCCGCGCTCGGCGTGCAGGTCGTCGGCGCGTCGGCCGACGCGGCGGAAGATCGCCCGAAGGTCTTGCAGTTCATACGCGAGACGAAGATCAACTTCCCCATCTGGACGGGAGCGACTGCCCAGCTCATGCCGCGCTTCGGCCTCGCCCCGGCGCTGCCCGGCACGGTCGTCCTCGACCGCGAGGGCCGCATCGTCTCGTCCACCAACGCCGTCGTCAAGCCCGACGAACTGCGCAAGCAGCTCGACGCGCTGCTCGCCGCGCCCGCCAGGCAGGTCGACTCGACGGCCGCGAAAGATCGCAAAGGGCGCGCGGACGAACACGGCCACGAAGCCCACGCAGAGAGGCCCGGCGACGCCTCGACCGTGCCCTCCTGACCGCTTTGACCGGGCGAGGGCCGCGCCGTGAGCGGGGCAGGAAACACATCGCGAGACAAGTGGACGTTCGGACTGCGCGTGCTGCCGGAGCAGATCCCCCGCGCGCGCGTGCGCGCGACGCTGACCTACAAGTTTCACCCGCGGCTGACGGCGGGCGTCGAGTACAACCCGCTGGCCGACGAGGTTGGCGTCATCGGCAACCTGCTCGTCCTGACCGAGACGCGCCGCCGACCCGCGCTGATGATCGGCACGAGCACCGACCGGATCGGCACGCCCTCAGGCCAGGCGTTCTACTTCACACTCAGCAAAAATCTGCGGCGCGAGACGGGGCTGCCCGTCGCCCCTTACGTCGGCGCGGCCTACGGAACTTACGAGGAGCGCCTGCGCCCCGTCGGCGGCGTCAACATAGACTTCGGCCGCGGCTTCTCCTCGCTCGTCACCTACAACGGCGTACACGTCCACCCCATCGTCAACTACGCGCGCGGCCGGCACGTCTTCTCGCTCGTCCTCGTCCGCGGCCACCAGCCGGGCGGGAGCTACAGCGTCACGTTCTAGGGTCAACCCCCGCGCGACCGCGACGCCGAAAAACCGAGAGGGCGAGGAAGATTCCCGCCCTCTCGGTTTCGGTGCCGGTCTGCGTCTCGATCTAGGGGATTGTCAGAACCTGGCCCACGCCGACCTCGTTCGGGTTCGCGATGTTGTTGGCTTGGCAGATGGCGTCAACGGTCGTGCCGTAGCGCGCGGCGATTGCGGAGAGCGTGTCGCCGGGTTGCACGGTGTAGGTCTGCGCGGCCGGCGTCGCGGGGGAGGCGGGCGCGGCGGGGGCGTCGGCGGAGAGCGAGCCGGCCGACGCGTTCGTCAGGGCTTCGAGGTCTGCGGGCGAGCCGTTGAAGTAGTCGAGATCGACACTGCCGGAAATGCCCGGAACCGATCCCGACTCCGAATGCTGCCAGAACGTCCAGCCGTCCCACCCGTTCACCCGCTTCGGCGACGAGACGCCGTACTCCGCGACCCAGAGCGGGTAGCGGCCGAAGCTGCCGTTCAGGTTCTCGTTCCAGAAGGCCGGGGCGGTGTAGATGATGGGGGTGCGGCCGAGTTGCTGCTCTACGATGTCGAGCCACGTCTGGACGCCGCCGACGAGGTTCGCTCCCGTCCCGCTGTCGGCCTCCACGTCGATGACGGGCGGCAGATCGCCGGGCAAGATGCCGCCGGCCGCTTTCACGGTTTGCACGAACAGGTCGGCCTGGGCGGTCGCGTCGTCGGCCGTTACGAAGAAGTGGTACGGGCCGCGCACGACGCCCGCGCCCTTCATGCCCTGCCAGTGGGAGTTGAAGTAGGCATCGACCTGGCCGGAGCCGTAGGTCGCGCGCGCGAAGGCGAACGCGTAGCCGGCCTGTCTCACGTCCGGCCAGTTCACGTTGGGCTGATATTTTGAAACGTCGATCCCGTTGAGCCGACTTGATGACATTGGAGCCTCCTGTGCGAAAGGGAGAGGGGTTGTCGTCCGCGCCCGCGCCGGTACGCTGGCGAGGCGGCGTGAATAGTACGCCCGCGCGGGGCGGTGGGGAAGAGAATATTTTCGGGTGCGCGGCGCGGTTCTGTTCCGCGGCCGGAAATTGTAAGATAGTCTTTCGGCCAAACTCCCCTTCGGCTTTTCGTGTCAGAGAAACTTTTCAAGGGAGGGGTCTGTGATGAGACTGAAATCTTACGAACACTTGACGAAGTGCGCGCTCGCGCTCGCGCTGGCGCTGAGTCTGCCGGCCGGAGCATTGGGGCGGCAGAAGAAGTCGGGCGACGTGGCGAAGGAGCAGGCCGCGGCGCGCAAGCAGGCGGAGAAGGCCGCGAAGGTCTTTCGCGAGATCATGTCGGTGCGCGACAAGGCGATCCCGCGCGAGCTGTTGGAGAACGCGGAGGCCGTGGCCGTCTTCCCGGACGTGTTCAAGGCGGGCATCATCCTGGTGGGCGGCCGCGGCGGCAGGGGCATCATCAGCCGGCGCATCCCCGGCGGGTGGAGCGCGCCGGCGTTCTTCAAGATCGGCGGCGGCAGCTTCGGCCCGCAGATCGGAGCCAGCTCGACCGACTTCGTGCTGCTGTTCATGAACGACGGCGCGGTCAAAGGGCTTTTGGAAGACAAGCTCGAACTCGGGGGCGAGGTGAGCGTCGCCGCCGGCCCCTTCGGCCGCGCCACGGGCGCTTCGACTAACGCCACGCTCGACGCGGGCATCCTCACCTACTCACGCAGCAAGGGCGCCTTCGTCGGCGCGGAGTTGAAGGGCGTCGTCATCGACCCCGACAACGAGCGCAACGAGGCGATGTACGGCCTGACGGCGCGCGACCTGCTCCTCGGCATAGTGATCAAGCGCCCCGTCCCCTCGGCCGTGCGCTCGCTCACGCTCCAACTGGCGCGCTACTCAAGGAAATGAAAAGCCGTCCGTGGTCAGTTGCCCGTTGTCAGTTGTTCGAGCCTCATCGGCTCGACCACTTTCGGAGGAACGCGAAAGCCTACCAGCCACGCGCAACGGACAACTGACCACGGACAACTGACAGCTTTTCCATGTTGACGCTCCTGACGCATGGGGCATAGAATCCGATCCGCGCCCGAAAGAGTGTTGACGGCTTCCCTCGCCGGCTGTGGCGACTCCCGAGGACTCCCGAGATGCAACCCCGCACGCAACGCCAGAAAGAGATTTTCGACTACATCCGGCGCTTCATCGACCGCCACGGCTACGAGCCGTCCTACGCGCAGATCGCGCGCCACTTCGGCATCTCGTCGAAGGCGACCATCGCCAAGCACATCGAGGCCCTGGAGAAGCGCGGCCTCGTGGCCCGTAAGCACGCGAACGGCTCCTTCGCCCTGAGCGTCAACGTCGAGGACGCGCCGGCCGAGGGCACTTGCGAGGTGCCGCTGCTCGGCCGCGTCGCCGCGGGCCAGCCCCTCGACGCCGTCAACGAGGCGGGCGAGTCCATCGCCGTCCCGCGCTTCCTGATCGGGCGGACGCGCCCCGAACAGGTTTACGCCCTGCGCGTCTCCGGCGACTCGATGATCGACGAGCACATCTGCGACGGCGACATCGCGCTCATCGAAAATCGCACGGAAGCGCGCGACGGCGAGATCGTCGTCGCGCTCGTCGAGGGCGCGCGCGCCACGCTCAAGCGGCTCTACCGGTACGGGCGCGAGATCGAGCTCCGTCCCGCCAACTCGCATCTCTCGCCGATCCGCGTGCCCGCAATGCAGGTTCAAGTGCAGGGCATCTTCCGCGGACTGCTGCGCCCGGCAATCTGAAGAAGGCAGAAGGCGGAAGGCAGTCAGGAACAGAGCACGATCAAGCTCTGTTCCTGACTGCCTTCCGCCTTCTGCCTTTCCTTCTCAGGCTGTGACGGCCGCGCCGGTCGTCGGCTTCGCGGCTTCGGTCTTCTTGCCGCCGAGGCGCGCGTGGTAGAGGTCTGCGACGCGCTGCTCCTGCTTCGCCATCGCGACTTCCATCTCGTCGAAGATGGCGGTGGTCGTCGGGTCGGTCAACTGCGTCGTCAGGTTGAAGGTGTCAACCACGCCCGTCTGCAGGTCGCCCATCGCGCGCTGCAGGAGGGCCGTGTCGTTGCTCGACTGGAGCCAGCTCTTGAGCGTGGCCCACGCGCCGGAGCCTGCGGCCTGCAAGCCCTCCTTCTCGCCGAGCGCGGCGAGCCGGGCTTCGAGCATCTGTACGTGGCGGCGCTTGCTCTCGGCGATCTCGTTGAAGAGGGCCTTCAAATCCGCGTCGGTCGCCTTCTCGGCGTAGTGCTCGAAGGCGGTCAGGGCGTAGCGCTCGCCGCGGATGGCCGTGTTGACGGCGTCCGCGATCTCGGCCTTCGTCGAGCCGCCCCAGTCCTGGGCCAGTTGCCACCAGTCGGCGGCGAGATCGTCCTCGGAGTAGAGCGACTTGCCTTCGAGCTTGAGGCCGAGGCGGCGCAGGATGGCGGCGGTGAAGATAGGTAGATCGGCCGGGCGGCGCGAGGTGACGAGGTTGCCGTCCTCGACGACGGGCGCGTTCTCGTAGCGCGCCCCGGCGTTCTCCATGTCCTTGCGGATGGCTCGGAAGCCCGTGGCGCGTTTGCCGTTCAGGAGTTCGCCCTCGATCAAGACCTGCGGGCCGTGGCAGACGGCGGCGACGAGCTTGCCCCGCTCGACGGCGTCCTGCACGAAGCGGACGGTCTTCATGTTGGTGCGCATCCGGTCGGGGGCCATGCCGCCGGGGACGACGACGGCGTCGAAGTCTTCGGCGAGGGCGTCGGTGGTCGTCGCGTCGGCCTTCATCGACAGCTTCATCTGCTTGCCCTGGTAGGTCTCGTTGACGCGCGAGCCGAGCACGGTCACCTCAGCGCCCGCCGCCCTCAGCGCGTTGTAGGGGATGTTGAACTCGCTGTCCTCCACGTGCTGCTCGATGAGGATGGCGACCCTCTTCGCCCTCTCCGCCCCGTTCGTAGCCATCTGTAAAACCTCCTCTGTAACAAAAACTTCAGAACACGAAAACTCCTGCCGGTCCGCAGACGTTGACAACAGGGGAAAAAGTGCAAGCGGTGTGCCAGCGTGAACCCTAGAGTAAGCGCGTGACGCGGCGTAGATTTGCCGGGCCGCGGCGCAAAAACTCGTACAGCGGGCCGCCGCCGATGTCCGCTTCTGTTACTCGTTCGTGATTGAACCTGGGGAGGTTTCGTGAGGGCGTTGACTCACTTCAACCTCGCAGCTAGACTGCGGCCAAAGCACACGATTCAACAGTTAAGTTACAGGACGTGACGGGTTGGTGATTGAGGCGCAAAAGAAATTGCCGTATAACTGAGTGAGCTATACGGCAACTAAAATTTTGAAGCCACCTTGGAGACTCGAACTCCAGACCTGTCGATTACGAATCGACTGCTCTACCAACTGAGCTAAGGTGGCTTAGCACTGTCGGAGTGAAAGAATAAAGACCGCGCGCGCGCGCTGTCAAGCGGGGAAGCCGCGGCGACAGGGAGGACAGGGAGAGATGCCGAAAGACCCTTGGAAGAACCAGCCGAACTACAAGATCGGCGGCGGTCAGTTGAACCAGTATGAGTTCGAGCAGGCGCACGAGGCGCTGACGAAGGAGGAGGAAGACCCGTTCGCGCAGCAGGGCTTGGGGAACCCGGCGCAGGCGGAGGGCGAGTCCGTCCCGCAGTCGCCGCAGGAGGCCGAGGCCGAGCGCATCCGTCAGGTGATGGAGAGCGCGCACGAGAAGGCGCAGCGGGGGCGCAAGGGCGGGACGGCGACGGTCAGCGGCGTGCAGCCGACCGACGGCGGCGGAACCGCACAGAGTTCGGGCGCGCGGCGTGCCGGCGGGGCGCGCGGCGCGGCGAAGAAGGGCGCGGGCAGGAAGTCTGCCTCGAAGGCCGCGGGTACGAAGGCCGGCACGAAGAAGTCTGCTGCGAAGAAGTCTGCGACCAGGGCCGGCGGCGCTGCGAAAAAATCGGGCGGTGCGGCTAAGAAGGCCGGAACGAAGAAGGCCGCGGGCGCGAAGAAGACGGGCGCGGCATCAAAGGCCGGCCCTTCGAAGAAGGGTTCGGCTGCGGGCGGCGGCGCAAAGAAGAGCAGCGCGAAGAACGGCGGCTCTAAGAAGAGCGGTGGTGTGGGGAAGAGTGCCGGGGCGACGAAGGGCGGCGCGGCTAAAAAGTCGGCCGGTGCTAAGGGCGCAAGCGGCGCAAAGAAGGCGGGCGGCACGGGCAAGGGCAGCGCGGCGGCTAAGGGCGGCGGCGGGCGCGGTGCATCGGCCGGCGCGTCAGGCGGGCTGCTGAGCACGGTCGCGCAGCAGGTCGGGCGCGTCATCGCGCGCGTCGAGGGCGTGCTGCCGGGGCAGAAGGCGGGCGCGAAGAAGTCCGCGGGCGGCGGCGGGAAAGGCTCGCGGGGCTGACGCTGCGCTTCGCGCAATTGAGAGGTGTTGAGTCGCACGAGAGGAGTTTGAAGATGGCGGAGCAGGGAAGGCCGGGGATGCCGGGGCAGGGCGCGCGCGGCGGGCACGACGCGGCGCGCGACAACGAGGAGCACGAGTTAGAGGCCGAGCAGGAGTCGGCCGACGCGATGGACGCGGAGGTGCCGCAGCCGCCCGGAGCGTCGCAGACGACGGAGGGTCAGCCTTCCTGACCCCGCGCTGAGGCGGCACGAGGGCGAAAAGTTATTCAGCGCAGTTTGAAATCCGGGGCCGGTGCTGACCGTCGCCCCGCCTCGGAACTGAGCCACCAAACAGAAAGGGCGACCGGCCTTAACGCGCCGGCCGCCCTTTCGCGTGCGCGCCGGCGCGGCGGTGGGTTAAGATAGCCCGCGCCACGCGAGTCCCGCTCCCCTCTCGCCGAGCCGCACTATTTTTACTCATGCCGAACAGAACTTTTTCCCATAGTCCCTCGCGCAGCAACATCGCGCCTCGGGCCGTGTCATCACGGCGGCGCGGGTGGCATTTATCGTCGTTTCGAGTGTTCAGCTTCGCCCTCACGCTGGCCTGCGCGCCGACAGTTTGGGCACAGGCGGGGGCGAAGCAGCGCGCCGCCAAGCTGCCTTCGCCCGAACACGTGGTGGGCGACCACCTGAAGGCCGTCGGCGGCAAGAAGCGGCAGCAGTCGATCCGCGACGCGACCTACGAGTGGCGCATCGAAGCGGCGGGCGGCGAGGGCCGCAGCCTGCGCGTCTTCCAGAAAGCCCCAGCCTCGACGCGCAGCGACGCGGTCGGCCCAGCCGGTGAGACGACCGTCGCGGCCAACGCGCGCACCGCGTGGTCGCGCTCGCTCGACGGCAGCTCGCGGACGCTGACCGACCGCGAGTCTGCCGCGGTCAAGTTGCAGTCGGCGCTCGCGGCGACGCGGCTCGTCGATCCAAAAAAGCAGGACGTGCTCGCGCGCACGGTCGCGCTCGAAGA
>DATHBT010000162.1:0-18363 GCA_035295985.1 Pyrinomonadaceae bacterium | reverse complement strand
CGCGGAGCGGATGACGCCGGGGAACGAGGCCGCCGCGATCTCGAACGCGGCGCAGGCGGGCGAATCCGACCTGGCGGCCAGGGCCCTTAACCTCATGGTCGAGATTTACGGCTCGATGGCCGGCAACCTCGCGCTCCTGCTCAAGGCGTCGGGCGGACTCTACGTCGGCGGCGGCATCGCCCCGAAGATTTTAGACAAGCTCAGGGACGGCACTTTCATGCGCGCCTACGGCGACAAGGGGCGCATGTCCGATCTGGTACTTTCGATGCCCGTCCGCGTCATACTCGACGACAAGGCGGCGCTCTACGGCGCGGCCCGCCGCGCGGCCCTCGGCGGCTGAAGATTCAGAATGAGCAGCACGCGACACAACTTCCACACCTTCGCCGACGCGGAATCGGTCGCGCAGGGCGCGGCCGAGTGGATCGCGGAACTGGCCCGCCAAAGCGTCGCGGAGCGGGGCAGGTTCAGCGTCGCACTCGCTGGCGGCTCGACGCCCCGGCGCATCTACGAAATCCTCGCGGCCGACGATGGGCCGGGCGGCGGGATCGACTGGCCGAAGGTTCACGTCTTCTTCGGCGACGAGCGCACCGTCCCGCCCGACCACGCCGATAGCAACTTCAGGATGGCGAATGAGGCACTGCTCTCCCGCGTCGCTATCCCTTCGGAGAACGTCCACCGCATGATCGGCGAGGGCGACGCGGTCGCCAACGCGCGCCTTTACGAGGACGAGCTGCGCTCCTTCTTCGGCGACGACGCAGACTGGCCCGCCTTCGATCTCGTCATGCTCGGCATGGGCGACGACGGCCACACCGCCTCGCTCTTCCCCGGCACTACGGCTTTGGACGAGCGGCGCGCGTGGGTGGCCTCCAACTGGGTCGAAAAGTTCCAGACGTTCCGCATCACGCTGACCGCGCCCGCCATCAACCACGCCGCACGCGTGCTGTTCACCGTCACGGGCGCGGGCAAAGCCGCGCGGCTCAAAGAGGTCGTCGAGGGGCCGCGCGACACGAGTCGCCTCCCGTCCCAGCTAGTCGAGCCGCGCGCCGGCGCAATCGACTGGTTCGTTGACGAGGCCGCGTCGGCGCAACTAAGCGGAAGATAAAAAGCCGTCAGTTGTCCGTCGTCCGTTGTCAGTTGTTTGAGCTTCTGAGGCTCGCCGCCTGCGGTTCAAGATTCAAGCTGCCCGGGACACGAACGACGGACAACTGACCACGGACGACGGACAAACCTTTATGAAAAAAATCGCCATCGGCAGCGACCATGCGGGCTACGAGGGGAAGGAGCGCGCCAAGGAGGCCATCGCCGCACTGGGCTACGAGGCCGCAGACTACGGCGCGCACGGGCTGGAAAGCGTGGACTACCCGGACTTCGGCGCGGCGGTCGGGCGCGCGGTCGTGTCGGGCGAGGTCGAGCGCGGCGTCGTGATGTGCGGCTCCGGGATCGGCATCTCCATCGCCGCCAACAAAATCCCCGGCGTGCGCGCCGCCCTCTGCTGGAATGAGGAGACGGCCCGCCTCGCCCGCCAGCACAACGACGCCAACGTGCTCTGCATCGGCGCGCGCTTCATCGACCCGGAGACCGCCGCTCGGATGATCCGCGCCTTCGTCGAGACCGAGTTCTCCGGCGGCCGCCACCAGCAGCGCGTCGAAAAACTGGCGAAGCTCGACGAGGCACGCCACGACGGTTGACGGAGTCCGGGGCTTTCAACCTTCAACGCCAAACGCACAAGCGGCGAGCCGGAACTCAATCCGGCTCGCCGCCTCGCTTTTTGCGCTATAGAAGCTAGACCTCAAACCTGAAACCTCAAGCCTGAGACTCGCTCTTTAGACGCCGACCGTCTCAAGCTCGGGCGTCTGCTTCTTCTTCTCGGCCTTCCTCACGGTGTAAACCTTCGTGCTCTGCGTCTTGCCCTTGACGGTCACGTCGCCCATCGGCTCGATCTCGTAGTCCTGGCCGAGCAGATCAGCCGTCGAGTCGCTGATGAGGATGGGAACCTTTTTCTCCTTCGTCGTCGATTCGAGCCGCGAGGTCAAATTCACCGTGTCGCCGATGAGCGTGTATTCGAGTCGCCCCTCGGCCCCGACCACGCCGCACAGCGCCTCGCCCGTGTGGATGCCGCAGCCGATGGCAATTTGCGGCCGGCCCGTCCCCTCCCAGTCCTGGTTGATGCGCTCGACCTCGGCCAGCATCTCGAGGCCGCAGGAGACGGCGGCGCGCGCCTCCAGCTTGTCGCCGCGCGCGATGGGCGCGCCGAAGACGATCATCAAACCGTCGCCCAGGTACTTGTTGATGTGGCCGCCGTAGGCGCAGATGATCCTGTGCATGCGGCTGAAGTATTCGTTGAGCCACGTGACGACGACCTCGGAGCTGACCGACTCGGAGAGCGTCGTGAAGCCGCGGATGTCCGTGAAGATGACGGTCACGATGCGGCGCTCGCCGCCGAGCGCGAGCGTCTGCCGCTGCTGCCACAAGGTGTCTGCCACCTCGGGCGAGACGCAGCGCGAGAAGATGTCCATGATGGCCGCGCGCTCGGCCTCCTGCTCCTCGCGCATCGCGCGCTCGTGCGCGTAGCGCAGCAGGAAGCTCGAAGGCGCGAGCAGGCCCAGCACGCCCAGCTCCGCGGAGGCCAGGGGCAGGATGACGCCGTACGCGTCGAAGGCCCAGGAGGAGGCGGCGAGCACGAGCACGCCCGTCGCGACCGTGATGAGCAGCCCCCACAGCGCGCGGACGAAGAAGACCGCCGCGGCGACGATGAGGAGCGGCGCGAGCACGAATAGAGCCTGCCGGCCCCACGACGGTCGCACGAGGTAGCGGCCGTTGAGCAGGGTGGCGACGACGTTGGCGTGAACCTCGATGCCGGGCATCAGCTTCGTCTGCGTCGGCAGATCTGACTCGAAGAGGCGGAGTATCGGCCGGTCGGGGAAGGCGCGCGGCATGTAGAACGGGGTTGTGAAGAGATCGGGCGCGTCGTTGTTGGCCGCGCCGATGAGCACGATGCGGTCGCGGAACAGCTCGTCCGGCGGGCGGCGCGAAGGGTCGCACTGGAGCGACGGGACAGAGATCGCTTTGAAGTCCTCGCACAGGATGTCGCGCGCCGAGACGCGCGTGAAGGCTGGCGAACGCCCGCGGAAGTCGATCTGCAGGTTCAGATCGTTGCGCAGCGGAATCTTGCGGTCGCCGAACTTGATCTCGTACTCGCCAGCGCCCTCGAAGGGCTGTTCAGTGTAGAGCTGCGAGATGAGCGAGGCGAAGCTGAGCTGCGTCTCCGCCTTGCCGTCCGCGCCCTGCCTGAAAAGCTGCGCCGTCCGGACGAAGCGGTCGCTCTCGTGCGGCAGGTCGGAGAAGCCGACGCCCGACGCGGCCTCGCCGAATTCGGGGAGCGGGGTAATGGCTGACGAGCCGCCCGCTTCGAGCTTCTGCACGATGACGACGTTGCCGGCATTCGTGATGGCGTCGAGCAGTTGCTGGTCCGCCTGCTTGTAGTAATCGCCGACGCCGCCCGACTCGCTGACGTAAACGTCAAGCCCGATGGTGTTCGCGCCCGCGTCGCTCGCGTGCTGGATCAGGCGGCCGTACCAGTTGCGCGGCCATGCCTGGAGGCGCACGTTCGACTCGCGGATCGAGTCCTCGTCAACCTCGATGATCGTGATCGGCTCGGCGAGGCCCCGCGCCTTCAGGCTGTCCTGCCGCGCGTTGCGGAGCTGGAAGAGGAGGTCGAGCGCCGAGTCTTCGAGGCCGGTCATGTAGCCGTAGGGGCGCGAGACGTAGCGGCCGGGCGAGTCGGCTAGCGGCCGGAGCGCGAGCGTGATCGCGCCCCAGACGATGAGCGTCAGCAGCAGCGACAGCAGCCAGTACCAGCGCCGCAGGAGCACAGGTGCGACGGAGAATTTTTTGAGGAGTGCCATGGGATCGGGGGTTTTCGAACGCGGGCTTCGGACGGAGTCTCAAACTGTCGGGCCGGCGTGATTGTATTCCGCCCCCGCCGGACGGTCAAACTTTTCGCGATCAGGGGCGCTCGAAAGGAGGGCGGACGCGCTCGCGGCGGCCCCTTTTTTTGCAGGCATATTAGCCATCCTAACGAGGTTAAAATCATAAGCCCCTAAAGTTGACTAAAAAGTAAGGTTTACCTATAATCCCCCCAGAGTCGGAATAATTGCTTGTGTTGGAGCGGTTTACGTGAAGGTCTCGGCCCAGGAAGAGTATGGCTTGCGGTGCCTCTTGCAGTTGGCGAGGCTGGGCGAAGGCGAGTTCCTGACGCTCGCCCAGATGGCCGAGCTCGAGGGCATCTCGCAGGCCAACGCCGGCAAGGTGCTCTGGACGTTGTCGAAGGCCGGGCTGGTCACGTCGATCCGCGGGACGAAGGGCGGGTATCGCCTGGCGCGGCCCGCGCGTGAGATTCGCCTGAGCGAGATCATCAGCGTGCAGGGCGAGGACGTGTTGGAGAGCCACTGCAAGACTTACGCCGGCCTGCTCGACTCGTGCGTCCACACGGGCAACTGCGGCATCCGGCCCGTGATCGTCGGCCTGCACGACATCGTCCGCGACGCGCTGTCGGCGATCACGCTGGCCGAGCTGACTGGGACGGAGGCTAACGTGGAATCCACGCTCCACCAGATTCACGCTCTGCCGCGCCACGGCGCGCACGACAGGCAGGCATGACGGCCGGCGTGAGGGTTCTGTTTCGTTTGCACTTATTTGATCGCGACGGAAGAAGAGTGAGAGATGAGCAACATCGAACTGCTGGCTAACCAGGAGTACAAGTACGGCTTCGTCACCGACATCGAGTCGGACGTGATCCCGAAGGGTCTCACGGAGGACACGATCCGCCTGATCGTCGAGAAGAAGCAGGAGCCGGAGTGGATGCTTGAGTTCCGGCTCAAGGCTTATCGGCAGTGGCTTAAGATGCGCGAGCCGAAGCACTGGCCGAACGTCACGTACCCGGAGATCGACTACCAGGACGTGATCTACTACAGCGCGCCGAAGCAGAAGGCGAAGCTCGCGAGCTTGGACGAAGTCGATCCCGAACTGCTCCGCACGTTCGAGAAGCTCGGCATCCCGCTCACCGAGCAAAAGCAGTTGTCGAATGTAGCCGTTGATGCCGTCTTCGACTCTGTCTCGGTCGCGACGACCTACAAGGAGAAGCTCAAAAAACACGGGGTAATCTTCTGCTCGTTCACCGAAGCGATCCGCGACTATCCCGATCTCATCAAAAAGTACCTCGGCTCTGTAGTGCCCGTCGGCGACAACTACTTCGCCGCCCTGAACAGCGCCGTCTTCTCCGACGGCTCGTTCTGCTTCATCCCGAAGGGCGTCCGCTGCCCGATGGAGCTTTCGACCTACTTCCGCATCAACAACTCGGAGTCGGGCCAGTTCGAGCGCACGCTGATAGTCGCCGAGGAAGGCTCGCACGTCTCCTACCTCGAAGGCTGCACCGCCCCGCGCTTCGACAAGAACCAGTTGCACGCCGCCGTCGTCGAGCTGGTCGCTTTGGACGACGCCGAGATCAAGTACTCGACCGTGCAGAATTGGTACGCGGGCGACGAGACAGGGAAGGGCGGCATTTACAACTTCGTCACCAAGCGCGGCGCGTGCCGCGGGCGCAACTCGAAGATTTCGTGGACGCAGGTGGAGACCGGCTCGGCGATTACGTGGAAGTACCCGTCCTGCATCTTGCAGGGCGACAACTCGGTCGGCGAGTTCTACTCGGTCGCGCTCACCAACCACGCGCAGCAGGCCGACACCGGCACGAAGATGATCCACATCGGCAAGAACACCAGCTCGACCATCGTCTCGAAGGGCATCTCTGCGGGCAAGTCGAACAACTCGTACCGCGGCCTGGTCAAAGTGCTCAAAGGGGCGGATGGCGCGCGCAACTACACGCAGTGCGATTCGATGCTCATCGGCTCGAAGTGCTCGGCCAACACCTTCCCGTACATCGAGGTGATGAACAACACGGCGCGCGTCGAGCACGAGGCGACGACCTCGCGCATCAGCGAGGAGCAGCTCTTCTACCTGCGCCAGCGCGGCATCTCGCAGGAGGACGCGGTCTCGCTCATCATCAACGGCTTCTGCAAGGAGGTCTTCCGCGAGCTGCCGATGGAGTTCGCCGTCGAGGCCCAGCGCCTCCTCGGCTTAAAGTTGGAGAACAGCGTCGGATAAGGAAGCTCTTAGCTATTAACCGTTAGCTTTTAGCAAAACAAATGCGCTCTCTTTTTCTGGCTAACAGCTAATAGCTAACAGCTAACAGCTTTTCGGGAGTGAATCGAATTGTTAGAGATCAAGAATCTGCACGCGACTGTTGAGGGCAAGGAAATCCTGCGGGGCATCAGCCTGACGATCCGCGCGGGCGAGGTGCACGCCATCATGGGGCCGAACGGATCGGGCAAGTCCACGCTCGCCAAGATCATCGCCGGCCACCCGGCCTACGAGGTGACGCGCGGCGAAGTCCTCTTCGAGGGCAAGAACCTGCTCGAACTCGAACCCGACGAGCGCGCCCGCGCGGGCGTCTTCCTCGCCTTCCAGTACCCGGTCGAAGTGCCGGGCGTCTCGAACGCGCAGTTCCTGCGTCTCGCCTACAACGAGCGGCGCAAGCACCTGAACGAGGAAGAACTCGACCCGCTTGAGTTCAAAGATTTGTTGGCGGAGCGCGCGAAGATCGTCGAGATGGACGCGGGGCTGATGTCGCGCTCGGTCAACGAGGGCTTTTCGGGCGGCGAGAAGAAGCGCAACGAGATTTTACAGATGGCCGTCCTTGAGCCGCGCCTCGCCGTGCTCGACGAGACCGACTCGGGCCTCGACATCGACGCATTGCGGATCGTCGCGGGCGGCGTCAACTTCCTGCGCCGGCCCGACAACGCGATCATCCTCGTCACGCACTACCAACGCCTGCTCAACTTCATCGTGCCCGACTTCGTCCACGTGCTCTACCGCGGGCGCATCGTCCGCTCCGGCGGCAAGGAACTCGCGCTCGAACTCGAAGAGAAGGGCTACGACTGGATCAAGGAAGCCGCCAGCACCCAGCCGTCGGCCGTCAGCGCATAACCAATCGAAATCTCTAAGAACAGACGCATTCTTTTTGTTCTGCTAACAGCTAACAGCTAACAGCTATTGAAATGACACAGGCGACACTGGAGAGATCGACTTACCGCGCGGCGTGGGAGACCGCGCGCGGGCGCGGTGGGCGCGCGCTGCCTTCGTGGGCCGCGCGTTTGAGCGAGGGCGCGTTCGAGGTCTTCGAGCGCGAGGGCTTCCCCGTGACAACGCAGGAGGACTGGAAGTACACGAACGTCGCGCCCATCGCGCGCGCGAGTTTCGAGCCGGCCGCTCGTGACGGCGGAACCGTCGGCGTAGAGGCGTTGAAGGTTCGGCTCTTCCCGGAGTCGTCACGGACGACGGCCGTCTTCGCCAACGGCCACTTCAGGCCGGAACTTTCGTCGCTCGCGGGCCTGCCCGAAGGCGTGATCGTCGCAGACATGTCGGCCGCGATCACGGAGCACGAGCCGCTGTTGCGCGAGCATCTCTCGCGCGCCGCGGACTTCTCGCGGAACAGCTTCACCGCGCTCAACACCGCGTTCCTCGGCGCGGGCATTCTGATACACCTGCCCGCGGGCGCGCAGCTTTCGGCCCCGCTCCACCTGCTGTTCGTCGCGTCGAAGTCGGACGCGCAGTTGCTCGTCAGTCCGCGCGTGCTCGTCGTCGCGGAGGCCGACAGCTCCGCGACCGTCGTCGAGGATTACGAGTCGGCGGACGGTTCTTCGCATTTGACGAACGCCGTCGTCGAGGTCTTTGTCAAAGAGCGCGCTCGCGTCGTCCACTACAAGCGACAGGCCGAGGGCGACGCGGCGTTCCACGTCGCCGCGACGCACGCGGAACTCGCGGCCGGAAGTAGTTACGACCTGACGACCATAACGCAGGGCGCGCGCCTGTCGCGCCACGAAATCAGCGTCCGCCTGCTCGCAGAGGGCGCGGAGTGCTGGGTTGACGGCCTCTACATCGCGGGCGCGGGCCAGCACGCCGACACGCACTCGACGATTGATCACGTCGCGCCGCGCTGCGCGAGCCACCAGCTCTACAAGGGCATCCTCGACGGCGACGGCCGCGCGGTCTTCAACGGCCGCGTCTTCGTCCGCCGCGACGCGCAGCAGACCGATGCCCGGCAGACGAACAAGAATCTGCTGCTCTCGCCCGACGCACGCGTTGACACGAAGCCGCAGCTCGAAATCTTCGCCGACGACGTGAAGTGTTCGCACGGCGCGACCGTCGGCCAGCTCGAAGAGGAGGAGCTGTTCTACCTGCTCAGCCGCGGCCTGCACCCGGAGCTGGCGCGTAATCTTTTGACCTACGGCTTCGCCGAGGAGCTTGTCGAGAAGATCAAGATCGACTCCATTAAGCGGCGGCTTGACGAGGCGATCCTGAATCGACTGCACGCGCGGTTGGAGGCATAAGTGGCCGTCAGAGGTGAGCCAAGAAATTGTTCGCCGTCCGCGGCGAGAATTGAAGAGGATGATCGCGACTGAAAAAACAGTGGCCGCGGAAACGACGCAGGGGTTCGACGTTGAGCGAGTGCGGCGCGACTTCCCCGTGCTCGCGCAGACGGTCAACGGCAAGCCGCTCGTCTATCTCGACAATTCTGCTTCGTCTCAGGTCCCGCAGGTCGTCATCGAGCGCGGCGCGAAGTACCTGCGCGAGGAGCACTCGAACATCCACCGCGGCGTCCACTACCTCAGCCAGCGCGCGACGACCGCCTACGAGGGCGCGCGGGAGAAGGTGCGCCGCTTCATCAACGCGCGCGACGCGAAAGAGTGCGTCTTCGTGCGCGGCTGCACCGAGGGCATCAACCTCGTGATGCACGGCTACGGCCGCAAGTTCGTCCGGGAGGGCGACGAGATCATCGTCTCCGCGATGGAGCACCACGCCAACATCGTCCCCTGGCAGATGCTCTGCGAGGAGAAGGGCGCGCGCCTGCGCGTCATCCCGATGAACGACGCGGGCGAGTTGCTGCTCGACGAATACGACGCGCTCTTGAACGAGCGCACCCGGCTCGTCGCCGTGATGCACGTCTCGAACGCGCTCGGCACGGTCAACCCCGTCAAGGAGATCGCCGCGCGCGCGCACCGGCAGGGCGTGCCCGTGCTCGTTGACGGCGCGCAGGCCGCCCCCCACATGAAGATAGACGTGCAGGATTTGGACGCCGACTTCTACATCATCTCCGGCCACAAGATGTTCGCGCCGACGGGCAGCGGCGTCGTGTACGGCAAGGCCGAATGGTTGGAGCGGATGAACCCGTTCCTCGGCGGCGGCGACATGATCCGCACCGTCACGTTCGAGAAGACGACCTACGCGGGGCTGCCCAACAAGTTCGAGGCCGGCACGCCCGCCATCGCCTCGCAGATCGGGCTGGGCGCGGCGATTGACTACCTGAACTCGCTCGACCGCTCGGCCGCGCTCGCGCACGAGCAGGAGCTTCTCTCTTACTCGACCGAACTGCTCTCATCGATCCGCGGCGTCCGCATCGTCGGCACGGCGCGCGAGAAGGCGAGCGTCGTATCCTTCGTCATCGAGGACGTTCACCCGCATGACGTGGGCACGATCCTCGATCAGGAGGGCATCGCCATCCGCGCCGGCCACCACTGCGCGCAGCCCGTCATGCAGCGTTTTAAAATCCCCGCCACCGCCCGCGCCTCTTTCGCCTTCTACAACACGAAGGACGAGGTTGATCGGCTGGCCTCGGCGGTCGAGAAGTGCATCGAGGTGTTTAAATAGCCGTTAGCTATTAGCTGTTAGCTTTTAGCCGGAAGGGAAGAATTGATAGCCTTTATCTCACAGCCGCCTTCGGTTTTGCTAACGGCTAATCGCTAACAGCCGACAGCTTCTTTATGTCAGAACTCAGCGAGCTGTATCAGCAGGTCATCCTCGACCACAACAAGAAGCCGCGGAACTTCCGCCGGCTCGCGGACGCGACGCAGACGGCCGACGGCTACAACCCGCTCTGCGGCGATCAGTTGACGGTCGATCTGCGCGTCGCCGAAGACCGAATCGAGGAGGCGGCGTTCGAGGGGTCGGGCTGCGCCATCTCGAAGGCCTCGGCGAGCATGATGACGCAGGCGGTCAAGGGGAAGTCGCGCGAGGAGGTCGAGCGGCTGTTCGGCGAGTTCCACCGGATGGTGACGGGCGAGCTGGACGAGGAGCGGGAGGAGAACGGTCTCGGCCGGCTCAAGATTTTCGCGGGCGTGCGCGAGTACCCTGCGCGCGTCAAGTGCGCGAGTCTGCCCTGGCACACGCTGCACGCCGCGCTCGCGGGCGACGGCGCGGCGACGACCGAGAACCTCGGGCCGGACATCACCGCCGATCAAGTTTCGGCCTAGAAAAAGCTATTGGGGCGTGGCTTGTCCCTGCCCGCGGCGGCCGATTAAGCCGCCCAAACGTGACGCCGACATTCGACGCCGAATGCCGGCGTCTCTGTTTTCGCGCTGAAGCGCGGAGGGCAGGGACAAGCCCTATCCCAACAATTCTTCGTCCCGCCGAGCCGGCAGCGCGGGCCGGCTTTTTGCCAGTTGGCAAAGTCAGTTGATCTGTTCATAATTGCGGCAACGGGAGTCCAGTAAAGTTGAGAATCGCATCCATCGAGCTGCGCGAGATACGCCTGCCGCTCGTACACTTTTTCGAGACCAGCTTCGGCCGCACGACCGAGAGGCGCATCATCCTGGTTCGCGTCCGCGACAGCGAGGGCGGCGAGGGCTGGGGCGAGTGCACGGCGGGTGAGGGGCCTTTCTACAGCGAGGAGTGGATCGAGGGCGCGTGGGTCGTGACCGTCGGCTATCTCGCGCCGATGTGCGTGGGCCGCGAGGTCGAAACGGCCGCGGAAGTTTTCGCCCTGATGAGGGCCGTGCGCGGCAACCGCATGGCGAAGGCCGCCATCGAGACGGCCTGCTGGGACTTGGAGGCGCGGCGCGCGAATGTCCCGCTGTGGAAGATGCTCGGCGGCGTGAGGAGCGAGATCGCGTGCGGCGTCTCCATCGGGATACAGGATTCGGTCGAAGGGCTGCTCGAAAAGATAGCGAAGGAGACGGCGGCCGGCTACCAGCGCATCAAGATCAAGATCAAGCCGGGCTGGGATTTGAACGTGGTCGAGCGCGTGCGCGGCGCTTTCCCCGACATCAAACTTACCGTGGACGCCAACTCGGCCTACACGCTCGCGGACGTTCCCCTCTTCCAGAAACTCGACCGCTTCAATCTGATGATGGCCGAACAGCCGCTCGCATACGACGACATGTTCGACCACGCCGAGTTGCAGCGGCAGCTTCAAACGCCGATCTGCCTCGACGAGTCTGTCTGCTCGGCGGAGGACGCGCGCAAGGCGATTGCTCTGGGCGCGTGCCGCATCGTCAACGTGAAGCTCGGACGCGTCGGCGGGCACGCCGAGGCCAGGCGAGTCGAGCAGGTCTGCCGCGAGGGTGGCGTGCCAGTCTGGTGCGGGGGGATGCTGGAGTCGGGCGTCGGGCGCGCGCACAACATCGCCATGTCCACGCTCGAAGGCTTTCGGCTTCCGGGCGACGTGTCGGCCAGCGCGCGCTACTGGGAGGAGGAGGTGATCGAGCCGCCCGTGACCGTAACGCCGCGCGGCACGATCACCGTCCCGGATCGCCCCGGCATCGGGTTCGACATACGCCACGAACGAATCGAGCGGCTGACCGTGCGCCGAGAAAGTTTCTCCGCGGCGTGAGTGTGAGACTGTCTGCAAGGCCCGTTGCGCCCCTCTACGAATCTCCCCATTGGTTGACTGTCGGGTAAGAGGATTTTTTAACTTGGGCCGCAGTAGTCCCCGCGGCTCAGGCGGAATTGAGGGATGACCGTACCCGCCCAGAACATTGAATTTGATCGGCACGCGGCCGAGAGGCTGCTTGAACACTTCGCGCGGCGCGAGGACGACGTCGTATCGCTGGCGCGCGCGCTCGTCGAGCGCGAGTCGCCGTCGGGCGACCTGGAAGGCAGCCGCGCGGTCGTCGATCTGCTTGAAGCCGCTTTGCGCGAGACCGGCGCGGTCAGTGATCAGGCGCGCGTCGTGAGCGAGGGCTACGGCGAGCACCTCCGCGTCGAAGCTTTCGGCTCGGCGAACGGAGACGCGCGGCCCCTTCTGCTGCTCGGCCACACGGACACGGTTCACGCGCGCGGCTCGCTTGAACAGCGGCCGTGGCGCGAGGAGGAGGGCAGGCTCTACGGGCCGGGCGTCTTCGACATGAAGGCCAACTGCGCGCTCGCCGTCGAGGCTTTGAGCGCGTGCGCGGGACTCGGACTCAAACCCGCCCGCCCCGTCATCCTGCTGCTCACCTGCGACGAGGAGGCCGGGAGCCGCACGGGGCGCGCTCTCGTCGAACGGGAGGCGGCGAGGGCCGAGTGCGTGCTCGTGCTTGAACCGTCCGCGCCCGGCGGGGCGGCTAAGACAGGGCGCAAGGGGACTGGGATTTTCACGCTGCGCGCGGAGGGGCGCGCGGCGCACGCGGGGCTTGACCCGGAGAAGGGCGCGAGCGCCGTCCTCGAAATCGCCCGGCAAATCGAGCGGATGCACGCGCTGAACGATCTGCCGCGCGGCGTGACCGTCAACGTCGGCGTCGTCGCCGGCGGCACGCGCTCGAACGTCGTGGCCGCCGAGGCGACGGCCGAGATCGATCTGCGCTTCGAGACCAACGAGGACGGCGCGCGGCTCGAAGCGGCGCTGCTCAACCCGCGGCCGTTCGACGAGCGCGTCCGGCTCCTCGCCGAAGGCGGCGTCAACCGCCCGCCGCTTGAGCGCACGGCGGAAGTCCTCAAGCTCTACGATCACGCGCGCGGCCTGGCCTCCGTGCTCGGATTCGACCTGGGCGAGACCAAGGTGGGCGGCGCGTCCGACGGCAATTTCGCCGCCGCGCTCTGCCCGCGCGTGCTCGACGGCCTCGGCGTCGAGGGCGGCGGCGCGCACGCAGTTGACGAGCACATCCTGCGTCGAGATGTCGCGCGGCGCGGCGCACTGATCGCGGCGCTCGTCGCGACGCTTTGACGCCACCGCCTCGTTTATGAACAGCCCGTGAGCTTAGCGCCGTGCCCGCGGGTCGTTGCCGTGCACGTTTGATAATGCGAATCGTCCAGGCGGACACGGAAGCTGAGATTGATCTGGCCCGGGCGCTCTTTCGCGAGTACGCGGATTCGCTCGGCGTCGATCTCGGCTTCCAGGATTTCGAGAATGAAGTCGCCGGGCTGCCGGGCGATTACGCGCCGCCGCGCGGGTGCCTGCTGCTTGCCTTGGCCGGCGAAGAGGCGGCGGGCTGCGTCGCGCTCCGGTCGCTCGGCGAGGACGTCTGCGAGATGAAGCGCATGTACGTGCGGCCCGGTTTTCGCGGAAGGGGGACGGGCCGCGCCCTCGCCGTTGAGGTCATCGAACGCGCGCGCCGGATCGGCTACGAAAGGATGCGGCTCGACACGCTGCCTTCGATGCGGGACGCGGCGCGGCTCTACCGCTCGCTGGGTTTTCGGGAGATCGAACCGTACCGCTTCAACCCCGTCGAGGGGACGAGCTTTCTCGAATTGCGACTGACTTGAGGCCGCGCCGAGCCGCGCGTCTGTCGGGAGGATGAATTGTCATGGCCTTCGGGCGTCTCTCCGTCCTGTTCTTCGCCGCAACTCTCTTCGCCGTCGCGCCGGTCGCGCCGCTGCGGACGGCCGCGCCCGTCGCGCGCGCCGCGTCGCGCGATCCCGTGCGCGCGAAGCACGGGATGGTCGCCTCGACGAGCAGGCTCGCGTCCGAAGTGGGCGTCGAGATTCTGAAGCGGGGCGGCAACGCCGTGGACGCCGGGATCGCCGTGGCCTTCGCGCTGGCCGTCACCTACCCGGCTGCGGGCAACCTCGGCGGCGGCGGCTTCATGATGATCCGCATGCGCGACGGGCGCGCGACGGCAATCGACTACCGCGAGATGGCCCCGGCCGCCGCCCACCGCGACATCTACCTCGACAAGAACGGCGAGCTGATCAAGGGCGAAGGATCGTCCACGGTCGGCTACCGCGCCTCGGGCGTGCCCGGCACGGTCGCCGGCATGGCGCTCGCGCTCGAAAAGTACGGCTCCAAAAAACTGACGTGGTCGCAACTCGTCGAACCAGCGCGCCGCCTCGCGGCCGACGGCTTCCCGCTCAGCTACCGCATGGCGCGCAACCTCCGTAACGACGATCTGATCGCGCGCTACCCGGAGTCGCGCCGCATCTTCCAGAACGGCGGACGCTTCTTCAACGAGGGCGAACTGCTGCGCCAGCCCGATCTGGCCGCCACGTTCGCGCGCCTTCAGGTCGGCGGCCCGCGCGAGTTCTACGAGGGGCAGACCGCGAAACTGATCGCCGCCGACATGCGCCGCAACAACGGCCTGATGACGCTCGAAGACCTGCGCGGCTACCGTGCGAAGGAGCGCGCGGTGCTGCGCACGACCTACCGCGGCCACGAGGTGATCTCGATGCCGCCGCCTTCGTCGGGCGGCGCGGTGCTCATCCAGATGCTCAACATCCTCGAAGGCTTCGAGCTTGAGAAGATGGGCTGGTCGTCGTCGGACAAGTACCACGTGATGACCGAGGCTATGCGCCGCGCCTTCGCAGACCGGGCCGAGTACATGGGCGACACGGACTTCGTCAAAGTCCCCATCGCCGGCATGATCCAGAAGAGCTACGCCGAGCGACAGCGCGCGACGATCAGCATGGAGCGCGCCTCGACGAGCGACGAGGTGCGCGCCGGCCGGCCCGCGGGCGCGGAGTCGGAGGAGACGACTCACTTCACGGTCGTTGACGCGCAGGGGAACGCCGTCTCGAACACCTACACACTGAACGGCGGGTACGGCTCCGGCGTGACCATCAAAGGCACGGGCGTGCTGATGAACAACGAGATGGACGACTTCGCCGCCAAGCCGGGCACGCCCAACATGTTCGGCCTCATCCAGAGCGAGAAGAACGCCGTCGGGCCGCGCAAGCGCCCGCTCTCGGCGATGACGCCGACCTTCGTGCTGCGCAAGGACGGCTCGCTCTGGTTCGCGACGGGGTCGCCCGGCGGCCCGACGATCATCAACACAGTCTTGCAGGTGATCTCGAACGTAGTCGATCACGGCATGAACATCCAGCAGGCCGTCGATTCGCCTCGCATCCACCACCAGTGGCTGCCCGACGAGATCGTTTACGAGCCTTACGGCCTCTCGGCCGACACGCAGCGCGCCCTCGCGGCCAAAGGCCACAAGCTCACCGCCCGCCCGCGCTACATGGGCGACTCGCACGCCATCATGATTGAGGAGAAGACGGGCACGCGCCTCGGCGCGAGCGACCCGCGTCTCGAAGGCGCGGCCGTCGGATACTGAAGAGCCGTGTCATGTGAACCGTGGCGGGCGAAAGGAAGAAGTTTGTCTTCCCCCGCCGCCCGCCACGGCCCGCCTGTCACGGGCCTGGCCGTCATAGCGGGTGAGTATTCGAGGAGTTATTGGGTGACGCAGGTTAAGTCAGTCCGAAGCGTTTTAATCTGTGCGTTGTTCGCCGCGGCGTTGTGTGGCGTCGGCGCGTCTGGCAGCACCGAGGCCGGCGCGCAGGAGGCGAAGCGCGTTGACACGGCGGGAGTCATTCGCGTGGCCCCGCCCGCGCCGGTGTGGGTTGAGGGGGAGCGACTGGCGGAACTGTCAGCCAGGCGCGCCCGCGTGGCCGAACTCGCCGGGCCGAACTCTGTGTTGGTGTTGCTGAGCGCGGAGCCGCGCGTCTATACGGGCGACGTTGATTACGAGTACAGGCAGGAGAACAACCTCTACTACCTCACGCACCTGAACCAGCCGCGAATGACGCTCGTGCTGATGCCGGGCCACGGGCGACACCGCGAGGTGCTGTTCATGCCGCGCCCGAACCCCGCGCGCGAGGTCTGGGAAGGGAAGATGTACACGCCGGAGGAGGCGCACAGGCTTTCGGGCGTGGGCGAGATTTGGGAGGCCGCAGAGTTCGAGCCGTTAATGGCGACGCTGCTCGACCGCAAGCCCTACCGGCCGAAGCCGGAGTCCGTGCTGCTGTCGGCCGCGGGTCAGGGCGCGCGCCCGCCGGGCGGGACGCAGGCCGCGGCCGGCCAGCCGACTCAGAATGCGGGGGCGGATTCGACCGGCTACGAAACGCTCTTCGCCGCGATGGGGCGCAAAGAGGCGTGGCTCTTCATGCTGCCGCCGCCCGGTCGCGACGCGCGCGAGTTCGGGCGGGAGAAGGAGGCCGCGGCGCGCTGGTCGAAGCCGGACGCGGGCTTGACGGTACAAAGCGCGTGGCCGATCTTTTCTCGGCTGCGCCTGGTCAAGTCGCCCGCCGAGGTGCGACTCATCCAGCACGCCGTTGACATCACGGCCGAGGGGATCGGCCGCGCGATGGCCGCCGCGCCGCGCGCCCGCTGGGAGTACGAGCTTGAGGCCGAGGTCGAGTACGCCTTCCGGCGCGGCAACGCCCTCGCCGGCTACCCGTCAATCGTCGCCTGCGGGCCGAACGCGACCATACTGCACTACACGGAGTCCGCGGGGCCGTGCCGTCCGGGCGACCTGCTGCTGATGGACGTGGGCGCCGAGTTCGGCCACTACAGCGCCGACGTGACGCGCACAGTCCCCATTTCAGGGCGCTTCACGCGCGAGCAGGCGGACATCTACAACGCTGTGCTCGCGGCGCAGGAGGCGGCCATGCTCGCCGCGCGCCCCGGCGCGACGCTCGCTGACGTTCACAGCGCGGCCGTCAATTCCCTGAAGGACAGCCTGCTGCGCCTCGGCCTCATCACCGACCGCAACTCCACGCAGCACGGCGTCTGGTTCATGCACGGGACATCGCACTGGCTCGGCATGAACGTCCACGACGTGGGGGCGAACAACGCGCGGCTTGAGCCGGGGATGGTGTTTACGATAGAGCCGGGCATCTACGTCCGCGCCGACGCGCTCGACCGCCTGCCGAAGACGGACGCGTGGCAGAAGTTCGCCGAGGCCGTGCGGCCCGCCTTCGAGAAGTACAAGAACATCGGCGTGAGGATCGAGGACGACGTGGTCATCACCGCGGACGGCCACCGCAACCTGAGCGCCGCCATCCCGCGCACCGTCGCCGACATAGAGGGCTTCATGGCCCGCGCCGCGAAATAGCTGTTTGCTATTAGCTGTTAGCTGTTAGCAAGAAGACTGAAGGCGGGATGCAGTCGCGATTCGGACGGTTTCCCGCCTTCTGTTTTAGCTAACAGCTAACAGCTAATAGCTAACAGCTAATAGCTAACAGCTATTCGTAACTCAGCGCCGCGACCGCGTCCTGGCGCGCGGCGCGGACGGCCGGGTAGAGCGCGCCGAGCGTGCCGCCGGCGAGGCCGATGAGCAGGGAGAAGAGCACCCATCGCGGCTCGATCTCGACCGTCAGAGAGGTGAATTTCGTTAAGGCGTAGCGCGCGGCGAAGGTGAGCACGAGGCCCGCCCCGACGCCGAGCAGGCTGACGATGATCGCCTCCTGCTCGATGACCCAGGCGATTGACCTGTTGGACATCCCCAGCGACTTGAGGACGCCGATCTGCCGCGTCCGTTCCGTGACGGTCGTGTACATCGCCAGCAGGATGACGAGCAGACTGATGGCGGCGGCCACGGCGACGACGACGCCGAGGAAGGCGTTTAAGGCCGGCACGCCCGAGGCGTAGAGTTCGGGAAGGTCGCGCGTGAAGATGATCTGATCGTCGGGGAAGGACGCGTGGATGCGCGCGGCCACCTCATCCTGGCGGGCCGGGTCGGCTACGCCGACGAGCACGCTCGAAGCGTGTCCCTCGCTCCCCACCTGCTCCTGCATCGTCGCGAGCGGTATTTTGATGCGCGCCCCGCCCGGCGGCTCGTAGACGCCGACGATGCGGAACTTCCGCTCGTAGAGATCGATCTCGTCGCCCACCTTCGCCTTCCGCTGCGCCAGCCAGTAGGAATCGACCACGGCCTCTTCACCGGCCGCCGCGAGCGCGCGCCCCTCGACGATTTTGATCCCGGAGAGGCGCGCGTAGGAGTCGAAGTCTATCCCGTCAACCAGGCGGACGCCCCATCCACGGTCGCTGTCGGCGGTGCGCTGGCCGAGCGGCGTGGCGGCGCGCACGCCCTCAACCTGTTCGACCTCCTGCGCGCGCGAGACCGGCATCGCGAACTGCTGCGAGCCGCCCACGCCCATCGAACCCGAGGGGCGGAGCATGATCTCGGCGTTGACGCTCGCCTCGCGCCGGCCGCGCTCCCGGAGCACGCCGTTGGCGAGGCCGACCGTGAAGACGACGAGCAGGACGCCGACGGCGACGCCCGCGACCGTCACGAGCGTGCGCGCCGGGCGGTGCGTGATGTTCGAGAGAACCAGGTTGTC
>DATHBT010000161.1:0-5845 GCA_035295985.1 Pyrinomonadaceae bacterium | reverse complement strand
GCCAGTTGAGCGACTCGTGGTGGCGGAAGCCGAGCAGGCGCGCGGCGGAGGCGAGTTCGCGGTCTTCGGCGCGGAAGGATTCGGGCGGGTCGCGCGGGGCGCGACGCTCTTCGTCCCGGAAGTCGCCGAACTCAGCCAACTCGATCAGGCGCGGCTGCTCGAAACAATCGAGCGCGCCGACGGCGGCACGCTCGTCATCGCCGCCACCTCGCGGCTACTTGAAGAGGAGCGGGCCGCGGGACGGCTCGGCGACGCGCTCTACTACGCGCTCGAAGCGCGCCGGCTGGAACTCGCGCCGCTGCGCTCGCGGCCCGAAGACATCCCCGCGCTGGCCGAGCGGTTCGCCGCCGAAGCCTGCGCGCGCGCGGGCAAGCGCGTGGGCTTCGCGCCCGAGGCGCTCGCCGCGATGCGACGGCTGCCGCTGCTCGGCGGGAACGCCGACGAACTGCGCGCGCTCGTCGAGCGCACGATCAGTCGCGCGGAAGACGGCTCGACCGTCGGCCCGGCCGCGGTCGAAACGCTCGCCCTGCGCCACGACACGGGCGGCGCGGACTTCGCGGAGCCGTGGGCCAACTTCTCCTTCAAGGACGAGGTCAAGCGCTTCGAGGAGAACCTGATCGAGCGCGCGCTGCACGACGCGCGCGGGCGCGTCTCGCACGCCGCGCGCCTGCTCGGCTTCCGCCACCACGAGTCGCTCAACTGGCGGCTCAAGAACCGCAACAAGAGCCTGCTCCCGGCGCGCACGCCCGCCGCGCGCCGCCGCCGCAGCATCATCCGCAAGTTCGACTGAGGTTGTTAACCGCGGGGGGAGATACGTGGGATCGGTCGTGACCTGCCCGAACTGCGCCGCGCGCAACCGCGTTGACGACGCGGCGGCCGGCAAGCGGGTGCCCGTCTGCGGCCGGTGCGGCGCGCCGCTCGCGCCGGGCGGGCGGTCGCGGGGCGGCGCGGGCGAGGACAAGCCCTTCGTCGTCACCGATCAGACGTTCGAGCGCGAGGTGTTGGGCGCAGGCCCCGTGCCCGTGCTCGTCGACTTCTGGGCCGCGTGGTGCGGCCCGTGCCGCATGATCGCGCCCGCGCTCGACGAGTTGGCCGCCGAGTCGGGCGGCCGCTACCGCATAGCCAAGCTCGACGTTGACGCCAACCCCGTCACCGCCTCCCGCTTCCAGGTGCAGAGCATCCCCACGCTCATCATCTTCAAAGACGGACGCCCCGCCGACCGCATCGTGGGCCTCCAGCCCAAGCAGGCCATCGCCGCACGCCTAAATGCCGTGACGGGTAAACCGTGACGGTTGACAGGGGAAGAAGGTTCTCCCCTGTCACCCGTCACGGTTCACGGTTTACGGCTCTTATTTGACCGTGATGGTGATCTCTTTCGTGCCGCAGGGCGACTTGAGGGCGACGGAGAAGGTTCCGGGCGTCCTGCTGATCGAGTTGATGGTGAAGCGGGCGGTGTCCGGCTCGGCGTCGTTCGAAGGCTCGCGCAGGATGACGATGTCGGACCAGTGGGGCGTGGTGGCCGTCAGCCGCGTGAGGTCGCCGCCGCCTTCGAGGCGGGCGACGATTGTCGCGCTGCCGCCGACGGCGAGCGAGAGCGATTCCCCGGCGACGGCGAGCGTGCACTGCTCACGGGTCGGGAAGGTGCGCCGCGTCCGGCCAGCACGGGAGGGCGCGCCCGCCGTCTCCGCGGGCCGCGCGGCGTCGGCGGCGGTTTTCGCGTTTCCGGTCTCAACGGTTTTGGCGGCGGGAGTCGGCGCGGCTCCTTCGCGCGCGCGCGCGCCTTCGGGGGAAGGCTCCGGCGACGGGGCGACATCGGGCGTGGCCTCGGGCGCAGGCGTTGATTCGGGCGAAGGCGAAGGCATCGGCGCGCTCTCCGGCGCGGGCGTCGGCTCGTCGCGCTTCGTTTCGTCGGCCCTAACTTCGGGCGAGGGCGACGCTGTCGGATCGGGCTGAGCGAGCGGCTGCGACTGCGCCGCCCCCTGCGCCTCTACCGCCGAAGGCAACCGCAGGTCTATGCCGGCGGTCGAGCCGTGGACTTTGCGGTAGAGCGCGGTGATGACGGCGCGGCGCGCGGGGTCGGGCCGGTTCGGATCGTAGGCCTTGATATAGGAGGCCAAGGCCTCGCGTTGGTTGCCGGCCGTGGCGAGGGCGACGCCCAGACGCCACTGCGCCGCGCGCCAGTAGCCGCTCGTCTCCGGCAGCACGGTCAGCGCGGCCCGGAGCGACGCGATGGCCTCCTCGACCTTGCCCTGGTTGAAGAGGGCCCAGCCGTGCGCCTCCTCGATCCGGCCGCGGACGATGTTCGACAGCATGCTGCGCGACACCTCCGGCACGCCCGCCGACGCGCCCTGCCTGATAGCCCGCTCGCGCAGCTCGCGCAGATCGTCGGCCATCGCGGCGACCGGGGCCTGCGGGGCTTCGAGTCCCGCCTCCACGCTCTTGCGCGCCGCGTCGATGAGCGCGAGCGCCGTGGGGACGGCCGCGCGGCGGCGGAGCAGACGGTTCGCGGCGTAGAGCTGGCGGAAGGCGCGCATCTCGTCGTCGCCGCGCGCGAACTGCTCGGCGACGGCGGCGACGGCCGCCTCGTTCGGCGCCGACTCGTCCGAGGCGCGCGTCGATGCGTAGAGCGCGAGCAGAGACTTCAGCCGGCGCGCGTTCTCCTCCGTCTCGGCCGCCGCGTGCTGGAAGAAGCTCGCGCGCCGCTCCGGCGCGAGCAGTTCGACGAAGCTCTCGTTCGTCGCTTCGACCCGTCCGGCCAGACGCGACGCGACGCGGCCGCCCTTGAGCGTGAAACGCTCGGCGAGGGTTTCGGCCGCCTCGTCGTAGAGTCCGGCCGCGGCGAGGGCGTTGGCGAGTTCGTAGTCGAGCGTGGGGAAGTTGGCGTGCAGGCGCGCGAAACGCAGTGCGCGCTCGGCGTCGAGCGGGCGCTTCGCGGCGACGAGGGCGCGCGCCAGGGCGATCTGCGCCCACGGGTGGCGCGGCTCGACGTTGACGGCGCGCTCGGCCAGCTCAAGCGCGCGACGCGAGTCGCCGCGCGCGGCGTGCCAGTAGGCCGCGCCCGCGAGCAGCGGAAGGTTCTTAGGGTCTTCCGAGAGCGCGGCTTCGAGTTCGCGCTCGGCCTCCTCGCGCTGGCCGGCGTCGAAGAGTGCGAGCACGAGGCCGCCGCGCGCGCCGGCGTTCTTCGGATCGGAGTCGAGCAGCTCGCGGTAGAGCGCGAGGGCCTCGCCGGCGCGGCCGGCGGCGCGGCGCAGATCGCCGAGGCTCTGGCGCGCGGCCGTGGATTTGGGATCGAGTTCGAGGGCGCGCGCGTACTCGCGCTCGGCCTCTTCGAGGCGGAGCGACTGGCGCAGGGCCGCGCCCAGCGCGAGGTGCGCCATCGGCATGCCGGGCGCGAGCTTCACGGCCGCGGCGGCAAGGCGGGCGGCCTCGTCGGCCCGCTCCATGTTCAGGTAGAAGGGGGCGAGCGCGAGCAGCCGCTTCGGGTTGTCTTTCACGCGGCGCTCGATGCGGCCCATCAGCTCGAAGGCCGCCTCTCGCTGGCCCAGCAGGTAGAGGTTGGCGGGAAACTGCGAGACGACCTCGACGAAGAGCCGGTCGCTCATGTCGTCCGGCGCGACGCGCACGGCTTGGCGGAAGAGATCGACGCCGCGCGCCGTCTCGCCCGCGCGCAGCCGCTCGTCGGCGAAGGCCGCGAGCGAGCTGACCATGTGTTCAAGCGCGCGCAGCTCCAGCGCGTCCGGCATCTCCAGATCGAGGAAGTCCTCAAGCTCGGCGACGCGCTCCCACGCCGGCAGCTTCAGAATCTCTTCGAGCCGCGCCTTCAGCGCCGCCTCGTCCTCCGGCGAGAGCGCGACCCCGGCCTGCGCCTGCCTTTCGCCCGCCGCCGGCTTCTTCGCGGCGGGCGTCGTTCTCTTCGCCGCGGGCGTCGGCTTCTTCTGCGCCGGCCCCTTCTCGCCCTGCGCGAACGCACCCGGCGCGACGAACCCGAACAGCAGGCAGCAGACGACGAGTTGCAGGCGGCACGACTGGGTAAGCTTCTTCCGGTTCATAATTCTTTAGGAGCTGTTAGCTATTAGCTGTTAGCTGTTAGCTGTTAGCAAAACAAAAGACCGAGGGTGGAAGCAGGAAGCTGTTTTCTTCCGGCTAACAGCTAATAGCTAACAGCCAACAGCTTTTAGCTAACAGCTGGTCAACGCTGCGCGAAGGCTTCGCGCAGGACGCGGCCCGTCGAGTTGCTTGGCGGGTTGAGCCGCAGCAGCGCGGCGAGCGTCGGCGCGAGGTCGGCCGGCGTCGCCTGCTCGCTGCGGCGGCCCGGCACGACGCCCGCGCCCATGATCATGAGCGGCACGTGCGTGTCGTAAGAGTAGGGCGAGCCGTGCGTCGCCGGGATCGAGAATGTGCCCTCGGACAGGTACTTGTAAGGCTCCGTGACGATCAGGAGATCGCCGCTGCGGCGCGGGTGGAAGCCGTGGAGCACGCGGCGCGCGATGTCGTCGGTCGGATCGACCTCGGCGGCCAGAAGCTGCGTGCGCGTGAAGTAGCGCGTGATGCCGGGGACGGTCAGGGCAGCCTCGCCCGCGACGCGCTCGATCTCGCGGCGGTCTATCCGGTCGCGCGCGAGCGCCGCGGTGTTGAAGAAGACGTTGGCATTCAGGAACGAGTCGAGCACGTAGTCGGCCGTCGTGTCGCGCTCATTCGGCTTCGAGAAGTTGGCGCGGACGGCGCTCCTGATCGCGCCCAGGATTTCCGCGCTCCCGATGCGCCCGCCCGGAAGGCCCAGGGCCGAGGCGTGTTCGGGGATCGGCGCGCAGCCGTGATCGGCCGTGAAGGCGACGAGCGTGTTTTGCAGGCCGACGCGCGAATCGACGTGGTCGAGCAGCGCGCCGATCTGGCGGTCAACGCGCAGCGCCGCGTCCATCGCCTCGTGGCTGTAGGGGCCGAAGCGGTGGCCCACGTAGTCGTTGGCCGAGAAGCTGACGCTGAGAACGTCCGTGTCGGCGTCCGCGCCGAGCGCCTCGCCGTCGATGGCCTGCCGGGCGAACTCGACGAGCAGGTCGTTGCCGAAGGGCGTGTAGTCAATCGAGCCGTAGAAGGCCGGCCCCGGAGAGTCCGCGCCGCCCGTCAGCGTGTGCGGGAAGGCGTTCGTGTCGCCGCGCGCGTTGCCGATGTTCTCCCACGGCGGCGAGTCCAGCCCGGCGCGGCGCAGGTACTCGGTGTTGGAGCCGAGCAGGTAGTCCCACTTCGCGCCGAAGAGCTTGTCGGCCGGCTTCGACTCGTTGAACTGTTTGACCCACTGCGGCACGTCGCCGAAGTAGTAGCTCGACGTGACCATGCGGCCCGTCTGCGTGCTGAACCAGTAGGCGGCCGATGCGTGGCGGCCTGCGGGCAGGATCGCGCTCCGGTTCTTGCTTGATATGCCGATAACTTTCGAGCGGCCGGCCGTCGTGAGGCGCAGCTCGTCGCCGACGGTCGAGGCCGCGAGGCGGCGCGGGCTGGCGGGCAGCTCGTTCGGCGCGCCGCCTATGAGCTGGTAGCGCGTCTGGCCGGGGCGGTCGTCCGGGTCGGCGATGTTCTCCACGACGCGGCCCGCCTCGCGGTCGAACCAGAGGTTGCCGACGATGCCGTTCTGCGCGGGCCACGTCCCCGTCATCAGCGTGGCGTGGCCGGGCGCGGTGTAGGTCGGCGTGTGATCGTAGTGCGTGTTGGCCCACGAAGCGCCGCGCTCGGCGAGCCGCCCTAAGCCGTTCTCGGCGAACAGATCGCCGAAGCGTTCGAGGAAGTCTGCGCGGAACTGATCGACGACGATGAGCAGCACGAGACGCGGCCGGGCCTCCGCGGCCGACTG
>DATHBT010000160.1:0-15149 GCA_035295985.1 Pyrinomonadaceae bacterium | reverse complement strand
CTTCACCTTCGACCTCCACCTCACGCGCGACTTCCACGTCTCCGAGCGGGCGCGCCTGCGCCCCACCGTCGAGATCGACAACGTGCTCAACGCCACCGTCTTCACCTTCGGCGCGGAATTTATCAACTTCAACGCCCTCCGCCCCGAAGCCACGCCCGCGCAGCGCGAGGCGTTCCTCAACTCCTTCCTCGTCCCGACGCGCACGCTGCGGCAGCGGACGGTGAGGCTGGGGGTGAGGTTCGATTTTTGAGTTGAGTGGTTTGGGGAGAGTTAGAGGGGTTCGTAGGGCGTTCACCACAGAGGCACAGAGAACACAGAGGGGGCACAGAGTAGATTTGAGAGGGCAGGTAAATGAGTTGACGCGGGCCGTGATCGGGGCGGCGATGGAAGTGCACCGGACGCTGGGGCCGGGGCTGTTGGAGTCGGCCTACCAGCGGTGTCTCGGCAGAGAGCTGACGGTTCGGCGAATCCCGTTCGAGCGCGAGCGTCCGCTACCACTCGAATACAAGGGCGTTCGCTGCGAGTGTGGCTACCGTCTCGATTTTCTGGTGGCCGACGCACTGGTGGTTGAGGTCAAATCGGTTGAGGAAATCGCACCGGTTCACGAGGCACAAATGTTAACCTACCTCCGCCTGGGCGGATGGCGCGTAGGACTCCTCATCAATTTTAACGTGCCCCTGCTCAAGCAAGGCATCCGGCGAAAGATACTGGGCTACGACTTCTAACCTCCGTGCCCCCTCCGTGCCCTCTGTGCCTCCGTGGTGAGTGTTCCACGAACCCACCCGACTACAAAAAGGTCTCATCAACATCCTCAGTTCACCACCTCAGTTTGTTAGAATGGCCGCAGAGCGGCACTCAAGCTGACGGAGGGACGGCGATGACCGACGACGAGCTACAACTGAACGCGCAGCGCAGCCTGCAGGAGTTCGACGACGCCAGGGACAGGCCCGACACGGACATCCGGGAACTCGGGCGCAAGGCCGTCGGCGATCTCGACTCGTTCATAGGCTACTGGCGGGAGAAGCCTTACATGCAGGACGCAGACTTCGACGCCAGCGAGGGCGGGCACGGCGAGCTGAGGGAGTACGCCGAAAGACAGATAGAGTGGGCGGAGGAGGAGAGGGCCAGGGTGACCAAGCTGCTGACCCCGCCTTCGGCCGAAGGATAACTTTGCGGGCTTCGCCTGCGACCGCGGCGGGTCTTTAGAGGCGGGCCACCTCCGTCGGCGGGGCGCTGATTCGCGTTCATGCCGCTGTTCGGCCGTGGCCGCCGGCACGTAGTTACCCCCTTATTTAACACCCGCCCCGACGACCAGCTCGCACGGCCCCTCGAACCCCCCGGCGCTCTCGAACTGACCTAACTCCTGTTCGATCTCCCGCCAGGTCTCCTCCCGCTCCGCCTCGCCCAGGCCCGACATCATCTGGTGCAGCGCCCCGAACGACTCCCGCTCGAAGCGCACGCACTCGGCGGCCGACTCTAAGCGCAGGGGCGCGGGGACGACGCGGATTTCGATGCCGCGGAAACCGGCCCTCTGGTAAGCGGCTTCGAGGGCGCCGGGGCCGCCGAGGCTGAACGGCCCGGGCTGGCCGGGAAGCGGCGGCGGCAACTGCGCGCGCCTGCGTATGATCGAGATCGGGATCGAAAAGAAACGGTTGTTCTCGGCCGTCGAATAGACGATGGCCGCGATCCTCCCGCCCGGCTTGAGCGCGCGGCGCATCCCCGCGAGCGCCTTTTGCTGATCGGGGAAGTAGATGAGGCCGACGCGCGAGATCACCGCGTCGAACGAACCCGCTTCCAGCTCGTCCAGGTTCTCCCCGTCCATCACGCGCGTCTCGACATTCGTCAGGCCGGCGTCGCGCGCCGCCTCGGCCGCGAACTCGAGGATGTTGGCCGAGATGTCTGTAGCCAGCACGCGGCCGGACGGGCCGACGCGCCGCGCGGCCGAGAGCGTCTGCTCGCCCGCGCCCGCCGCCACGTCGAGGACGCGGCTGCCGGGGCCGACGCCGGCCATGTCCAGCATGGTTTCCGTCGCCGGGCCTAGCCAGTTAGCGAGAACCTGCCCCCAGCGGTTCCACGCCTCCGCGGCGGCCTGCCACTGCTGCTTCGTGGTCTCCTTGTATTTAACGGGGTCGAATTTCGGAGTCTCTGTAGCCACGGAACGACCTCCTGCTGACGTGCCGGATTCGGAAGTGCGAACTAAAGCGGAAGCTCGCCGTCGCACACAACTAAACAAGCACCTGAGTCTTGCGCGCGAGACCCGCGCCTGCTCGCGGTCGCGTTGCATGACGGCTATCTGACACCCGAATTAACCGGGCGCGCACACAACATCATAAGCGGCAAACCCCGCCGATGAAAGCAACGCCATCCGCGCTCCGGCTGAATGAGTTGCCGGGCGGCGGCCGTCACTTATAAATACTTGTCATTAGAACCGTGCCCGCAGGTGGAGGTGTCCAGGGGCGACGCGGCCCTCTCGGCCGAGGGGTGTCATCTCCGTGCCCCTCCGCCGGTTGACCGCCGCCACGATCCGCGCCGATCATGTGTGGCGTGAAGGTGTCCATGAAGACGTGGCTGACCGTCGTCGCGCTGGCGCTGCTCGCCTGCGTCGTCTGGCTCGTATCTCGACCGGACGGGCCGGACGCTGCCAGTGTCACGGGCGCGTCCCAAGGCCCGTCGTTCGAGGTGCGCGTCGAGAAGCCTCGCGTCAACCGGCCCCTCTTCGGGATCATCCCCACCAAGATCGAGGATAGGATATTCGGGGGCGGCGAGCTGCGGTTCGGCCACACCAGCCGCGGCGCCCGGGTCGGCGTCGTCGGGCGTGACCGGCTCGAACTCCGCGCCGACGGCTGGGGCCTTCTCATCGAGACGGACGGCGGAGGGGGTATCGCGCCGGGCACGCGCCTCGTGTTCCCGATATTGCTCGCGGAAAGGCAGCGGACGCTGCGCTGCCGGCCCGCGGACGGGGCCGTGGGCTACCTCCACGCCGCGACGCGGTCAGGCTCCGACGTGCTCGACGGCAGCTTCCTCGTCGAGCTGGCAACCTGCGAGAATGCCGAGACGGGGAGAGTCATCGAGTGGCCCGGGGCGCCGCTCACCGTCCGGGGGAGCTTCGGGGGCCTGCCACAGGGCCGCCGCTAGAACCCGGGGGAGGCCGCCGCGAACGCCCGACGCCGCCCGCGCCCCTATGCGTAACGTACATGAGAGACATGCCGAAGGGGCGTCGGGTGCATGCCGTTGTTAGCTGCGGCGCGAGTTGCGAGATCACGCGCCGGAAGGCGACTACCGTTTCACCGCATGGACGATGAGCGTATTGCCGCCGAGTAAGACCTCGTCTGACTGTAACTCCGCCGCCCACCGCTCGCGCCTCCTCTGCTCGGACTGCCAGCGGTTCAGCGCCCGGATCAACCCCACCACCGGAGCGTAGGCCCAGGAGTTCTTCTTCGGCTTGTCGCGGTACAGGCGCAAAATCTCGAAGCCGCTCTTTTCCAGGATATACCTGAGTTCGGAATAGGCGATGGGGTTGATGTGCAGGGCCACCTCTTCGCGCCCCCTGAACTCGCCGTCTAACCTCGCGAGGTACTCGCGCGAGAGTGGCTTGAAGTGTGAGGTGTAGCCGTAGAGCAGCCACTTCAGCCTCTCCTCGACGTTGAGGATGTTGGGGATGCTCACGATCAGGTGCCCGCCGCGGCGGATGAGGCGCTGGAACTCGCGGATAGCATTGAATGGGTTCTCTATGTGCTCGAGCCCTTCTACGCAGACGATGTAGTCGAAGCTAGACCCGTCGAAAGGGAGGGCCGCGGTTAAGTCCCCGCGTTTAATGCTCACGCCCGGCAGGCGGAACATCTCCGGGTGCAGGTCGCAGCACTGAACGTCAAAGCCGAGGCTGACGAGACGTGAGGCCAAAGCCCCTTCGCCCGCGGGCGCGTCGAGCAAGGCGCCACGGGGCAGCGGACTCAGAACCTCCGCCACGGTGTCGTAGATAGCCTCGTGCGCTAACGGCCTGACCATTCGCCCCCACCAAAAGGATAGCATCCAACGCCCGCCATCACCCGCCGCGCACGCAACGCAGGTACGGCCAAGCCTAGCGATGAGAGGCCCGCTAATTCGCGGTCGGGTGCATGACGTTGTTATGTTGCGCCCGCTACGCGACTTTGCTCCCGCTTTTCACCATATTCCTGATGAATTCTGTCTAGGCACGTGTCGGGCAATGTCTATCGTGTTCTTACGGAGTCCGGCACGTTCACGCCGGCGAGGAACTTTTTGGCTTCTTCGATCTCGGCCCTGAGGCTATCCGCTTGGCTACACAGCGCCACGAGCTTTCCGTAGTAAGTCTTCGCACTCTTCCGATCTGCCGCGAGCTTGGCCGCACGCGCAGCGCCGTATAAGCCGTTAAAACGATTGGGCGCGCTGCGGAGTGAGGTCTCGAACTCCTGCAAGGCCGCTGCCGGTTGCTTAAGCTCAAGCAGTAGCTCGCCGAGCTGTTCGCGCGCCGGAAGAAGCGCACCGGGCGTGACGGGGTGTTTTTCAGTCGCGTCATCCAACTCCGCCGCCGCGCGCATCAGCCGGAGCGATTCTTCGTGCTTGCCCTCACTGTGCGCCAGCCACGCCGCCGCGACCTGACGTTCGATCTCCACCTGTTTGCCCCAATCGTAATCGCCTTTGACTTCAGCGAGCCCCTGACGGATGGCGGCTAATTCCTCGACCTCCTGACGCGCCGAAGCCGTGTCGCCGGTGCGCGCTGCCCCAATCGCGCGCGCGAAGCGGATGTGGGCTTCGGCCCAGCGGAATCGCTCCCAGGGGAACGTCTCCATCGTGCCCGGATGCAACGGCAATTTGGCCGCTTCATTCCATTGCCGTCGTTCGAGCGCGTAGCGCGCGGGGATAGCCGTGAAGGCATAGGCCACTTTGAGATTCGGCGGATCAGCTCTTCGAATCTTGTTCAACTCGTCGAGCACGTCCCAAGCCTGTTTGTCCTGCGCGCCTTGCAGGTAGGCATAGGCGAGGTAGTCCATCGCGTGAAGCTGCTCATCCCACGCGCCGGGCATCCGGTTTCTGACGGCGTAGGCCTGCGCCGCCGCCTTAGCGTCGAGGTTTGAACGTATCGCTTCCTGCCACAGCCCCATCCGCGTGAAGATGTGTGAAGGCATGTGCTGTGCGTGTGCCGACGCAGGCGCGATCTTGGCGTAACTACGCGCGGCCGGCAGCGCCAAGTGCGCCAACGCCGGATAGTCGTAACTGTGAATCAGGTAGTGCGCAACGCCGGGGTGCTGCGGCTCGCGCGCCAGTACGCGGTTCAAAATCTGGGCGGCCTTCTTTTCGTTGTGATAACTCTTGTCGCTCGCCATCATGCCCTTTGCGATGAGCGTCAGCGAGTAGAAGACTCCGGCTTCACGGTCTGATGGGTAACGTCGGTGGAGTTGCTCCATCGCGTCGCTATAGGCAAGCACGCGCGTCCGGTGATCGAGTTTGTCAGAGTCTTTGAAAAAAAGCTCTATCGCCGAGATGTAATCTCGCTCGCGTTGCGTGCGTGCGCCGACAGACTTGGCCTTTTCGACGGCTTCCCGTCCCTTCTTCAACTCCGCCGCGGTCGGCGGCGCCCAGATCGGATGGTAGTTGCTCATCGCGACGCCCCAGTAACCCATGCCGCATCGCGGGTCGGCGACGGTAACTTCGGTGAAGACCTTTTCGGCCTCTTCATACTCGAAGGAATGGAGCCATGCGACTGCGCGAGTGAATTGCTTCTGGGCTTTGGCGGTACACGAGACAGTGAAGTTGACCCGTCCAGTCTCCTCTGAATGTTCGTGTTGATGCTGATGGGTCTCTTGCGCTTTGGCCGAGGGAATGTGACAGAAAAAGGCCACCAGAAGGGATGCGGCTAACCGTGCGGCGAACAGAAGAATGCGTTTCACAGATTCTCCCCCATTCAGGAAGCAGAAGAACAAAAAGGCTAGGCTATTCGAACCGGGTCGGGGATAGTCGCTTTTATGCTAAAGGCGACGGCCATGTCAATGACTGTTTAGTTCGAGCTGAATTGTGCTGCTGCCTTTTCTTAGAAAGTTTAGGTCATCAGTAAGTGTATTTCTAGATCATGTAGCAACATAACTACAATTAGACGCCATAAAAGGTATGATGTTTTACGCCCCTTCGGCCGCTAATCCGCTGTCGCTCTCTGTACCGGTTAAAACTCAACAGTTTAGCCGATGCCCCCGGCACGTTAGACAGCCCAGGCCGGGGAGATTAGGCGGCCGGTGAATCCGAGGGGCGGGTGTGCCCTCTCAACCCGCCCTTCCTCTCACAAACTTTCGTCTGCGAGGTCGCGCGCCGCTTCGTGACGCGCCTTGTATCATGGCGCGGGAGTTCGGGCAATGGGTCATCTACCTCCCCTCAATCCGGTACAAAAGACTTTTCCGTCTTCCAAGACCGGGAGGCGTGAGGTCAGGTAATCTTGACGCCCTACCGACTGTCTGGAGAACTGCGTTCGGGTAATCATCACCCGCGCCTCGGGGGGAATGACATGGGACGGATTGCGGTGACAATCGCGATGACACTTACGCTCGCGGCGGCTGCGCGGCCCCAGACGACTCCCGGCACGCCCGCGGGCGGCGGGCCGGAGACGGCGAAGGTGGATCAGATATTCGCGCAGTGGGACAAGCCGGACACGCCCGGCTGCGCGCTGGCGGTAATCAAAGAGGGCCGGACTATCTACAAACGCGGGTACGGGGCGGCGAACCTGGAACTCTCTGCGCCCATAACGACTTCGTCCGTTTTCAACGTCGGCTCCGTCGCGAAGCAGTTCACCGCCGCGTCAGTCCTCATGCTGGCGCAGCAAGGGAAACTTTCTCTCGACGACGAAGTCAGAAAGTACGTCCCCGAAGTGCCCGACTTCGGCACGCACGTCACCCTGCGCCACCTACTCCACCACACGAGCGGGCTGCGCGACTTCCTTGAGGTGCTCGAAATGTCGGGCCACCGCACCAGCGACATCACGACCGAAAGGGACGTGCTCGACATGGTGTCGCGGCAGCGGACGCTGAACCACAGGCCCGGCGACGAGTTCCTTTACACGAACACCGGCTACCTGCTGCTGGCCGTGGTCGTCGCGCGCGTCGCGGGCCAGCCCCTGCGCGAGTTCGCCGCGGCGAACATCTTCAAGCCCCTCGGCATGACCGACACACACTTTTACGACGATCACACCGCGATCATTAAGGGTCTGGTGGACGGGTATTTGCCGAGGGAGGGCGGCGGCTTCCGCAAGTGGATGCCGGCGGACGACCACGCCGGCTCAAGCAACCTCTTCACCACGGTCGAAGACTTGGCGCGCTGGGATCAGAATTTCTACGAACAGAAGGTCGGCGGCCCCGCCCTCGTCGAGCTGATGTTGACGCCCGGCACACTCAACGACGGGTCGAGGCTCGAATACGCGGGCGGCCTTTTTGTCACGTCGTACAAGGGGCTGAGGGCGGTCGTTCACGCCGGCTCGACGCTCGGCTACCAAGGGACGCTGCACCGCTTCCCCGATCAACGCTTCTCCGTCGCGCTCCTCTGCAACGTGAGGGGCGTCAACCCGGACGGGCTGGCGAGGCGCGTCGCCGACATTTACCTGGCCGACCAGTTAAAGCAAACGGCGGCGGCGCAGGGCGAGCCGGCCGTCGCCCCTCCCGACGCCGTCAAAGTGCCCGAGAGTGAACTGTCGAAGGTGGCCGGCCTTTACTGGAACCCTGCGGCCGACACCGTGCGGCGCGTGTACGTCAAAGACGGCAGGCTGATGTACTTCCGCGCGCCCGGCAACGAGAGCGAGCTGGCCCCGCTCGGCGGCAACCGCTTCCTCATGCTCGGGGCGAGGGGCAGAGTCGAGCTGACTTTCAAGTCGCCGCGCGCCGGCGAGCCGTTCCGATTGTTTTTTACGGAGGCCGGGGGGAAACCTTCCGTACACGAACCCGTCCGGCCCGCCTCTTACGGGCCGCCTCAGTTGGCGGAATTTGCGGGGGAGTACCACAGCCCGGAACTGGACACGACCTACCGCATCTCGCCCAAAGACGACAAGCTGCTTTTCCGCACCGGGAACTGGGGAGACTTCCTGCTCTCGCCGCGCTTCGCAGACTCGTTCGCCAACCCGCAGGAGATGGGCAGTATAATCTTCACGCGCGACCGCAGGGGCCGCGTGTCCGGCTTCGTAATCAGGTCGGGCAAGGTCAGGAACATGCGCTTCGACAAAGTCAGGTAGCCGCCCGGCGCTTGCGCTAACACCCCTCGGCGCGGGGCGGCTGAAAGAGACACAAGGCCGGCCGCCCGGTCGAGGATTGACGCGGCGGGTTTTCTTTGTTATGTTGAGTAACGGCGTTACGCTATCGGTGCTTGTATGGGTCAACCGAACACACAGGCGGAGCGGCTCCGGGAGGTCAGCCGCCGCCGCCGCGAGCGGGAGAAGGATGATCTGCGCCGGCGCATACTCGACGCCGCCGGGGAGCTCTTCCTCGAACACGGCTACGAGGGGCTGTCGATGCGACAGATCGCCGAGCGCATCGGCTACTCCGCGACCACCATCTACCGCTACTACGAGGACAAGGACGACCTCCTCTATGCCATCGTCCACGACGGCTTCCTCCGCTTCGGCCGGCAGCTCGCCAAGGCCGCGCAGTCGAGCGAAGACCCGCGCGAGCGCCTTGCCGCCCTGGGGCACGCCTACATAGAGTTCGGCCTGCGGAACCCCGTCTATTACCGGATGATGTTCATGCAGCGCTCCGACTTCCTGTTCGACAGCCGCGCGGAGCAGAAGGGGCCGATGATCGACTCCTTCGGGGTGCTGCGCCAGTCGGTGGAGCAAGCGATGGAGTCGGGCGCCCTCAGGCGGGGCGACCCCGAGACGACGAGCACGGTCATCTGGGCGGTGGTGCACGGCATCACGTCCCTAGCGCTGGCGGGCGCGAAGCGCTTCAACAAAAAGCAGGTGCGCGAGAGCGCCGACCTCGCCATGCGCATGATCCGGGACGGGCTGGGGCGGACTTAAATTTTTTGAACATTTGGTTAACGCTGTTACGTATATTTACTTTGTTCGGGCGAATGCGGTTATGCCCCGCGTAGGGTCTTCGGCCGAGTTGGCCGGGCAGGGTGCGGACGCGACACTTAATGCCCTGAAATTTAAGGAGTAATGGGAATGTCTGCCGTTGTTAACGAAACCGCCCCGAAGGCGGCCGGCCCGGTGTCCGGCCTGATCGAAGAGGCACGCCGCCGCGACCCGCTCCTGTTCTGGGTCTCGGTCGCGCACCTGCTGCTGGTGCCGCTGATGCTGGCCGCCGTCCCCTTCGACGACCGGCTCGTGACCGGGATCAACCCCTGGATCAAGCCGATCAAGTTCACGCTCGCCAACGCCGTTTACATGCTGACCGTCGGCTGGCTCTTCTACCACCTGCCCGCGAGCGCGGGCGCGCGGCGTCGAATCAGCCAACTCGTGGCCCTCACGATCACGGCGGAGACAGTGCTCATCACACTCCAAGCGGCCCGCGGCACCACCTCGCACTTCAACTTCTCCTCTGTGGCGAACGCCGGGGTAGTGGGGATCATGGGTCTGATGATCGTCGTCAACACGGCGGCCGTCTCTTACGCGGCGTTCAGGTTCTGGAGGGGCGAAACGGCCGTCCCGGCCCCGTACCTGTGGGGCATCCGGCTGGGGCTGTTGATTTTTCTGCTGGCGAGTTTGGAAGGCTTCGCGATGGTGAGGCTCCACGCGCACAGCGTGGGCGTTGCGGACGGCGGGCCGGGTCTGCCGCTGATTAACTGGAGCACGAGGGGCGGCGACCTGCGGATCGCGCATTTCGTCGGGCTACACGCCCTTCAGGCGCTGCCGCTCGTCGGCTACCTGTTCTCTTCGCCGCGCGTCGCCGAACGCATAAGGAATCCCGCCAACTGGGTCAAGGCGATAGGCGTGTTGTACGCGGTCGTGTCTCTGTTGCTCTTCCTTCAGGCGCTTTCGGGGACTCCGCTCATTTACCGCTGAGAGGCCGTGATGTCCCGCGACACAGCAACGGCGGTGACGACTGACGCCGCGCCGCATGAAACTACGCGCGCAGCGGCGTCAGGCGGCGCGGCCCAACCGGGCGGGAGCGCGGAGTCGCGCACGCGCCTCGATTCCGTCGATCTGCTGCGCGGGCTGGTCATGGTCGTCATGGCGCTCGACCACGTCCGCGACTTCCTGCACTACGCGACGCCGCTGTTCGACCCGACCGATCTCTCGCGGGCTGGCCCCGCGCTCTTCCTCACGCGCTGGGTGACGCACTTCTGCGCCCCAGTCTTCGTCTTCCTCGCCGGCACGGGCGCGTTCCTCTCCGGCGCGCGGGGGAAGACGCGGGGCGAGCTGTCGCGTTTCCTGCTGACGCGCGGCCTGTGGCTGGTGCTCCTTGAGCTGACCGTGATCCGCCTTGCCTGGACGTTCGATCCGACTTACCGCATCACGCCCTTGCAGGTCATCTGGGCCATCGGCTGGTCGATGGTCGCGCTCTCGGCGCTCGTCCGCCTGCCCGCGTGGGCGGTCGCGACGTTCGGCGTGGCCGTCGTCGCGCTCCACAACCTGCTCGACCCCGTCCCTGCGGAGAGCTTCGGCCCGCTCGGCTGGCTGTGGTCGCTGCTCCACACGGGCGAGCCGCTCGAACCCCTGCCGGGCAGGCTGTTCATCCCCCTCTACCCGCTTCTGCCGTGGGTGGGCGTGATGGCCGCCGGCTACGGCTTCGGCCGCGTGCTCCTGCTGGAGCGCGAGCGTCGCCGCCGACTGCTGCTCCGCCTCGGCGTCGGGCTGACGCTCGCCTTCGTGGTTCTGCGCGCCCTTAACTTTTACGGCGACCCGCGCCCGTGGGCGTTTCAGGAGAGCGGGCTGTTCACCCTCTTCTCGTTCGTCAACACGCAGAAGTACCCGCCCTCGCTCCTCTTCCTGCTGATGACGCTCGGCCCCGCGATCATCGCGCTCCGCCTCTTCGACCGCGGGGCGGGTCCCCTGTCCCGTCTGCTCGTCAACTTCGGGCGCGCGCCGCTCTTCTACTACGTCCTGCACCTCTACCTCATCCAGATTCTTGCTATCGTCTTCGCCATCGCGCGCTACGGCCCGCGCGTGAAGGAGGCATTCGCGGGCGGGCACCTGCCGCCCGACTACGGCTACGGGCTGTGGGTGGTTTACACAGTCTGGATCGGCGTGGTCGTGGCTCTCTACTTCCCCACGCGCTGGTTCGCCCGCCTCAAACGGCGGCGGCGCGAGGCGTGGCTGAGCTACCTGTAAGACCCTTCGCCGCGCCGGGGGAAGCGGACGGCCGCCCGGCGGCGCGCCACTTGGCTTCAAGCTCGCAGACGCGCCCGCCTCATTCGTACCTGAGCGCGACGAGCGGATCGACCTTGGTCGCCCGCCGCGCCGGCAGGTAGCAGGAGACGAAGGCGACGAGGATCAGGAAGGCGGCGATCCCCGCGTAGGTGAGCGGGTCTGTCGCCGTCACGCCGAAGAGCAGTCCCTTCATCAGCCGCGTCAGCGCGAGCGCGGCGACGAGGCCGAAGGCGACGCCCGCGAGGATCAGTCGCGCGCCCTGCCCCATGATCAGCCGGAACACGTCGCGCCGCTGCGCGCCCAGGGCCATGCGGACGCCGATCTCGTGCGTCCGCTGCGAGACTGCGTAAGCCATGACGCCGTAGATGCCGGCCGCCGCGAGCAGCAGCGCCGTCGCGCCGAAGACGCCGAGCAGCACCGAGTTGAAGCGCGGCTCGGCCGCCGCCTCGTCCACGATCCGCTCCATCTCCTTAAACTCGGCGGGCGGCACGCCCCTATCAACCTGCCGGACGACCTCGCGCACCGCAGGGATCAGGCCCGCCGGCTCGGCCGCCGTGCTCACGGCGTAGAACATCGAGGCGAACGGGTCTTGCAGGTACGAGGTGTAAATCTCCGGCACAGGCTCGGCGCTCAGCTCCAGGCTCCGCACGTCTGCGGCCACGCCCACGATCTCGAACCAGACGGGCTGCCCGTCTGCGCCGACGAGGCCGAAGTTGATCTTCCGGCCGACGGGTTCCTCGCCGGGGAAGTCGCGCCGCGCGAGCGCCTGGTTGACCATGACCACGCGCGGGTGCCTGTCGTCGTCGCGCGCGTCGAACTGCCGCCCCTTGACGAGGGGGACGTTCATCGTGCGGAAGTAGTCCGGGTTGACGCTCCGGTAGTTCACCTGCGGCCACTTGTCGCGCGAAAGGGGCGGGCGGCCTTCGACCATGATACTCGTCGTCCAGCCCTTTTTAAGCGGCAGCGTGTTGATGACGCCGACCCCGTCCACGCCCGGCAGAGCCTTGAGGCGCTCGGCGACCCGGTCGTAGAAGGCGGTGAACTGCGCGTCCTCGCGGAAGTTCGGGCCGGTGGGGGCGAGCCTGAAGGTGAGCAGGCGCTGCGGGCGGAAGCCCAGCTCGACCGCGTGCAGGCGCAGGAGGCTGCGGAAAAGCAGCCCCGCCCCGACGAGCAGCACGAGCGAGAGCGCGACCTCCGAGACGACGAGCAGCGAGCGCAGACGCGCCCGGCGCGAGCCGCCGCCCGAACCGCGCGCGCTCTCCTTGAGCGATTCGTTCACGTCGAGCTGCGTGGACTGGAGCGCGGGCGCGAGTCCGAAGACGACGCCGGTCGCGAGCGAGACGAGGAGCGTGAAGGCGAGCACGCGCAGATCGACGCCGATCCCCTGCGCGCGCGGGAAGTCCGCGGGCAGCAGCCCCTTCAACAGCTCGACGCCCCACCAGCCCAGGAGCAGCCCGGCCGCGCCGCCCGCCAGACCGAGCAGCACGCTCTCGACTAACAGTTGCCCGACCAGGCGCAGCCGCGTCGCCCCGAGCGCGATCCGGACGGCGATCTCCTTCTGGCGCGAGGCCGCGCGCGCCAGCAGCAGGTTCGCCACGTTCGCGCAGGCGATCAGGAGCACGAGCGCCACCGCCCCCATGAGCAGCACGAGCGCCGTGCCGCTCTTGCCTACGAGGAACGTGCGGAGCGGCACGACGCGGTTGAAGCGGTTGTTGTTCGTCTCCGGGTACTGCTGCCGCAGCCGCGCCGTGATGGCCGTCATCTCGTCGTGCGCACGCTCGACCGTCACATCCGGCTTGAGCAGCCCGACCGCGCTCAGGAAGCCGAAGCCCCGCGCCCGCTCGATGTCCTGCTGCGGGCCGAGCATGGGCACGCGCTGGTAGGGCGGCAGCCACACCTCCGTCTTGTTGGGGTACTGGAAGCCCGGCGGCGCGACGCCGACGACCGTATAAGCCTGACCGTCAAGCGTGACGCCTTTGCCCACCACCGACGGGTCGCCGCCGAAGCGTCGCTGCCAGAGCGCGTGGCTGAGGACGGCGACGGGTTCGTGCCCGGCCGTCTCCTCCTCGGGCAAAAAGAATCGACCGTGCATGGGGCGCACGCCGAAGACCTCGAAGAAGTTGGCCGAGGTCATCGCCAGATCGACGCGCTCGGACTCGCCGCCGGCCGAGAGGTTCGACGCGCGCTCGTAGATCGCGGCGAGCTGCTCGAAGACCGTGTTCTGCGCGCGCCAGTCGAGGAAGTTGGCCGGCGTCACCTGCACGCGCTCGCCCCTCTGGTTAAGCTCCTCGACCGCCGCGATGCGCTCCGCGTTCGGGTACTGCAAGGGGCGGAGCAGCACGGCGTTGACGACGGAGAAGATGGCCGTGTTCGCGCCGACGCCGACGGCCAGCGTCAGCACGGCGACCACGGTGAAGCCGGGCCGCTTCATCAAAGTGCGCGCGCCGTAGCGCAAATCCCTGAGTAAAGTTTCCGCCATGCCGCCCCCCCTCACGTCGCGCGCCGCCTCTTTGACGCGGATCAGGTTCCCGAAACTCCTGAGCGCCTGCCGGCGGGCCTCCTCCGGCCCCATCCCGCGGCGGACGTTCGCCTCGGTCTCTTCTTCCAAGTGGAAACGAAACTCCTCGTCTATGTCGCGCTCGACCTCCCCGCGGCGCAGCAGGGCGCGCAGCCGCGCCGCCAAGACCCTCTTCCAGCTCATGGACGCAACCTCAACCGTTCTGCATCACCTTAGAGATCGCCAGCGAGAGCAAGTCCCAGTTGGACTCCTCTACCTGGAGCTGTTTGCGGCCGGCGCGCGAAAGTTTGTAGAACTTGGCCTTGCGGCCCGTCTCCGAAGTGCCCCACTCGGAGTCGACGAGGCCGCGCTGCTCGATGCGGTAGAGCGCCGGGTAGAGCGATCCCTGCTCGACTTCGAGCAGCCCGTCCGACATCTGCCGGATGCGCTGAATAACCCCGTAGCCGTGCAGCGGCCCCAGAGAGAGGGCCTTGAGTATCAGCATGTCGAGCGTGCCCTGAAGCAGCCCCGCCCTCGGATCGGTTTCGCCCACGAGACAGTCCCTCCCGACGATTAACCTATGCCTAGACGGTCATAGCATAACACTGTCGAAGCCTAGAACGTCAAAGCATCCGCCGGGGTTCCGTAAAATCTCTCGCCGTGCCGCGGGCCGGCGCGCGGGAGGGGGCCGGCCGCGCGTCCGCCGCGCCTCCGGGCGATATTCCTATTGACGTCCGATAGGAGTGGCGCTACAATCCCGCTCCTATCGGCCGCATAGAGGAGAGACATGGTGGGACAGAAGACCGATCTCTTGAAGCAGGGCACGCTCGAACTGCTCGTCCTGCGCCTGTTGCGCTCCGGCCCGTTGAACGGCTGGGACGTGATGCAGCGCATCCGGCTCGTCTCCGGCGAGGTGCTGACCGTAACGCCCGGCGCGCTCTACCCGGCGCTGCACCGCCTGGAAGCGGGCGGGCTGATCTCGGCCGAGTGGGGGGCCTCGGAGAACAACCGGCAGGCGAAGTTCTACAAGTTGACGGCCGCCGGTCGCCGCCGGCTCGACGCGGAGCGGGAGGCGTGGGAGCGCTTCGCGGGCGCGGTCGAGGCCATCCTGCGTGACGCTTAGGCTGGGAGGGAGGTTTCGTCGATGCCGGGAGCACTGAGGAGGCGGCTGAGCGCGCTGCTGCGCAGAGACGAGGCGGAGCGAAAGTTGGAGGGAGTGACTAAATCAGACATGAGACGAAGTCGATGATGTTGCTCGGATAGCGCGGGTGTTGTTGCTTATGGCTCTGTCGCCGATTCCAGCACCAGACGAACAACTCGACCGCTCGCCTCAGGGCGTTGATGCACTTCGAG